>JBOGTO010000142.1:0-9531 GCA_050695155.1 Ktedonobacteraceae bacterium
TGCGCTTTCGTATAAATTGAAACATTGGCTCTCTCCTGAGATACAAATTGTTGTTGGTTTCATAGCTGAAACTCTTGTAATGAGTAGACGGTGGAAGCGAGCCAGAGGTTCCCGACCAGTTGCCCCCGCCCTGGTATCCCTATCACCCGAACAGGTGCGGAAAGAGGGTTGTCAGGATAATCATAGCGGTCAAGAAAGTCATCACAACGGTAGTGATCCAGGCGATGGTGTTTAAGATCGGTCCGTTGACGTAGCGACCCAGCAAGCGGCGATCGTTGCACAACAGGATCATTAAGACCAGGATGAGCGGCAGCAGCATACCGCCTACCACGTTGGGCAGGTTCAATACAAAGACCAGGCTATTCTGTGGCACAAACATGGTGATACCAGCGCCCAGGCCGATAATGATGGTGTACAGGGTGAGAAATTGCGGAGCCTCCTTGAAGGAGTGGCCGACGCCGCGCTCCCAGCCAAAAGCTTCCGCCACCGAATAGGCAGTTGAAAGCGGCAGCACGCTGGCAGCCATCAGCGAGGCATTGAGCAGGCCAACGCCGAACAGAATTTCTGCTATCTGCCCGTTGCCTCCCACCAGGGGAGCCAGCGCCAGGGCAGCATCGCGCGCCTGTGTGATCTGAATATGATGCACAAACAGGGTAGCGCCCGTGCAGATGACGATGAAGAAGGCGATAAAGTCGGTGAGAAAGGCTCCGACATAGGTATCGATACGCTCGTAGTTGAGATGCGTGATAGTAATATGCTTATCCGCGATGGCTGACTGCTGGTAGAATTGCATCCAGGGCGAGATAGTGGTGCCAATCACCGCTACCAGCGTGAGCAAGTAACCCTGATTCAACTGGATGGGCGGCACGAGGGTTTGATGAAAAACCTGACCCCAGTTCGGATGCACCAGAAAACCACTGATGACGTAGGTAATATAGATAAGGCACAAAACCAGCAGGATACGCTCGACGTAGCGATAGCTGCCGCGCGTCACCAGCACCCATACGAGAATGGCCGCTACCGGAATAGCGATATACTGGCTCACGCCGAAGATATACATAGCCCCCGAAATGCCAGCAAATTCCGCTACCGTCGTGGCGCTGTTGGCGATCAAAAGCAGCAGCATACTCCAGAAAGTGACGCGCACCCCAAATTTTTCGCGTATCAGGTCAGCCAGCCCTTTGCCCGTTACCACACCCATACGCGCCACCATCTCCTGCACAACCGCCAGGCTGATAGTGACAAGCACAACAGCCCACAACAGGCCATAGCCATACTGCGCCCCGGCCTGCGAATAGCCCGCGATGCCGGTAGCGTCATTATCCACATTAGCGGTAATCAGCCCTGGGCCGACAACGGAAAGCAGCAAGAGCAACTGGCGCACCCAGACGCGGCGCACCCTCTTCTGTCGCATGATTTTCTCGCGCTTGACAGGTACCTTGTTCATAGAACACTCCCTGGCAGTGACATATTATAAAAAATGCCCCCTGACAAGAGGAGGTACATGAAAAGCAATATATGCTGCTTTGTTCCCCCTCTAGTTGAGTTTTGGCACTGTACGACGTAGGATAGCTCCCCGGCTATCCAGCCACTTAGGGTCCCGCCTTATGCCGACGAGACCTGGCCTGATCGTTGGCGTCTCTCGACGTTTCTGATCAGTGGCCTATGTTCGCACAGCCGCCTCACCTAACGAGGTAAGACAGTATTTTTATCTGCTGGATGTACTATAACGCGCATCCTTTTGTTTGTCAATTACTCCGCTAAAATGGCCTGCGCTTGTCGATGCCACGCTTGAGCAGTCCCAGCAGGGCGATGGTGCCAAACCAAACAGCAACCAGCACCCAGGGCCGTTTCTCATTCGTATTATCCATCGTGTTCATCCTTTCGTTTCTTATGCAAGAACACCGCTTCTATTATACCCGAATAATCTGTAATCAAGCGCATCACAGGTGCGGCAATTCTTAGCAAATCTTAATGCTAGCTTGAGCGTTTCTTGAAGTCTTCGCTTTAGAATGGATATATACGATATGTCTTCCAACCATCTCAATAAGAGGGTAAGTATGTCCAGACATAAAATACGAACAGGCACTCATAAAATTCTGGGTGTTGTGCTGGCAATGTCGTTTGCCCTGACAGCCCTGGCCGCCTGTGGTGGCTCTTCGTCTCCCACGCCCACCACGAATCAGAATAGCGGCATCAACAAGATCAAGCATGTTATCGTTATCATGCAGGAGAATCGCTCGTTCGATTCCTACTTTGGCACCTATCCGGGGGCCGACGGCATTCCTATGCAAAATGGCGTTCCCAGCGTATGCGTCAACGGTCCGCATACCGGGCAGTGCGTGAAACCCTACCATGACTCACAGGACCTGAATCATGGGGGACCGCATGGAGCGGCAAACGCGACCGCCGATATTAATAATGGCAAGATGGATGGTTTCATCACCCAAGCTGAAAAAGGCAAGGGAAGCTGCACCAACCCGAACGACCCGGCCTGTAGCGGGAACGGGCAAACCGATGTCATGGGGTACCACGACGCGCGTGAGATTCCTAACTACTGGTCCTATGCGCAGAACTTTGTGCTGCAAGATCACATGTTTGAGCCGGACGCCTCCTGGAGCTTGCCCGCTCACCTGTTCATGGTCTCGGCATGGTCGGCTAATTGTACTACAAAAGGAGATCCACAGAGTTGTGTAAACAACATCAAGGGGCCTGTGACGCTGAAACAGGCCGACGCCTATAAAGCAGATTATGCCTGGACAGACCTCACCTACCTGCTTTATAAGAACAAGGTGAGCTGGGCCTATTATGTCGCGCCGGGAACGCAGCCCGACTGCGAGGATGATGCGGCATCATGCGCTCCGGTAAAGCAGGGGCCGAAGACGCCGGGCATCTGGAACCCGTTGCCGAATTTTGACACCGTGCAACAAGATGGGCAGCTTGGCAATATCCAGTCGTTGAACAACTTCTATACGGCGGCTAAAAATGGCTCGCTGCCCTCAGTTTCGTGGATTACGCCCGATGGGAAAGATAGCGAACATCCACCTGCCCTTGTCAGCACCGGACAATCATATGTCACCGGTCTCATCAACGCCGCCATGCAAGGGCCAGACTGGAGCAGCACAGCCATCTTCCTGGCCTGGGATGATTGGGGTGGTTTCTACGACCATGTTGTGCCGCCCAACGTCGATCAAAACGGCTATGGTTTGCGCGTGCCAGGTATTGTCATTAGTCCATATGCGAAGAAAGCCTATATCGATCATCAGACGCTAAGCTTCGATGCTTACCTCAAATTCATCGAGGACGATTTCCTGAACAGCCAGCGCCTCGATCCTAAGACCGATGGCCGCCCCGACCCACGTCCAACCGTGCGCGAAGATGTATCGATTCTCGGCAATCTAGTGTCAGATTTCGACTTCTCACAGTCGCCACGCCCGCCCATGGTTTTACCCATCAATCCGCCTCCGGGACCGACTTCGACGTAGATAAGCAAACACCACCCCTGACGGGGCGACTGTGAGAAGTCGAGTGAAGGCGGGAAGGCGACCGCAAGGGTCGCCTCTACTATGAGCATGAAACGGCTTGCCAGGCTCGTTCATAGTAGAGGCGACCCTTGCGGTAGCCTTTGTGCTTCCTTATACCTTGCCTCTCTCCCCAACTTGTACATCGTCCTGCACCCCTGATGCACAGCGTTTGCTTCCCAGGCTGGGTTATGTTACACTAGCTCTGGCGTTGACAAGTTTTGAATTAGCAGAAAGCTACACCTTCATGATGTGAGTCCTCATCTTTTTCTCCGTTTAGCGTAGCTTCCAGGTACGCTCCTTTGACGCGCAAACTGGAACGCTACCCACAACTACGTCTGCCCATTGAGTTGTTGAGCAGCCGGGGTCTTTTTGCGCCTCGAAACTGCTTCATCGCAAACGGAGAAAATCATTGACGATGCATCAAGAACCTCACCATGAATCTTTGCCTGCCGAAGCAGGTACGCATAAAGAACTATCAACGTTCAGCGGAAATAATGCTCATGTGCCGGTTGTTCCTCCTGAACAGGCCGCACACCGCTTCGACTTTTTGACGCTTTCGATAGCATCTGGCACGAGCTACTTTGTATACTGGATCATACAGCTAGGACTATCGCTTTTCGCCAGTCGCATAACCCGCTCTCCAGTGCTGGTATCGGGTATCACCTTCGCCCTCAGTGTCCCCTGGCTGGTATGTGGCCTGTTTGCCGGCGCTCTGGTTGACCGCTATAATCGCCAGCATATCCTGCTGGCAAGCACGCTGCTGCGCCTGGTCATTTTAGGCATTGCCACATTTGTTGCGACCTTCGGGTCTGTGAGCTTGCCGCTCCTCTATGTGCTTGCGCTGGTACTTGGCATAACTCAAACGCTGGAAAACCCGGCGCTCTCGGCGGCAGTGCCAATGGTGGTAGCAGGGGCGCAGCTTGAGAGAGCCAATACATGGCTGGCAGGCACACAAAATGTTATCGAGCTGCTGGCCTCGCCACTGGGTGGCGTAATTGCCAGCGTAGGCGCGGCTCTAACGCTGGGTGTCGGCGCTGGATGCACGATGGCTGGACTGGTCGCGCTCCATTTCCTGCATGGCACTCGTTCTACCTTCCACTCTCGAGATACGAGGAAGCGCCATATTGTGGGTGAAGTGCTGGATGGAATACGTTTTATGTGGAGCCAGCAAACGCTGGGGGTAATCGGTCTCATGGCAGCAGTCATAAACGCCTGCTGGGGAGCTTATATTGGCCTGCTGGTCCTCTACATAGTTGCTCCGGGTCCGGTAGGATTAACGGCTTCTGGCTATGGCGTTCTCCTGACGAGCATTGGCATCGGCGGCGTAATCGGGACATTTCTTACGCTGCCCGTCCAGCGCTGGTTGGGACGGCGCTGGGCCATTGGCCTGAATATTGTCGGCAATGCTCTGATGTTCGCAGCCCCCGCGCTCTCGACCAATAGCTGGATCATTGGAGGCGCGGCTTTCCTGGGCGGCATCGGTGGCCCCATGTGGAATATCGCCGCCGCCGCGCTACAGGGACGCATCGTTCCCATCAACCTTCAAGGACGGGTCAACTCGGCGTATCGCTTCCTGGGTATCGGTTCAGCCGCGATTGGGCCAATCCTGGGAGGTTTCTGCGCCCAGCTTTTTGGGCTGCGTGTCGTTTTTGCCATGTGCGCCTTTCTCACCATCTTCATGCTCATCCCTTTCTTGCTGGTAATTACAGAAGATGTGATGAAGCACACGAGCGAGGCCGGGTGAGATAACTCACATCGTTCCTGTATCGCTCACTTCGGGTCGATCAACGAAACGCACATCTTTCGGATTATTAAATTCGGGCGCGGTTAGCTCTATATACCCATCAATGACATGTTCGGCAAAGGGAACAGGCGGAATTGTTGGTTCGAGTACGCGCCACGAACGATTGCCCGGTTGATCGGATGGTCTGCTCATGACAGACATGCCCATTTTATTCATCAGCTCCATATTAAGCTGCGCCAGCGCCTGGGACGGCACATAGGCGTACAGATCTGTGCGCAGCTCCGCGATTTGCCTTTCAATTTGCTCAGGGATATGACCGTACCGGGTACAGGCGGCGCGTACTTCGACAAAGAGTTGTTCCTCTGACAGCGCGAAAATAGCGTCATACATCTGCATCAAGTTCATGCCTCGATTGAGCAAAATGCCGCACCCATCGATGAGACGATGAGCCAGGCTATCGCCCTTAAGATGGGTTTTCGCTTCATGAATCTGCCGTGTTAAATCGGCAAAGGGCATCATATCTAATTTCCTTTGCAGGAAATCGACCACATCGGCGGTCTCACCTTCCTGCCAGTTTCGCAAGAGATGCAGGCAGTAGACGCCTTCATAGCGTTCGATATTCCTGTAGATGCTCAACAGGCGGTCTTTACATTCACATACCCATAATGCATGAAGATAGCGCACGGTATCGTCAACCGAAAATGTGGCAAACCGCCGCTGCCCGTGTACCTGTTGTACAAACGGAAAACACTCCTCAAAAGCCGGTTGTAACTGCTCGATTGCGGCTAATTTCTGCTTTACCAGTTCCTGTGCCGCCAGGGTCGCTGCCATGATTGTCTCCTTTGCTGATGCCGAAACACGTTTTACTGATATTGCTCTACATAGATCACGTATAAGCAGACAGAAGAGAGACATTTGCATGAAACGGAGCCAGGGTTATTGAGTGCGAGCCATAAATTCCGCGATGTGCCGCGCGATCTCCTCTCCTTTGTCCTCCTGGAGAAAGTGTCCGGCATTCTCAATCGCAATGACGGGCTGATTTTGCGCGCCGGGGATCAATGCGCGAAAGAAAAGATCGCCGCCGCGCGTAATCGGGTCTTTGTCCGAGAACATCACCAGCACTGGTTTCTGCCAGTGTGCAAGGGCCGCGCGTGCCTGCCTCATTTCGCTCGCGCCTGGATCATCGGGTTGGATAGGAACCAGTAGAGGGAAAGCCATCGCGCCTGCTTTATACGTCACATCGGGAAATGGGCTATCGTAGGCCAGTAATACATCAGTAGTCATGCGCTCCTTCTGCGCTACACCATTGTAAATGACCGTACTCACGGGCAGGTCGGTCTGGCTGGCGGCAAATTCACGCCAGCGCATGAATCCCTTGCCTATCGGCTCGTCGCCCGTCGGCAGGCCAGTATTCATGATGACCAGCCGTTTGAACAGGTCGGGCATCTCGCTGGCAACCGTCAAGCCCAGCAAGCCGCCCCAATCCTGCGCGACCAGCGTGATGTTTGCCAGGTCGGCAGCTTCGATAAACGCCACGAGCGTGTCATGATGCATCTTAAAGGAATATTCATCGCGCTCAGTGAATTTATCCGAACGCCCAAAGCCAATAAAATCCGGGGCCACCACGCGATACTCGCGCGACAAAATGGCGATCATCTTGCGATAGAGATACGACCACGATGGTTCGCCATGCAAACACAAAATAACTTCCCCCTGACCTTCATCAACGTAATGCATCCGCAACCCATTGACCTCGACATAATGCGGCTGGTATGGATAGCCGGGCAAATTGGCGAAACGCTCGTCCGGCGTGCGAATTATGGGCATCGTTTGCTCCTTTATATAAACCCGGTTATCCGTAGGGGCGGGGGTGGCGCGGAAGCCGCCCGCGTCCTTCCCTGTACATCTTGTTTATGCAGGCGGGGATACAACCATCCCCAACGGGCGGCCCTAAAGGCCCCCGCCACCCATCATCATCCACCCGCGCCCCTACGGATAACCAGAACTATTATCCTGCCACCTCAACAGCCGTGTTCACGGTCCGGGTAATTTTCTCGCGGAAGTGTGGCATGACTTCTTTTGCCATCATTTCTTGAAATTTCAGGACGAGGTAATCGGGCATCTCGCCAACGTGACCGCCCGTTACCAGCATGTTGGCGTGCAATACGTCGGTATAGTAAGATAGCTTCTCGATCACAGTATCCACGCTGCCCGCGATGACTACGCCGGTATCGACCAGTTCCTTGAAAGTGCGTTTCTGGCCGAAGCCGCCACCCTCAAGCGCAGCTTTGAGACTGCGCTCGCTCATATATCCTGGCGGAACGAAGAACTCAGGGCGCACCTTCAAGCCCTTATCAAAGATCCACAGGGCGTATTTTTCGCCCTCCTTCATGGCGATATCGTCGGTCTCGCCCAGGATGACAGGTGTGCAGAAGGCCAGTTGGTCGGGCTGCGCTTCGTAGCCGTATTTTTCCTCTGCCACTCTGCGATACATCTCATAAGCGCGTTTGCGCTGGTTCATAGGCATGAAGACGGTCATGTAGGGGTATTTGTGACGCGCCGCGAAGTCGATGGTTTCCATGCTGGCGGTGCCGGGCAGCCAGATAGGCGGGTGCGGCTGCTGAATGGGGCGCGGCCAGGTGTTCACGTAGCGATAGTTGTAATGCTCGCCCTCGAAGGCGAAAGGGCCAGGGCGCGTCCACGCCTGGATAATCAGGTCGTGCGCCTCGTCCATCCGCTCGCGGCTGACGGTCGGATTGATGTTATAGCTGAAGTACTCCATGCCAGTGCCGCGCACAAAGCCCGAGATGATGCGCCCGCCACTCAGCACATCGAGCATAGCAATCTCCTCGGCCACACGCAGGGGATCATCATGCAGGGGCAGCGCGTTGCCTACGATGCCGATTTTGGCACGCTTTATACGCTGCGTCAGGGCAGCCGCCATGATATTAGGCGATGGCATGGTGCCGTAAGCGTTCTGGTGATGTTCGTTGACGATCACGCTATCCCAACCAAGCTTGTCAGCGCGTTCGATTTCGTCGAGATAGCGATTGTAGAGCGCGTGACCCTTGATGGGATCGTAGAATTTATTGGGCAACGTCACCCACGCCGAGTCGTAGTTTTCATCGAAGTCTGGCGGCAAATGCGGCCAGGGCATCAGGTGGAAGTAATGGAAGGTCAATTTGTTCATAAGTATCTCTCCCGCTTCTATGGATAGCTGGACGACAGGCGTTCAGCTATTACTTGCGCAAAAAATCGGCAATCGCCGCGCTCCACTCCTGCGGCTTCTCGAACATGGGCATGTGACCGGTGCCGCTCAACATCACCACCTCCGAACCGGCAATGGCATGATGGAAGGCTTCCGCGTAGACGGGCGGGATCAGGCGGTCATGCTCGCCCCACACGATCAAGGTGGGACAGGTGATACGCGCAAGGCGGCGTTCGAGTTTAGGATCGTAGGATGGATTCCAGGCCAGCGATGCCAGAGTTGTCAATTGCCGGTACTGTCCAATCAGGTAATCGACGTTCATTTCAGCAGGCATGAGGGGCGCGGCCGCCGAGAAATCATCAAAACACGCCATCATTACTTCTTGCGCATTCATGGCGAAAAGATCAGCAATGGGCGACCCTTTGACGCGAATACCCGCTGAATTGGAAAGTACCAGCTTTTCAACACGCTCAGGATACCAGACGGCCAGTTCAGCCGCCATCCAGCCACCGAGCGAATGCCCGACCAGTATTGCCTTCTCAAGGCCAAGCGTATCGAGCAGGTCGCGGAAGTACAGTATATAATCGCTCATATCGCGCATCCAGTCGGGACGCGCGGTAAGGCCAAATCCAGGAGTATCGGGCGCGAACACATGGAATTGCTGCGCCAGCGTGGTATGAAATTCCAGCCACAGATTGCCAAGATACGTACCATGCAGGTAAAGCAGGGGAGGCGAAGAAGACGCTCCCGCCTCAAACATATGGGTGGACAGGCCGCGCACATCAACCGCGCGCTCCGGCCTGGCAAGTGAAGTTGCTACACTGGAAGCTTCGTCTGCTGTCATGGTTCATCCTTCTACTGCTAATGGGGGGATAACAATCGCAAGAAAACCATCAAGCGCAAGTATACCATTTTTGTACAGAGAGATGCCAGTAACCAGGGTGATTTACAAGTCGAAGAAAGAGGAAGGCGACCGCAAGGGTCGCCTCTACTAAAACCACAAAGCAGGGCTGGCCCCGCTCGTTCATTGTAGAGGCGACCCTTGCGGTCGCCTT
>JBOGTO010000143.1:0-24853 GCA_050695155.1 Ktedonobacteraceae bacterium
TTTGTTGTGTCGAATGCGGCCTGGCGATGAACGCTGACATCGTAGGCGCTCTCAATATCTCTAGGGCTTCAGTCAAGGAGTCTATTGTAGCAGGACGCGCCTAGCTACAAGCCCCCGTCATTTATGCGGGGGTTCTTGACGAACCGCTTCTCACGCTGGCTTTCTGGATAGCCTTCCAGATAGTGAGAGGCGTCAACGGGACATCCAGGGAGGTAACTCCCAGGGGAAGCAGCGCGTCGATAACAGCGTTGGCAACAGTAGCAGGAGCGGCTACTGTGCCAGCCTCACCGGCTCCTTTCACTCCCAGAATGTTGAGCGGGCTGGGTGTCTCGGTCAGAGTCAGCTCGTAATGAGGCAACTCTTTGGCGAGGGGGACAGCATAGTCCATCAGGGTTGCGCTGAGTACTTGCCCACTCACATCGTAGGCCATCTGTTCACAGATGGCCTGACCAATGCCCTGCGTAATGGCCCCATGTGTCTGACCCTCTACCAGCGTTGGTATCAGGACATGACCGTAATCATCTACCGCAACATAGCGTTGGAAATGCACTTCGCCGGTCTCAGGGTCTACCTGGACGACCGCCAGGTGCGCGCCAAAGGGATACGATAAATCTGCTGGCTCGAAGCCCTGTTTGCTGCACAGCCCCTTGAGCAGTTCCTTCTGGAGATCATCGGGCAACTGTGTTTTCTGTACGGGGTTCTCGGCAATACTTGCCAGTTGGGCGAAGGTGTACGCTTTACCAGGAACGCCAGAGACCTGCACACTTCCCTCGCGCAGTTCGAGATCGTTCTCGCCCACTTCGAGCAAATGCGAGGCTAATTTGAACATCTGCGCTTTGACCGCCTGGGCTGAGTGCTTGAGCGCGACGCCTCCGACTCCCATACTGCGGCTGGCAAAGGTAGCAAGCGAATGGCTATTGGGAGTATCTCCGATGTAAACCTCAACTTGCTCAAGCGGCACCCCGAATTCCTGGGCGACGATGGTGGCGAATGCGGTGGCATGACCTTGCCCACTATCAACTGAAGCGCTCTCGACAAGAATCTTGCCTTCAGGGCTAATGCGTACCTGCCCACTGTCAGGCTGACCGCTCATGCCCTGACCGCCTATCGCGGTACTCTCGATATAGACGCACAGCCCGATACCGACAAGCTGACCCTGTGCGCGCAGACGAGCCTGCTCAGCGCGTAGCTGCTCATAGTTCGCGGCGCTCAACAGGGTATCCAGAGCATAGCTGTATGCGCCGGAATCATAGGTCGTATTGGTGGCAGTCGTGTAGGGGAACGCCTCCCTGGGGATCAGGTTTCGTTTGCGCACATCAACGGGGTCCAGAGAGAGTTCATGCGCAATAGCATCCATCGTGCGCTCGATGCAATAGCAGGCTTCCGGGCGTCCTGCTCCTCGATAGGGGCCAGTCGGAACGGCGTTGGTCTTCACTGCGTTGACGATGGTCGTAATCGCCGGAATCGCATACGTGCCGGAGATCATCGAGGCAGTCGAATCGACACTGAGGATGCTATAATCACCCGGATAGCCACCCAGGTCGGCAAAAAACTCGGCTTTGAGTGCCAGAATCGTCCCATCCTTGCGAACAGCGGCCTGCACACTGGCATTGAGACCCCGGCCATGACCCATCGAGACGATATTGTCCTCACGGCTCTCCAACCATCGTACAGTTCGTTGCAGCTTGTGCGCCAGGAATGCCGTCACGACCTCTTCACCGCTGAGTCGGGTTTTGCCGCCAAAGGCTCCCCCTACATGCGGAACGGTGATCTTGATGCTGCCTGGGTCTATGTGCAGCGTTGTCGATAGTTGGAGACGAGCCAGCCAGATCGACTGACTGGAGATCCAGACCGAGAGAGTGCCATCAGCATGTCCTTCGGCAATAATGCCGCGCGGTTCCATAGGCACCAGCGCCAGACGTGGTTGCCGCATGTACAATGAGATGACCTTATCGGCCTGAGCGAAGCCAGCTTCGACATCGCCAATCGTCTTTTCTCTGGTAACGGCAATATTGCTCGTCTCATTGAATATTTTCGGCCCGTCCTCCTGGAGCGCGGCATCCAATCCTCCAACAGAGGGCAACACCTCGTATTCAACCTCAACGAGTTCGGCAGCTTCGAATGCGGCTGTCTCACTCTCTGCCACCACTGCCGCCACAGGTTCACCGACATAGTTGACCTCATCACGCGGCATGGGGGGCTGTGGTACCCATGCTGAACCCGGAAATAAATTCGTGAGCAACTCGCCTAAATGCGCGGTGTCTGCTCCTGTCACCACTGTTACCACACCCGGATAGGCCAGGGCTTGTTGTCCATCAATCGCAACAATACGGGCATGGGCATACAAACTCCGCACGAAACGGATAGAGAGCATTCCCGGACGACGAATATCGCCCACATACTGCCCCCGGCCAGTGATTAGCACCGGGTCTTCACGGCGCCGTACCTTCTGCTCCGCTGCATCTGGCTGTTGAGAATGATCTTTTGCTGTTGTCGTTTCGCTCATGTTGTTCTTCCCCTTCTGATTGCAGGTCCGAAATGATCTTACTCCGATTGCTTTCTTCTCCGACCTCCTCAGTTCAATAACTAGAGATTACACGCGGAACCATCTTCATGTCAATTCTGGTCGCGCGGGAACACATGGCTATGTACCAGCGAGAGGAGAGCCAGGTACAGATTGGGGTGTCCTATACTTGTTGTGGGTCTTCCTGGTACCCCCATACGTTCGCAACGTGATCGTTTTGTGATCGTCATGTGACCTGTTGTGATTGCTATGTGAGATCACCATACGATACTATTCTCTGGAGCAGAAAGAGGTCGATGGGATATGTGTTCCGACCAGGATTGAAATTACCTGGCATCTCGCTGCCGGAGAGTTTACCTGGTTTCGTTGCAAGATTACGCGGATCGTATATAATCAATCGGGGAAGGTGATGGTGCTGTGAATGGCTATTGATGCCGCGATGCTTCGCCAGATACCCCTGGAGAGTAAGCAGAGGTCACAGTTCAGTCCTACGGCAGGCTTTGTGATAAAAGTTACAGTGAACTTGATGAGATAAAGCTATGCTGTGGGTGTCCTGAAAGTCATCCCGTAGTTCAACACCTTTGATAATCCACAAGTGTGAGGGAGAGCAACTGATGAAGACGAACGCGCATGAACAACTCGGCCAGGTTCCGCCGTTACATGGAGAACACAGGCAAGAGCCGTTCATACGTGTCGCTCCGATGTTGCAATGCGCCCTGTTGATGGGCGCGGGCGGCGGTTTTCTGCTGGCAACGGTGCTAACGCTGTCTCGCGCTTTCTCGATAACACTCGGCGCGTGGTGGGAGGCGACTGCGCAGGCGCATGGACATCTGCAACTGTTCGGCTGGGCGGGACTTTTTGTGCTGGGCGTGGCGTTTCACTTTCTTCCGCGCCTGCGCGGGACGCCATTGGTAGGGGCGCGTCTCATTCCCTGGCTGCTCTGCGCCCTCATCGCCAGCCTGGTATTCCGCGCCATCAGCCAGCCGTTGCTGGCAACATCTCCCGCGTTTGTGTGGCGTGTCGGGCTGGTCAGTAGTGGGTTTTTAGAGGTAGTCGCCATCGCCTGCGTCCTTTGCATGGTGATACTGACTGCCATGCGCGGCCCGCGTCCAACCACGCGCCCTGCCTATTGGAGCGTCTTGCCTTTCTTCGTGGGGGCATTCTGTTCATTGGGCCTTGCCAGCATCATCAACCTGCTGAATACGCTACAAACAGCGCGGGGAGGCGGGTTGGTACTCTACACGGGCGACACGCTGAATGTGACGCTGGGGCTGTTCGGCTTTCTGGTGCCGGTGGCGCTGGCGATGTCGGCTCGTTCGTTGCCGATGTACGCAGGACTGGATGGTTTCCCGCGCCGCATTCTGTGGCCGATGGCAGGCGCGTACTTTGCAGGACTGGTCTTGCTCTGTGTCAGCATCGATGGCGGACCACTGCCGACGACATGGACCGGCGTCATCAATGGCGTAGGGATGCTGGTATCCGGCGGCGTGGTGCTGTTATTCGTCGGCATCTTCTTGAGCCTGATACGCAAACGAGGCCGCCTGCCTCAGCGCGTGGCAAAGCTGGCCCCCTCGCCTGAGTCCCTGGCGCAAAACTATCAAAAGCAGGTCAAGAAGGAGCAGACGAATTACGGGCCATTTGTAGGATTGGTGGCAAGCTCGTATCTGTGGGCCATGCTCGGCGGTCTGCTGCTACTGATTGACGGCATCGGCTTGTTAGCAACCGGCACGATGCCAGTCGCCTTTGACGCCATCCGCCATAGTTTCGCCATCGGGTTTATCGCCCTGCTGATGTGTGGCATCGCGCCGCGTATGTTGCCAAGCTTCTCCGGTGGTCACATTGTTTCTCCCAGGTTGGTGAGCGCAACACTCTGGCTCGGTAATGCTGCTGCCGCGTTGCGCGTCGGTTCTATTCTTCTCGCGCCCTTATTTCCCGGCGTGCAGGGATATACCTTTGACACCTTCCTCTTTAGTCTCTCCGGCCCCTTTGGGCTGGCCCTGGCAATCTGCCTGGCGATCAACCTGTGGCCGATGTTACGTTCTGCTCCGCGAAGCGCTTCATAAAGTGGCAACGAAGGACCAACTGGCGCGCCTGTGATTCCCCTGTGATTTCAACTGTATTGACTGTGATCGGGCTGCCTTATGAAGCGCTGCGCAGACAGATATGGTATAGCCGGTTGTTCGCGTTTCACTGTTGAGCTTGACATCTCGCAATTACGTCGTCTACAATTTAGTTAGTCTAACGAATTACTTTGCAAGCAACGGATTTTGCTGGCGGGGGTGAGCGCTGTATTCTTGCACGTAGTGGCGGGGCCTTCCTACTATCGTCGATGTTCTGCCTGCTGAGCTTGCCTTGCCAACCCTATCCGCGATGCCTTGCTTCATTGACGAATGGAGGCATGTGCATGATGCAGGAGGAACCATACCGCGCACAAGCTCTTGCGGCACCCGAAACTATTGATGCGCTTGCTGTTGCCAATCGGTTGCGCCCCGTGCTTTTGCGCCTGCATCGCTATCTGCGCAGCGAGGCGCACGAATTGGGCATTACAAGTACGCAGGCGAGCCTGCTTGCTGTAATGCAGCATTCGCCGGGTATCGGTCTGGGTGAACTTGCCGCGCAGGAACATATAAGCGCTTCCACGCTGGTCTGTCATATCGACAACCTGGAGGCGGCGGGATTCGTCGAGCGAACACGAAGCAATCCTCAAGACCGGCGGCGTGTCGGTCTCAACGTTACAACACCTGGTAGCCAGGTACTCCAGACGCTACGGGAGCGTCGCACCGCGTGGCTTGCTACCCGCCTGGAGACACTCGCGCCGGACGCACTTGCAGCCGTCGCGGTCGCCATTGAACCGCTGCAACAACTGGCAAAGCGTGATGTATGAAATATTCTGCTCACGTTCCTATTGGCAAGCTCTCCAATGTACGCACATTTACGAGTCTACGCCAGCATTATAACTATCGACTCTACTTCTCTGGTCAGTTCCTCTCGCAAATTGGCACATGGCTACAGAGCGCGGCCATGGCCTGGCTTGTCCTGGAGCTGACCCACTCGGCGTTTGCAGTTGGCATCCTCGCCTTTTGTCAGTTCAGTCCCTACCTGGTCTTCGGTCTCTTTGGTGGCGCGTTCAGCGATCGACTCGACCATCGCAAAACACTTATTTTTACGCAGATGGCGCTCGCCCTTTGCAGTGGCTTCATGGCTGTGTTCACGCTCCTTCATATAGTTGTTGTATGGGAAGCCTTTGTGATCGCGGCGATACGCGGACTCGTGCTAGTCATGAACAATCCCAGCCGGCAGGCATTCATCTTTCAAATGGTTGGGCGTAAGGAACTGTCCAACGCTATCGCGCTCAACTCGAGCGTGGCTAACGCCACCCGCATCATTGGTCCAGGTCTGGGTGGCGTTCTCATCGCGGCATTCGGAGTGGGTATTTGTTTCAGTATCGACGCTGTTAGCTATGTTGCTGTCATCATTGCGATGCTTTTGATGCATATTGATGAGTTGCTGCCCATCGAGCGGCATGGGAAACTGCCAATCTTGCGGAGCATTGGTGAGGGACTTGGCTACGTCTTTCGGACGCCGACCGTGTGGTTGGCATTGACAATCTTCCTCTTCATCTGCACCGCGAGCATCAACTTCAGTGTGTTGTTGCCGCTCGTTGCGAGCAATACGCTACGCTCAGGAGCCGAGATCTATGGCCTGCTCACGGCCTGTTTTGGAGCCGGGGCGCTGATCGGTGCCATTATTTCCGCCTCCCTGGGTCGGGCGAGCTGGCCTATCTTGCTATCCAGTGCAGCCGGGTTTGGGATTGGCGAACTGCTGCTTGCCCCGCAGCACACTGTCATTGGTACAGTTCTCTTGTTGCTTGTAACTGGCATCTGCTATACGCTTTACACCTCCAATACCAATACCCTCGTCCAGCTTGCTGCGCCGGGTTATCTCCAGGGGCGTGTGGCGGGACTCTACAGCTACATCTTCTCTAGCACCAGTTCCTTTGGCGCGCTGCTCGCAGCTGCATTGACAGATCGCGGCGGAACAGAACTCGCCTTCCTCGTGGCAGGTGGCACTGCACTCGTCTTCGCCATGTTCGGCTTCGTACTTCGCCGACGTGGGGTGCGCGAGGATAGTGCCTCGACCTGACTATGCTGGTAGAGAACCTCTCTTTCTTCCTATCGCCAGGGATGGTATAGTAGGGGAGTTGGTATGACAAATTCGAGCCAGGAAAGGCAGGAACTACTTGACGATTCGCGTTGTGATTGCCGACGATCATAAGGTTGTGCGCCAGGGACTGCGCCTGTTTCTGCATGTGGACCCGGAGCTTATCATCGTGGGTGAGGCCGGTAATGGCGTAGACGCGCTCGCTTTAGCCAGAGAACTGCGGCCTGATGTGGTGCTGATGGATGTGCTTATGCCGGTGATGGATGGCATCGCGGCCACCGAGGCTATTCGCCATGAACTGCCGGATACGGAGGTTCTGGCTTTAACCAGTGTGCTGGAAGATTCAGCGGTAGTCGAGATTATGCGCGCGGGCGCAATCGGTTACCTGCTTAAAGATGTTGATGGCGACGAACTCTGCAAAGCAATTCATGCTGCGGCTGTCGGTAGAGTGCAACTCGCGCCTGAAGCGGCTGCTCTTCTGCTGCGCGAACTGCGTACTACAGACCACGCCGAGCCGCTAACAGAGCGCGAGACCGAGGTTCTGCGCCTGCTTGGGCGCGGGCAGTCGAACCGCGAGATCGCCAGTTCATTACACCTCAAAGAGGAGACGGTCAAGACGCATGTGAGCAAAATTCTCTCCAAAATCGGCGTGCGCAGTCGCACGCAGGCGGCCATTTATGCTATCCGCAGTGGCCTGCTCGCTCACATATAGATACGGATTGTAAAGAGAGGACTACTAATGACCATGCTCAGTCCTGATAATCCACTGGGAACTCTCACCACTGCTGGTTTCCAGCCTGCTTATGGCGCGCACGCTTTTCGCCTTGAGAGCCTTGATTCAGTGCTGTTGGCCTCGATGCTGGAGGCATCGCTCGACGGCTTTCTGTTATTTAATAGCGAATTGCGTTGTTTCTCCGCCAACCGCGCGGCATGTAACATTCTTGGCCGTCCTCTGGAAAAGATTCGCGGGCAACATTTCTTTGAGCTTTGCGCGGGCGGAAACCAGGAGACACGCTTGCTGGAAGAGACGGATCGCTGGTCTATGGTGATCGCGCGAGCGAACGGCGAGAAGTGCGAGCTTGAATGTAATCAGGTAGTGATTGAGCAGGGTGGGAACACACAACGTGTCCTGATGATGCGCGATGTCACCAATATGCGGCAAGCGATGCGCGAAGTGAAGATCTTGAAGCAACTAACCTCCGGCATCATCTACAGGAATCCGCTTGAGTCTATACTGGAGACACTGGCCCGTGATGTTGTCCAGATGCTGGGGATTCAAGCCTGTTTTATCACGCTGGTCAGCGGTTCCCCGCCGCAGTTTCGTGTGCTGAGCGATTATGGCCTGCCACCTGGTTTTACCGCCATGATGAGGAATCTGGCACAGGTGGGCGCGCGGCTGCCTACGCTCTATGCTTTCCAGGAGAGCCGCATCGTTCTGCACAACTTCCCACCGAACGATGCCTTCTATACCCGCCTGTTTCCCCAGCAGCGCTGGTCTTCTGAGGTTGATGCCTTATTACGCCAGTTTCTTGAACTGCGCCTACAGTTTCCCGGTGGGAATATTGTCTCTGTCCCCCTGCTTTATCATGGCATGACCCTGGGGGTTCTTAACGCCTATTACCCCACTACGTCGTCGCCCGATATAGCGGATTTGAGCCTGTTCACCTCGATTGCTGAACTGACGGCTGTAGCCATCCACAACGCGCGCGAGTTTACGGCAGCTCAAGATAAGGCCGCGCTCGAAGAACGGCGGCGGCTGGCGCGTGAACTGCACGACTCCGTTTCGCAACAGTTGTATGGCATGACCCTGGGCGTGCAGTCGGCGCGTCACTTCATCGAGACCGATCCACCTTACGCGACGGAATCGCTGGATTATGCGCTGTCCCTGGCAAGAGCTTGTCAGGCGGATATGAGAGCCTTGCTCTTTGTGCTGCATCCAGAGGCGCTAGAGTCAACCGGGCTGGTGGAGGCTCTGACTCACCACGTCACGGCAGTGGGGAGTCGCTACAAGCTGGCTGTCGAACTCCATCTTTGCGCGGAGCCAACTCTCCCACTTGATGCCAGGGAAGCGCTCTACCGCATTGCACAGGAGGCGCTTTACAACATTGTGAAGCACGCCCAGGCACAGCGGGTCATGCTGCGCCTGCACCAGGCCGGTGTGAACGTTATTCTGGAGATCGAGGATGATGGCGTGGGCTTTAATCCCACGGCTGCTTTCCCCGGCCACCTGGGTCTGCATTCAATGCGCGAGCGCGCCCAACGGCTCGGCGGAACTATAGAGATCAAAAGTACTCCAGCGTGGGGTACGTCTGTGCGTGTCTCGCTGCCTACCCTCAGACCGAGCGCTCCGTTGCTGGTATCTCCCCCAAAAGAGTGAGCCTGTCCCCACTACAAAGTAAGCGCGAAAAACATATCATTTACGGGATGTAGATTATGCTGTTCTATGGTATATCTTGGATAAGCATTTCAACACCCGTGCTGATTGAGCCGTTTCCGCGCTCTCTGCATATAGCAGCAGAGTGATGAGTATACGGCAGAACAGCTTCTGTCACACGGGAGCCGCGAACTGAACAGGCGAAGAGCCTGGCACGAAAGGATAATAGCATCAATCACTATGGATGCAAGATTTCCAGATCAGCAAGAAGATCAACCTTCGCCCACTACTGATACTGGGGAGAACTCGGATGTCTCCACAGTCGTGGTTGAGGATATCGATTCTGCCTCCCAGACTGTAAGTGCTGGCGCTAAAACCTCTTCCGCGCGCTCGTTTCTGCGTGGCAGCGTGCGAGCTGTCACCTCGCAGGATTACATTGGTGTGCTGGTTGCTATTGTGGTGCTGATTATTGGCATCAGTATTCTGCATCCAAGTTTTCTGGCCTTTAGCCAGATCATGGATATTCTCAGCCAGGCTACCTTCGTTGCCATCCTGGCCTGTGGCATGGCTTTTCTCCTGTCGATGCGCGAGCTGGACCTCTCAGTAGGCTCGATCTATGGACTGACCTCCATGTGCGCGGCCTTATTGATCCACGCTGGCGCGCCTTCCTGGTTCGGGGCCATTACCGGGCTGGTGATAGGCGCTCTGCTTGGCCTGACCAACGGCCTGCTGATCCAGATCTTCCGCTTGCCGTCAATTATCGCAACCCTGGCTACGCTCTCAATCTATCGCGGGCTGGTGTTCGCGTTGAGCAATGGCAACCAGGTCGTATCCCTCCCTCTGACCGATCCATTCGCGGTATTTGTGGGAGGCTCGCTGTTTGGCATCCCCACCAATGTCTGGGTCATGCTGGTGATTGTAGCGCTGTTCACGGTTATTTTACACACCACGCCTTTCGGCTATATGGTGCGCTCAATCGGCTCTAACCCTGATGCGGCGCGGTTCAGCGGTCTCCCTACGCACCGGGTACGGCTGCTGGCTTTTGTATTGATGGGTGCGCTGGGCGGACTGGCCGGTATGCTCTCTCTGGGCTATTTTGGCTCGTCGGACCCCAATCTGGGCGTCGGTTACGAACTGCTGGCGATCGCTGCCGCGATCATTGGCGGCACTTCCTTGCAAGGGGGTAAAGCGACGATCATAGGCGCGGCGCTCGGTTCTATTTTGCTCGGCGTCGTAGCGAGCGGTATGGCGTATTTCAACGTGCCGATCAACTGGTCCGACTTCGCAACCGGGCTGGTGATTCTGATAGCGGTCGCCCTCGACAGCACGTTGCGTCGCGCCCGCGCGGCTCGCCGACCCAGGTTATGAAGGCTGCATTGTAGCAAGCGCATACTACCTGACAAAGCTCCTTCTCTTCCCTTTTATGTGGAATATATCTATTTTGTTAAGGAGGAACCTATGCAAGCGAAACGTCGGCTAGCAAAGACCTTTGCTGTTCTGACCAGTTGTTCCCTGGCGCTGGGGCTGCTGTTTTTCCTGGCGGCCTGTGGCGGCTCAACGCCCACAATAAGCACGACAGGAGGCGGAAAAAGTGCGTCCGATATCCATGTCGGCTTTCTGAGCGAAACCAGCAGCCTGAATTTTGCCTCTGAGATGGCGGCGGGCGCGCAGTATGCCGCGAACCAGTTTCATGTTAATGCGCAGATCGTTGCTCCGCCCACCATTGACGATGAAGGAGCGGTCAAGCTCTTCCAGGACCTCACCAGGACCGCGACAGACGGGATCGCTGTGGAGACGCTCGCGCCCAACCTCTTTGTGCGCCCGGAAACCGATGCGGTCAAGGCGGGTATTCCGGTTATCGCTGTGGATACCATTGCTGATCCCTCGACAGGCATCACCACCTACGTTGGCAATGATAATGTCGCTGCCGGCGCGCTGCTGGCAGACGAGGCTATCAAACATATGCCATCGAATGCCTCAGGTCAGGTGATTGTGGGTATCGACACCCCTGGAGTGCCGGTGCTGGTCTACCGCTTCCAGGGCATCCAGCAGGAGTTTAATAAGATGTTGCCCAATGTTCAGGTGCTTGGCCCTTTCGATTCAAAGCAGGAGCCGCAGGCGAATTATAATGCCTGGACCAGCCTGATCCAGGCTCATCCGAATGCGCTGGCGTATCTGGGGGTTGGAGACGCGGACAATGCATCGTTGGCTCGCATCAAGCAGGCTCAGAACGGCAAATACCTGACGGCGGCCTTTGACCTCAATCCAACCGGACTCCAGGCTGTCCAGAATGGTGTCAACTACGCGCTTGTCGATCCTGAACACTTCATGAAGGGCTATGTCGCCATGCGCCTGCTGATCGAGCACGCGCTGCACGGGACAGCCATCCCCAAGGGCTGGTGGGACCCCGGCGCGCAGTTGGTGACCCAGGCAAATGTGGCAGACATCATCGCGCGCGAGGCCACGCTTGCAACGAAGGGCGCGTACTTTCAGCCAATCATCGACAGAGAATTTGCCAATCCAGCGGCTCAGATCAAGCCGTACGATCAGGCCAAGTAAAGGCCGCGTACTACATATCTGTGGGGAGTGAGAATCTGCTACATCTCATTCCTCGCAGATACGTGGCTCTTTCGATTTCTCATAACAGGAAGGGTAGCTCATGACAGGTTCTGGCTACATGCTTGAGGCAGAGCAGATCCACAAGTCATATGGTGGTATTGCGGCGCTCAAAGGCGTAGATTTTCGCGTGCGCGCCGGCTCTGTACACGCGCTGGTGGGCGAGAATGGCGCGGGCAAGTCAACGCTTGTCAAAATCCTGGCAGGGGCCATTTCCCCGGACGCGGGGGTTCTGCGCCTGGCCGGTCAGGAGACGCATTTCTCCAGCACTGCCGAAGCGGCTGCGCACGGTGTCGCGGTTGTCTCGCAGGAATTGAGCCTTTTTCCTGATCTCGATGTGTTATCAAATCTTTTTCCCGTCCACGCGCCCACAACGGGGCCGTTTGTGGCGCGGGGTCGCATATGGGAGCAGGCCAGGCCGGTGTTTCAGGAATTGAGCCTGGAGGTTGATCCACGCACACCTGTCGAAGCGCTGGCACTGGAGCAGCGCCAGTTGGTTGAGATTGCGCGCGCCCTGATGATCCGCCCGCGTGTGTTGATTCTCGACGAACCAACCTCGGCGCTGCACGCTCGCGCGACGGAGCGACTGCATGAAGTGCTGCGCGTGTTGCGCCAGCGTGATGTTGCGGTGGTGTATATCTCGCATATTCTTGAAGACGTGTTGAGCCTGTGCGATGAAGTGACGGTGCTGCGCGACGGTGAGCGCGTGGTGGACGCGGAGCCTGTGGCCGCGCTCTCGATTGATGAGATCGTGCGCGCGATCCTGGGTAATAAAGCGCCGGCTCAGGCCCAATCCGTGGCTCCCAGGCCGCCCGATCCAGGTCAGAGCGCGTTGCGTCTTGAACATGTGAGTATGCATGGGTTTCTGGAAGATGTGACGTTGGAGGCACCGGCAGGGGGGATTACTGGTGTGGCCGGGCTTTCCGGCTCAGGACATCAGGAGGCGCTCTATGTCGCGGCGGGCGCGTTACGGCCAGACAAGGGACGTGTGGTGCTGCCGGACGGAACCACGCTTCGTCCTGGTCTGCGCAATGCCATCCGGCAGGGCATCGCGCTTGTTCCCGGAGATCGCCAGCGCATTGGCCTGATGCTTGATAAACCCATCTGGGATAATGTGGCGCAGGTGCGAGCGGTGGCCCTGCGCCGGGATGGAGCGTTTTTACGTTCCGGCCAGTTGCGCGCCCGCGCCCGCGCGCATGTAGAGCGGCTAGGTATCAGAACGCCTTCCGTAGATCAGGAGGTGCGATACCTGTCAGGCGGGAATCAGCAGAAAGTGGTTTTTGCGAAGTGGCTCGAAACGGATGCCTCGGTCTTGCTACTTGATGATCCCACGCGCGGCATTGATGTGGGGGCCAGAGCGGAAATTTATGGTCTGATGCGCAACCTGGCCGCGCGGGGTACCATTCAAGTGCTGGCTTCAACGGACCCACGGGAGTTGGCTCTGATCTGCAATCGCGTCTTTGTTTTTTATCGCGGAAGTGTGTGTGCTGTCCTTGAGCCTCCCCATCTCGATGCCCATACTATTCTGGAAGTGGTCAATACAGGAGTCCTTCCATGAGAGCAAATGCGGTTGAAGAGTAGCGAACCTGTGAGATGAAAGGATCTTTCGGTGAAGAACGGATCATTTGTGTTTGACGCGCATACCGGTTTCTGGGATGCTAGCCGGGAGAATTGCAAAAATCGTTTCGGAGATGTGTTCATTGAGTCCTTCTATGGCATCCATAACGCGCTAAACCCGCCCGATCCAAAGTGGACCATGGAGTACGAAACGCAGTTTCGCAAAGTCGATCCCGAATGGTATCTTGAAGAGGTTTTTATTAAGGGCGACGCGGATATGGCTATTCTTTCGACACAGGTTTTGAAGGAATTTTACTACGAAGGCTTCTGCTCTGCTGACCGCAATATGACCTTGCGCGCGCGCGCGCCGGAGCGGATTATCTCATTGGGTGGCCTTGATCCACGCGTATCCAACGCGCTGGAAGAAATCGAACGCCAGGTACACGAGTGCGGCGTGCTGGGCTTCAAGTGGTATACCGCCGAGTGGCGTGGTCAGTCGCGCGGCTGGCGAGCCAACGACCCCATGGTCTTCCCGCTCTACGAGCGCTGCCTGGAACTGGGCGTGAAAAACATGCACTTTCACAAGGGGCCGGGCGTCGAACCACTGTCGCTGGCAAAGTTTGATGTGCGTGATATTGATGAACCAGCCTGTCTCTACCCTGAACTGAATTTTATTATCGACCACGTCGGCCTGCCCAGACTTGACGATTTCTGCTGGATTGCCGCGAGTTGCCCGAATGTGTACGGCTCGCTGGCGGTGGCGCTCGCCTTTGTGCATAAGCGCCCGCGCTACTTTGCGGAAATTATGGCGAATCTGCTCTTCTGGCTTGGCCCGGAGCGCATTATTTACGGGACGGACTTTCCAATCTGGTATCCGCACTGGCAGCTTGATGAGTTCATGGCTTTCCAACTCCCAGACGACTTGAAGGCCGAGTATGGCGTCGATCTTACGGATGAGATCAAGCAAAAGATTATCGGCGGCAATATCGCGCGGCTGTACGGCATAGATATTGAGAGCAAACTCAAGGCCATCGAAAACGACGAGATCGCCAGGCGCAAACGCGAGTATCTGGCAGCACATCCAGCGGGGAGGGACTTGCTATGACGATCAACATCGACATTGACGTGGTGCGAGCTACGGCAGGCGCTGTGCGCGACCCCGAAATTCGTCGCTCGCTGGCTGATATGGGTCTGCTGGACAAGATAGAGATTACGGGAACGCGGGTCACTGTGTATTTTCATCTGACCAGCCCGCTCTGTCCTTCGCGCTTTGCGACGATGATTGGCGGAGAGATCAAGAGGCGCGTGGAAGCGGTGCCAGGGGTGACATTGTGCGAGGTGGTACTCCAGGACCATTTCTTGCGAGAGAAAATTCAGGAGTTGATCAATGGCAAGAGGTAGGGGGATGAAACTGACACGCATCTTTGCCGGGCGGCGGGAAGCGGCGCTGCTGGCTTGCCCATCTGTGTACAGGATGGCCGAGATACTGGCGCGGCGCTGTCACGACGAGTCCTGGACGCGCGGCGCGGTGGCAAGCCTGGCCCGTTTCAGCGTGCTGACGGGTTTTACCGACCTTGAGAAACTGCGGGAACAGACGTTGGCGCAGCCAGGAATAGCCGAACAGGCGCTCGCAGTATTCGCTGGCGCGCTGGCAGATTACGCCGCCAGCCAGATTGCCGCGCTGGCTATGGGCGCGAAGCTCTGGTTTCGCCTGAACGGTATCGCGGTCCCCTGGCGTCCTCTGCCAGGACGAGCCGTTGCCGCCGCGCCAGTAGCTGAGCAGCCGGGCGTGGAGTCAGTGATCTTGCTTGCCCTGTCCGGTAGCGGCCTGTGCCTCGCAGAATTCTTGAGACTGCGCCTCGGCGATGTCGGTTCGCTCGATGCGGATGGTCGCCTGCTTCCCGACATCGAAGCAGATCCTCTGGCAGTCCAGTATAACCCGCGCCGGGGCAAGCAGGGCGAACGGCTGACGTTTCTAAGCTCTCAGGCCCGGCAGGCCCTCCTGCTCTGGCTGGCACCAACGAGAAGCAGCGGGAAGCCCCTTGATCCGGCGCTACCACTGCTGGCCCGCGCTGCTGGTTCGCCTGTATCTCACGCCAGCATTACGCGCGCCAGGCAGCGCGGCAGAGCCGTGATTCAGGCTGGCAATAACGCGAATGTTGAGCTATGCCGCGCCACAGGTGATTTTTTCCGTCGCTGGGGTATGCCTGGTTCGCGCTTTACTGGCCCGGAAGAACTGAACGAGGAGGAGTTTTTTTGATGAAAGCTGTGCGTTTGCACACGTATGGGCAGCACCCGCTCGTTGAAGAGGTCGCGGAACCCAGGATTACCAACCCGTATGATGTGATTGTCCGTATTGGTGGCGCGGGTTTGTGTCGTACCGACCTGCACATTATAGAGGGGCAGTTTAGCGATAAATCCGGGATCACCTTGCCGTACATTCTGGGTCATGAGAATGCTGGTTGGGTTCACGCCGTAGGTTCGGCGGTCAGTAATGTCGCAGTGGGTGACACGGTAATCGTCCACCCGCAAATTTCCTGCAGCTTCTGTCGCGCCTGCCGGGCGGGAGACGATATGCACTGTAGTCACGCGGCCTTTCCGGGCATGGACACTAATGGTGGCATGGCGGAGTTCCTAAAGACCAGCGCGCGCTCAGTGATTAAGCTTGACCCCCGGCTAGCGCCCAAAGATATTGCCGCGCTGGCCGATGCCGGCATTACCGCCTATCACGCGGTCAAGAAGGCCGCGCCGCTGCTCTATCCAGGCACGAGAGCGGTTGTGATTGGCGCGGGTGGCCTGGGCCATATTGGTATTCAGAGCCTCAAAGCTTTGACGCCAGCAGAGATCATTGTGATAGACCGTTCCCGCGAAGCCCTTGAACTGTGCCGGGTCTGGGGAGCCGACCACACGATACTCGCGGACGGGAAGCAGATAGACACAGTGCGGGAGATTACCGGTGGCCGGGGAGCCGAAGTCATCCTGGATTTTGTTGGCGAGGGAGACTCGATTGTGGATGGCGTGGCTATGCTCCAGCGCGCTGGCAGCTATTATCTGATTGGCTATGGCGGACAACTTGCTGTGCCTACGATCGACATTATCGCCAGCGAGATCAACTTCGTCGGCAACCTGGTTGGCACGTATAATGAACTGGTGGAACTGATGACACTGACCAGGCAAGGCAAGGTCACGTTGCATACCAGGCTCTATCCGCTTGAGGCCGCCAACGAGGCTATTCACGATTTGGAGACCGGTCAGTTGCACGGTCGCGGTATTCTGGTTCCTTGAAAAGTCGCTCCTGCGGCACGAGCAGTGAGAGGGAAATAATGCACAATCTTTCATCAGAAGAAACGTCAGGTACGGTGCGCGATGTGACGATTCACCTGCTGCGCACACTTGGATTGACTACCATCTTCGGCAATCCAGGTTCCACAGAACTCCCATTTTTCAGAAATTGGCCTGCGGATTTTCGCTATATTCTGGGCTTGCAGGAGGCATCGGTGGTTGCGATGGCGGATGGCTATGCCCAGGCAACCCGCAACGCCGCCTTTGTGAACCTGCACTCGGCGGTGGGCGTTGGTCACGCCCTGGGCAATATTTTTACCGCCTACCGCAATCAGACGCCGCTCGTGATTAGCGCGGGCCAGCAGGCGCGGGCAATGTTGCTGGACGAACCCTATCTCTGGGCGACTCAGGCCAGCGAGTTTCCCAAACCCTATGTGAAATGGAGTTGTGAGCCGGCGCGCGCGCAGGATGTACCCGCCGCTCTGGCCCGAGCGTATTACCTGGCTATGCAGAAGCCCTGCGGCCCTACCTTTGTCTCCATCCCGGTTGACGATTGGGATGTCGAGGCCGAACCACTTGCTGCCCGCCAGGTCAGCTTTGAATTTGCTCCCGACCCGCTAGCTCTCCAGCAGATTGCTGACGCGCTGAACCGCAGTCAGCGCCCGGCCTTGATCGTGGGTGCCTCTGTGGATCGAGATGGAGCCTGGAACGAGGCTTTAGAGCTGGCTGAGCGCACACGGGCAGCCGTCTGGGCCAGTCCCATGGCTGGGCGGTGCAGCTTTCCAGAGGATCACCCGCTCTTCGCCGGTTTTTTACCACCTGTGCGTCGCTTGCTGGCCGCGAACCTCGCGGGTTATGATGTTGTGGTCGTCCTCGGCGCGCCGATCTTCACCTACCATGTGCAAAGCGATGGTCCCTTTGTCCCGGCGGGCGTACAACTCTATCAAATTATTGACGATCCAGATGCCGCTGCCTGGTCACCAGTGGGGAGCAGTCTGCTTTCCACTCTCCGCCTGGGCCTGACTCGCCTGCTTGAACTGATCGAGACCTCGGCTCGTCCGGCACCAGCTTCGCGCGCGCGCCCGCCTCTGCCGGATCAGCTTGATCCCATGCCGCCATCCTTCGTGCTGCACACGATCGCGCAGGTGATGCCTGATGATGCCGTCATTGTCGAAGAGGCACCATCTCATCGCAACGACTTGCACGACTATCTGCCTATCCGCCGCAGTAACGGCTTCTATACAGGAGCCAGCGGGGGACTTGGCTATAGCCTGCCGGCAGCCGTCGGTATCGCGCTGGCAGACCCCGCTCGCCGGGTTATTGGCCTGCTCGGCGACGGTTCAAGCATGTACTCGGTGCAAGGACTCTGGACTGCCGTTCAGCAGCGCCTGCCCATCACCTTTGTCATCCTCAACAACCAGGAGTACGCGGCTCTGAAATCCTTCAGCCGCATGTTCAACACCACCGAATTCAACGGCGTAGACCTGCCGGGCATCGATATTTGTGCCATCGCCAGGGGCTACGGCTGCGAGACCCTGTGTGTCGATAAGGCCAGCGACCTCGCAGCAGCCTTGACCCAGTCCTTCACCAGCGCCGGGCCAGTCGTAATCGATGTGATTGTTGATCGCGCCGCGATTGTGCTGTATTAAAAGGGGGAAGCGAGGATGCCAGGTTGCTGTCCTGCATCCTCGCTTGCTATGTACCAGCATATTGTTGTATCTCGGTTCTGGTGAATACTGACTCGTACACCGCTTTAACAAGCAGCCGTACAAAGTCTTCTTCATAGCCTAACTTATAAAGCTTGACTTCTAATACCTGTAGCTTCATGACTTGCTGAATGAATGGCATGTGTTTAGATTTATCCCATGCTCTAAACATTGATCTAACATTTTCAAACACCGTAAATATGTCGTCTACCACTGCATACGTTTCGTTAAGCTGGTTCATCTGTCATTCTCCTACATCGAACCCACGTACTACAATATTGTTACCACAAACTAATTTGTGCAATAGACATGGTACAATATACTCTGTAGTTCCGTCAATCTGGTAAGTCTGCTATGCTCATTAAAAATTGTTCGGAGACACAAGACTTGGCAAGGAATAGAGTCAAAGACGTAGCAGAGCCGAAGGGGTATACTATGACAAGTCTAGCCCGCGAGACAGGAATAAGCTTTAATACTATCAAGAGGCTCTGGAAGAACCCGTCGTTAGGAGCTAATGTTGATACTCTCACACGGATTGCTAAAGTGTTGAGGGTCGGTATAGGAGAATTGATAGAAGATACCGACGACTAACAGCCAGGAGTATGATTTAATATATATCGGCGAAGTGGTCGCTTATAGAGTTCCAGATAATCATACCAATCTTGATGGCTCCAGAAAAAATGAAGCATAGCCCCTGTTCCGGTTCAAGCGGGAGGCGAGCGTGCTTCGCCTGCTCATGAGACGAGCAGCCATATGCCCAACCCGATGAGCAGAACAGCGCTCAGCAGTTCGCTCCCCTCTTTGAGCGACTTCAAGCGAGCGCGTAACGCCCTACCCAGTGAGATGCCAATCACTGCCATAAGAAATCCTTGCAGGCCGATATACACACAGAATGTGATCGGGCTGATAGCTTTCCCGGCGCTAATAGAACCGAACGAAAAACCGATGGCTAATTCATCCAGGCTCACGCTCAGCGCGAGGAGTAGTTGTCGACCCCATTGAAATTGTGCTTCTGGCACCTGCGATATTGCCTCTGGTTTCCGGGGCATCCCCCTACCCTGGCTGTTGCGCCTGTGTAGATACTCGCGTCCCTCTTCCCCCAGTTCCCATACTCCCACACCAATCAGAAGCAGTGCGCCAACATAATGCATAATATTACTTACAACGAGAGAGGCGGCATAGCCAATGACCAGACCTACGATAGGCATCAACATCTCCGCCAACGAGAAGAGGATGGCCGAAAACAGCCAGTGAGGAGATGAATCGCTCTTCCCTTCGCCGTCCGAAACCGGAGAAGAAACGCTTTTGATGCCGAGGCTGAGCGAGACTCCCAGCGTATCCAATCCGAGCGGGAGTAGTACGAGTAGCGGTTGGAAGAGGGACATATCGATGCTTTTGCTTCCTTTTTGGCCTCATTGTAACATGTTTCTTTCAAACTGAGAGGTTTCTCAGTTCTTTCTCAGCAATCCCACAGAGCCAATTCATACGGTTTGTGTATGCTTTCAGTGAGAGGACTGTACAAGCGCATATAAGCGAGAAGAAACCATGTCATCCCGGCACTGGACGTACATGGTTAGAGCAAGGAAGGAAATTATAGCCATGAGCGCGATGTTCCCACTGGTATCTCATCCCTTACAGTCACCCCTGCCAGTTCACCCCTGGTTGAGAAAGCAACACGACCCGACCACTATTGAACCAGCGCTTGAGCATTCAAAGGCACTCATCACAGGGGATGTCAGATTATATGTGAGCGAGTCGGAAGTCGCTCTTCACCCTGTCACCGGTCATTACAGCATCGAGACGACAGGATTACAAGAACCCCTGTATATGCTTTGGAACGCAGAGGGGCAGGTGCTGGATCGCCGGGCGCGATCAGCGAGCATTACCTTTAATGTAAGTGGAGCGCGAGCAGGAGAAACACGAACCTTTCTGGTAGCTGTTCAGGTGATGGAAAGCGGGGCGCAAGGCCGCGTGGTGCAAAGTGGTATGTTTGTCCAAGTGGTTGTGATATGAGATTCGTCACTCTCAGTTTCATCTCAGGTTGATCTCAGTATTGCTTCATAGAGCGATGGTATGCTATACCTGTAACAAGATGGAATGAATGGAGGTTTTGATGAAAGCACATGTTCTTGTAGTGGATGATGATCCACGCATTACCGATTTGCTACGGCGTGTTCTTGCCTATGAAGGATATAGTGTGGCTATAGCAGCCAGTGGGAATGAAGCTCTTAATCGTTCTTTGGAGCGACCACCTGACCTGGTTGTACTCGATATCATGTTGCCCGGCTTGAACGGGCTGGAGGTGGCGCAGCGACTGCGCGCGGCAGGCGATAACGTACCTATCCTCATGCTTACAGCGCGCGACGCGGTAGCTGACCGGGTGAAAGGTCTGGAGACAGGAGCCGATGATTACCTGGTCAAGCCCTTTGCCCCGGACGAATTGGTGGCGCGGGTCAAAGCTCTGTTGCGTCGCAGCCAGGAAGAGCGCTACGAGGTGCTGCGTTATGCCGATGTCGAACTGGATACCGGTACGCGCATTGCGCATCGCGGGACGCGGGAGATTGAACTCTCCCCCACCGAATATGAGCTACTCCAGCTTTTAATGAAACGTCCGCGCCAGGTACTGACACGCGAGATCATCCTGGACCGGGTCTGGGGTATGGATTTTGAAGGCTCTTCAAACGTCATGGAGGTCTACATTGGGTACTTACGCAACAAGCTGGAAGCCGATGGCGAACCCCGCTTGATCCATACCGTGCGTGGAGTCGGCTACGTCTTCAGGGAGTAAGCATTCCAGCTTACATCTCTTTCCGGTTCCGCAAAAAGGCCAATATTAGTCTAAACATCTCTATATAATGAAATGCCAGTGTCTCTCACTCAGCCTACAACTGAGTGAGAGACACTGGCATTTTCCTGCTGCAACTTTAAGCGCCGCAATGTCTGGGCATTGAGCGCTACGATCACAGTACTGAGCGACATCAGAAGCGCCCCAAGTGCCGGTGGTAGCACAATGTTGATAGGGGCCAGCACACCTGCTGCCAGGGGCAAGGCAATTGCGTTGTAGCCCACCGCCCAGGCCAGATTTTGTACCATCTTGCGGTAGCTTGCTTTGCTTAATTCGATGATACGCGCCACATCACGCGGGTCATTTTTGACCAGCACAATGCCAGCCGAAGCGCGCGCGACATCCGTTCCGGCTCCAATAGCGATGCCTACATCTGCCTGTGCCAGAGCGGGCGCATCGTTCACGCCATCGCCGATCATTGCCACCTGCGCGCCGCGCTGCTGTAACTCCCTGACCTTTTCGCTTTTGTGCTCGGGCAGCACCTGCGCGAAGTATTCGTCAATGCCGAGTTCAGTAGCGACCCAGCGCGCCACTTCTTCCGCGTCTCCGGTCAGCATTGCCACGCGCACGCCCTGCTGTTTGAGCATAGCGACCGCCTCGCGGCTCTCTGGGCGGATGACATCGGCCAAAGCAAACGCGGCGAGGACGCGCTGCTCCTCAAGCAGGTAGACAATGGTTTGACCGCGCTGGCGCCATTGTTTCGTATGTTGTGCGAGCGCCGGTGGTATTGTCACATCTCTTTGTTCGAGTAAGCGCGGCCCACCGACCTGCAAGACGCGCCCGTTGACCGTTGCCTGAACGCCTCGACCAGGCAGTGCCTGGAAATCGCGCACCGCTGGAATTTGCGCGTTCCGTTCCCGCGCTGATGCGACCAGCGCGCGGGCAATCATATGCTCGCTATCTCCCTCAACTGCCGCAGTCTCCGCAAGTACCTGCTCCTCTGGAAGCCCCTCTGCTGTGGCAATGCCGACCAGTCCCTGCTCGCCTCTGGTAAGTGTTCCCGTCTTGTCGAAGATGACGATATTGAGGGTGCGCGCTCGCTCCAGCGCGAGGCGTTCGCGCACCAGGATGCCGTTGCGCGCGGACAATGCCGTCGTGATAGCGATCACGAGTGGGATTGCCAGCCCAAGCGCGTGTGGGCAGGCGACCACCAGTGTCGAAACGACACGTTCGAGGGTATAGTCACCGAAGCCGCGTAGCACTGTCCAGATAATCAACGCCAGGATGGCCGCTCCGACCGCGACGAGCGTCAGCCAGAAAGCTGCTCTATCGGCCAATGCCTGCGCTCGACTTTTACTGTGCTGCGCCTCCTCTACGAGGCGCATAATGCCTGCGAGCATCGTCTGCTCGCCTGTGCGCGTGACGCGCACACGCAGCGAGCCATTGCCGTTGACCGTACCCGCGATGACCTCATCGCCCGCGTGTTTGGCAACTGGCCGTGACTCGCCCGTAATCATGCTCTCATTGACGTGGCTCTCTCCCTCCGCAATCTCCCCATCGGCTGGTACCTGCCCTCCTGGTCGCACAAGTACCAGGTCGCCTACTTGTAACGCGCTCACCGGCACTTCCTCCGTGCGGCTAGCGGTAATGCGCTCGGCCATATCGGGCAGCAGTTTTGCCAGCTCGCGCAAGGCATTCTGCGCGCTACCGATGGCCCGCATCTCTACCCAGTGACCCAGCAACATGATCGTCACCAGTGTCGCCAGTTCCCAGTAGAAAGGCATACCCGCGACCAGCCCGAAGGTAATGGCGAGACTGTAGAAATAGGCGGTCGAGATCGCCAGGGCAACCAGTGTCATCATGCCGGGTCGACGCGCGCGTAGTTCAGCGACAGCGCCACTAAGGAAAACCCAGCCACAGTACCAATAGATAATGCTACTGAGTACCGGCGCGAGCCAGGATGAGCCGGGAAATACGGGGGCCTGATAGCCCAGCAACTGCTGGAGCAATTCCGCGTAGATGAGTACCGGGATAGTCAGGATGAGCGCGATCCAGAATGGGCGTTTGAACATGGCCTCATCATGCCCTGCGTGTTCGCTATGGCCGCCGCTGTGTCCGAGTTGTTTTGAGTGTTCCATATACTATCGCCCTGCCATTCGTGATGCTATAGACACTGTGGTCTCTCTCAATAATATGCTCACTCTCTCTTTTACGCAGCCGCGCTTACCTGCGTTTCAGTTTGTATCTATTTAATCGTGACAACCGAATGGAGTAATAAGAGGTGAGGCGTTGCCTCCTGATGAACTTTGGCAACCGAATGGGGAAATAGCGTCCTCGTCCTGTAGGGCCTTGTGCTTGTCCTGGTTGGGAGTGCGACCATCATGCCTCACGCAACCCAGACGCATCGCGTAGCCACAAGGACAAGCACAAGGCCCCCACCCATCCCCGCGTCCGCCCCTTGTCCCTACAGGACGGGAATGCCTCTATCCCTTCATTCCCCTGTTCGGTCGTCACAATTCATCAGGGGCGAGGACGACTCCCTCTTATCGTTTTTGATCGTTACAATTCATCAGAACGTGGGCCGCAAGCGTCCCACTCGCACCATTTTCTAAGACGCGATGTGCCATGATGGTTACGCCGCGTCTTGTCGTGCTTCTCCGTGTAAGCTCTGCCGTACCTGTAAGTAGCGAATGATCGACTCCCGACTCAAGAGGCCAACCAGCCGTCCCTCTTCCACCACCGGCACCTGGTTTATCCCCTGCGTACCCATCGCCTGAAGCGCCTCTTGTAGGGGCTGCTCAGGGGTAGCTGTGTAGACCTGCTCCAGCAGGCGCATGGCATGGCCGACTGGAGTGTACGACCAGCGCTCTCGTGATACGCGCATAATATCGGTGAGGGTAATTAGCCCCGCCAGGTAATCACCCTGTGTGACAGGGACGGCTCGTTGCCCAAGCGCCAGGAAGTACTCATCCACCAGCTTCTGGAGCGAAATGTTGGCTGGAACTGCTGCCGGGTGAGGAGTCATCACCTGGCTGACGGAGACGCCGCGCAGGACCGCTTGCAGCTCGACTTGCGTGTTGGCGCTTTGCGCCGCGCTCAAGAGGAACCATCCGATGAAGGCGATCCACAGGCCATTGAAGAAGTTCCCTGTGAAGAACTGCACCATGCCGAATAAAATGAGCAGATAGCCGCTTCCCTGACCAACGGAGGAGGCAATGCGCGTCGCTTTTTTGAAATTCCCCGTCACCTTCCAGACGAACGCGCGTAGGACCCGCCCGCCATCGAGGGGAAAACCAGGAAACAGGTTGAAGGCTCCCAACAACAGATTCGACACAGTGAGGTAGTCGAGTACCGCCTCGGCAGAGGCACCGCTGCCCCGCAGTGGCAAGGCCAGCAGGAAGGCTCCCCCGGCCAGCAGAAAGCTGGCAAGCGGACCCGCAATAGCTACGCGGAACTCGACGCCCGGACGCTGCATGTCTTCCTCGATGTGCGCGACGCCGCCAAAAACGAACAGCGTGATGTTGCGCACGTTCAGCCCATGTATGCGGGCGACGAGGGCATGGGCCAGTTCATGCGTCAGGACGCAGGCAAACAAAAGAAGCGCCGAGATGAAGGCGACAATCCAATAGGTCGTGGTGGCCCAGCCGGGAAAGAGTTGGGCGAACCAACCACCAGCAAGCGACCATGTCAGTAAGACCAGGATGATGAGCCAGCTTACATGCGCGTGTATATCAATTCCAGCGATTTTCCCAAGTCGAAATGAACCAGGCATCGTAATCCTCCTTCTATGAAATCATGTATCTTGTGATACATATATGGAAAAGTCCTTTCGCTGTTAAGCATATACC
>JBOGTO010000144.1:0-9978 GCA_050695155.1 Ktedonobacteraceae bacterium
GGGACTTATCCTTCTCAGTGTGGGAATGAGCAAACTCGCCCATCCACGTCGCTTCCAGCGAGATATACAGGACTATCAACTCCTATCTCCCGTCCTGGGGTCCAGATTGGCACTCTCAACCGCCTTATCGTTTGTTATTCCGGTGGTTGAGCTTCTAGCTGGTCTGAGTTTATTCAGTGGGCTGTTGCTTGCGCCTGCTCTTATTTTCACGCTCTGTCTCTTTGTCATGTTTAGTGGGGCCATTTTCATCAATCTCGTGCGTGGGCGGTTCGATCTTTCCTGCCACTGTGGTGGGATAGTGGGAGACCATCGTATCTCGTGGTGGCTTATGGGGAGGAATGCATTATTGATGGTTGGTCTGCTCATCTTGCTATTTACCCCTCCAGATTTGTTCACAGTCGCTACATTGGTTCATCGTTCAACCGTGTTAAGCGCTAGCTTATTGAGTATCGTGTTTCCCGTCGTGCTACTTGTAGGCACGACGCTTGCTGCTGTTGCACTCATCAATTCTGCACGTGTTCTGTGGCGTTCTTGAAATTCTTGTATCATTGGACAGTCGTAGACAAGAGGAAACCAAATGGAGTACTCACGGAAGGAGGGATGAGCCATACCAACGATTTGGATGATCATTATTATTGCGCTATGGGCGCTGGTGTTGTTTGAGACAGGACTGCTTCTGCTGTTGCTGCGAGCATTGGGAGAGCTAAAGCAACATGGAATACTTTCACCTGCGAAGAGTTTGGAACCAGCAGATATATGGGGGCTTCCAGTAGGTGAACATGCTCCTTTATTCACTGTAACAGACCAGAATGGCAAGTCTGTCAGACTGGAGGACTTTCAAGGAAGGCGACGTATCCTGGCGTTTGTTCTACCTGGATGTTCTTCGTGTGATGACACCATTCATATCCTACATGCGTTCTCGCTTACTGATAGTAGCATTCTAGTGCTGGTTATAGGAGGTTCAGACCGCGATCTGAATAATGCCTATGCTGGGGAAGAAGCGCAGTTACCTGTCTTAACCCCTGTTCCAGGCTTTAGTGGAGAACTCTATCGTCTCCGAAGTGTACCGTTTGTGTTTATACTCGACGAAGCTGGCATCATTCGTGCGAAAGGCGTTGTGCAAGAGATTGAGCAACTACAGCGTCTGCTCATGGCCGCTTTCCCATCGGTGCCAGTTTCCTATTAATACGCACTGTACTGAGTCAGTTGCAACAAGCAACCAACAACGCTGGTAAAAAAGGGAGGATTTCATGGCAGCAAGCCAAGACGACGAAAAACAGAAATATGAACAACCGTATCCACGCCGCAGTTTCTTCACCTGGGCAGGTCAAATTGCTGCTGGCGTTTCATTAGCTGGCATCGGTTTACTTGGGGCGAATCCTATGCAGGCTCAGGCGGCTACTAATAGACCCGCAAACCCTGATTGTGTACCGTGTCCACCTTATGGGACATTTTGTTGCAGAAGCTGCGATACTGATGCAAATTGTCAACCTGGTGGTCATCTTGCTCTCACCTACTATTACAGCGGTGGCTGCGCACCAACTGGTTCACAATGTCCGACGTATGTTGGCTGTAATAGGTGCGTGTCATCTTGTCCAACAAATTGTTGATGATAAGCTGTTTGGTTTGTTGAACATCGGCACCAACCGTCTTTAGTAGGAGTTCGCTCTAGTTTTTCAGCACTGCCAACGGATTTGGCAGTGCTGATTGTTCCCTTCCTGCAATAATTTGATGTCTCCTTGCGTCTTTCACTAGAGAGCGTGGTCGATCAGTGCGCGCCTCGGATTGTGAAGCATTTTCATTTGGATAGCATCTGGTTATGAAGAGAATTCTACTTTTTTAGAGAGAAGAAAAACCGAAAGGATCTGTTGATGTGGCAATTCATCTTGCTCACTTTGAGGCGTCAGAAAGGTCGTAATATCCTGGCAAGTGGCGGATTCTTACTTGCAGCTTGCACTCTGATCCTATTGAGCGCCAGTACCCAAACCACTGTTTTACAGGCCGCCCAGATTATCAGTAAGAACTGGCGATCCACTTATGACCTTGTCGTACTCCCGCCTCAGCCATCGATGCCAACAGGGACAACCATTGCTCCTGATCAGTTTGAGGGATATGACGGAGGCATCAGTGTGCAGCAATATCAACAGATCAAGCAACTCTCAGGAGTCGCAGTGGCAGCTCCGATTGCCTTTATCAGCTATGCCTTATTTCCAACCACTGTGATTCAATTGGGACCTCCACATCCAGCCCCTGGCTTCTATCGCTTGGACTGGACGCTGACCGCCTTTAATGGTCAGCAGTCCATTACGGAGTTTCACCAGAGTGTGCGCGTCTATGCCTCCGATTCCTGTACAGGTGAGTGCGGTCTGACGAGCGACCAACAACACATTCTCAGCTCGATCGGCGTGAGCGATTATTTTTTTACGCAGAATGGGCAGTATCTGACTGTTGTTCCCAATCCGGGTACATTTCTGTTGGCAGGCATTGACCCGGCAGCAGAAAATCAGTTGGTCCATCTCGATCAAAGTATCACACAGGGAAGCCAACTTCCTGAACAAACAATGCTGTCACTCGATACGGACCAGCCAACTATCTCTGGTATAGCTCCCGGTGAACAGGACCCCAACTATGATGTTCCCATGTTGATCAATACTCAACTTCCTGGTCACATCACACTCCACGCCTCCTTTGTACACCTTGCTGCTAGCACCACTGATCCGCAACAGGTGGCAACACTTGGTGGCAGCAACTATCTCGACCATCTTTCGCAACAGACCGTCTTTGTAGGGAATGTGCCAATAGCGCAGAACGATCTCCAAATTTTTGCCAAAGGCACCACTGTTGCCCAGCAAGGGTCCTCCCTCGAGATACAAGACTATGGGAACTCATCATTTGCTCTGAACTTTACCTCGAGTCCTTCCAGTTTAGCGTATCAACATGCATCGGCACCCAAAGGAGAAACAAGACCTGCTTATACCCTGGTACCCGATCATTTTCAAAATCTTGGCGATATGCAGGGTCCCGAGGTAGCCTTCCGGAATCTCAATCCTTTGCCAGGAAATATGCAACAGGAAGACGGAACCATTGGATATACCGATCAGGTCATCTATGACACCATCTACAATGGAGCAACCTATACGGCACAACCTATCGGCCAATTTGATGGGAAGCGTCTTTCCGCAGAGTTTACCAATGCGTTGAATTGGTTACCCGAGAATACCTATACACCCTCACCCCTGATCCTACAATACGATGCTCAAGGTCATCCTCTCACACCAACCTCGATCTTGCCAACGACCAATCCTGCAGGCTTTACCCTCCAGTCGCCATTGGCGCTTACCACACTGGCGGCTGCCCGGCAAATTCGCGGAGAGCATTGTATTAGCGTCATCAGGATCAGGGTTGCTGGCAACGTAACCGCCGATGCAGCAGGATGGGAGCATGTCGCACAAGTTGCTCAAGAGATTCAGCGACGCACTGGTTTGCGTGCCATCGTGACGTTAGGTTCTTCCCCTCGACCAACACTCGTCTATGTTCCTGGCATCAACGCCGGGCAATATCCAGGTGCGACTCAGACGATTGCGCCTCTTGGCTGGGTAGAGGAACGTTGGATTTCGATTGGGGCAGCGCTGCTCTATCTCAAACAATTAGGTCAGACCCAGACGCTCTTACTCTGGTCGGTGCTCGCAGTCTGCCTGGGCTACCTGGTCGTGTCTTTGAGCGCGCTGGTGACAGCCCAACGCCGCGAACTCGCTATCCTGAGTGCGCTCGGCTGGCGACCCTGGCAGCCTGTCGGTACTTTTCTCGTCCAGGTACTCCTGCTCGCCCTTGGCGGGGGAATCGTTGGTATTGGACTGGCATTGCTTATCGTCTCCTTGATCGGTGCCGATCCACCCTGGCAAGTAGTTGTCTGGACGTTGCCTCTTATGCTGGGCCTGGCGTTGGTCAGTGTCCTTTACCCCCTCCAGCAACTCTGGCGCATTCGTCCAGCTGAAATATTGCGGACTGGGACCACGGTCGCCTCTGGAAGAGCGTTACGCATCGGAGCACGCATGTGGTGGTTCATGCCAGCCATCGTCTCCATCGCGCTGCGCAATCTGGCTCGTTCACGCGTGCGCGCGCTTGTCGCCATCGGCAGTCTCTTCCTCTCGGCGCTCCTGCTCATGGTGATGATGGCTGGCCTGCTGGCCTTACGCCAGACCTTGCAAGGAACCTTGCTGGGTGACTTCGTACTGCTGCAGACTGCTGTGCCACAACTGGCAGGCGCGCTCTTCGCCGTCCTCTTGACCTTCGCGAGCATATCGGACTTGCTGCTGTTGCAGGTGCGAGAACGCCAGCGCGAAATAGGGTTACTTCGAGCCATTGGATGGCGACCGGGGCTGATTCGCCGCCTCTTTCTGCACGAGGGACTAACCCTGTCAATCGTGGGAGCGATACCGGGAGCAGTGGTAGCATCGGGTATCCTATTTGCTCAGCGTCAGGCACAAGGAGGGGTTCCTTTACCAGTAGTTGCAGGAAGTGTGACAATCTTACTGGTCGTTGTGGCAACCCTGGCGACCATTCCAGCTGTGCGAGCAGCCAATCGGGTACAGGTGGTAGATATTTTGCGGGCAGAGTAGAAAAGAGGGAAAATGATGGAACAACTGAGAGAGCAGGATAGACAACCTGAGACACTCCTCAAGGTAGACCAACTCTGCAAATCGTATGCGCTCCCCAACGGGAAGCTCACTGTGCTTCAGCATGTTGACCTTGAGGTGCAGCGCGGTGAATGTGTGGCGATTACGGGACCATCGGGATCGGGCAAGACTACCTTGCTCGCACTGATTGGAGCGTTAGATGTTCTCGATGCTGGCGAGATTTGGCTTGACGGGATCGCTGTGCATCGATTACGAGGTCCCGCCGCTGCTGACTTCCGGCGGCAGCAGGTCGGCTTTGTCTTCCAGTTGTTCTACCTGTTGCCCAACCTGACAGCGTTGGAGAATGTCATGATTCCTCTCCTGCCCTATCGCCGCACACTCGATTTCGATCTGAGGCAACGCGCGCGGGACTTGTTGGCAAGTGTGGGGCTACAAGATCGCATGGGACACCCACCCGCGCGGCTTTCAGGTGGAGAGCAGCAGCGCGTGGCGATCGCGCGTGCCTTAATCAATCATCCAAAAGTCGTATTGGCCGATGAGCCGACCGGCAACCTTGATCCACAGACGGGAGCGGAGGTACTTGATGTGTTGCGCGAGCAACAGCGCGTGGGAAATCAGACGCTCATCCTGGTGACGCATGATCCCCAAATTGCCACTGCCGCAGACCGCTGCATTCAGTTGGAGCAGTTGAGCCATGCTACTAACTGACTTTGTCTTCTTCAAACTTGCGAGAGCCGCCATTTCCAGCACGAATAATCGCGAGAAGGTGTGATACCTTCATCTTTTCTTTCTGTACGGGCCTTTCTATCGCAACCATTCTTTGCACAAACTTAATCTCTTCAAGCATCTTGAGGCGGTTCGATACCGTCTTGGGACTGACGTTGCCCATCGTCCCCAGTATTTCGCCAAAGCGCCGCGTACCCGTCAATAGCGTGTAGATGATCTTGAGCGTCCACACATCTCCGAGCAGTTGCATGGTGCGCTCCATCGAATGCGATGCGCAGGCTGCTTGTGATATACTTTTTATGGGAATACCATAGGCTCCAATCGTCTCGTGCGTAACATCTTTAAGTGAGCTGAAATCGGTGGATAAAGACTTTGCTGTCTTTACTGATGATCGTTGAGGAAGAACGATGACGCGCTCAGAAGATACTCCCATCCCTGATCACAAGAAAGAACACTTTGCCTTTTCAATCATGACGCTAGCTTTCTGGCGCATACGGCAAAGCTGGTCTCTGCTGCTTGTCACGGGGATAGGTATCGTGACTGCCCTTACGCTGGTCTGCGCGGTACCCCTGTATTCCTATGTAGTCATGAGCGCCGGATTACGCAGCGCCCTTGCTACCTCAGATCAAGGGGGAGATATTGTTGTAGAAAGCTTTTCTCAACAGATTTCCCTCCCCATCATGCATGGGGCTACTCACCTGCTCAATACAGAGGTGCAGAAGAAGCTCGGCGCTCATCTTCTCCATCCACAGTACTCTTTGCAAACCATTGCTTATCCTTTGCTGGATAGTGCAACTGGTAGCAGCCAGATGCAACTGGTGGGAACTTCGATCGGCAGCGCAACGGCGCACCTGCATGTAATAGCGGGTCGATTGCCGCACACGAGCAGCGACGGACTTGAGATCGCCCTTTTGCAAGAGACCGCCACCCTTTTGCATATCCATGTTGGCTCGATACTTACTGTCACCATCAGCATTTTCCGCCCCATCACTGGTCCTGATCAGGTACCCGCGCACATTGAACAAAGCGTTCCTTTGCGCGTAGTGGGTATCTTTGATCTCGTCCAGGCGCGTGATCCGTTCTGGCATGGGATCAGCTTTCACAGTGTCTCACTCAAGACGACGGTGTATACCGCACTTGTTTCCAACGAAACGCTGCTCTCCTGGCTGGCGCGAGACCTGGCCGCCCCACAACGGGCAGGGTATGAATTAGAATCTCCGGCCTTTTCTTTCTGGTACTACACGCTTGATCTCTCGCAACTCGATATCAACGATCTGGATACCACGCTGGCGGGTGTACAAAGCGTGCAACTGGATGTACATAACAACCCTACGCTTAACAATCCCCCATTTTTGTCGCAGACCACCGGACTGCTCCCGACCGATATTCTTGCCCACTATCATGACCGTATCTCCGTAGTCCATCTTCCGGTCATGGGTGTGCTGGTTATCCTGTTTGCTCTTGTCCTCTATTTTCTCAGCCTGATGGCTAATGTACTGGTTGAGCGGCAAGCGGAAGCCATCGCCATTGTAGCCAGTCGTGGGGGCAGCCAGTTGCAAATTATAGGAGCCTTGCTCGCGCAGAGCCTTGGCCTGGGTGTGTTCGCGCTACTTTTAGGGCCACTATTGGCGCTGCCTCTGGCTTTTTTCCTGGCGCAGCATACCCTTAGTGGCGTCGATCAAGGTGTGCTGACGCTCGTTTTTGCGAATCCCCTGCGGATAGCTCTAAGCCTGGCGGCTTACGCGCTGGTGGCTGCACTCGTAGTGATACTGGTTATGGCGACGGCATTACGGCGGGCAGTGCAGGTCAACGCCCTGACCTTACGGCGAGAGGCGAGCCGCACAATGCATCGTCCAGTGTGGCAGCGTATCCAGTTGGACCTGCTGGTGATGGTTGTGCTGTTGATTACCTATGCGGTCTTCACCTACATGACAACTTCGGGTATACTGAGTATACGCCAACGATTGTTCCTGCTATCTCCTCTAACGCTGCTGGGAACAACGTGCCTGGTCGTCGTGTGTCTGCTACTCTTCATGCGCCTCTTTCGTGTGCTGTTGCGTCTGGGTTCAAAAGCAGCCATGCGCGGGAGAGGAGCGACTCCGATGCTCGCCCTGGCTCAGATGGCACGCGCGCCCGGTCAATCGGTGCGGATGATGCTCTTACTTGCGCTGGCAACCTCGCTGGTAAGCTTTGTGCTGGTTTTCAGTACGTCACAATCCCAGCACATCCCTGATGTGGCCTCATTCCAGGCGGGCGCGGATTTTAGTGGCGTCCCGGAGAACCCCAGCCTGACCTCAGTCGCCTTGAAAGATGAAATGGCTAGCTATCTGGCCGCGCCAGGAGTGGCTTCAGCCACACTCGGCTACAAGGGAACCGCCGCCGGAGGTAATACCCAATCGACTGCGCTTGCGATTATGGCTGTCGATGCAGACACATTTGCGCAAACCGCTATCTGGACGCAGCAAGACTCAACACAGCCCCTTAGTTCGCTTATGTCGCTTCTCACCGCCAGCCGCTCCTCAGCCCTATCAAGTAATCTTGTCCCTGCCATCGTGGATGCTGCCGCCTGGGAGAGTTTGCATCTCTCTCGCGGCGCGATTTTTACCATGAAGTTCTCCCCATATGGCCTGATTACGTTCAGGGCTATAGACGAGGTGGAGCAGATTCCGACAGTCAGCGATAGCGCGGGTGATGGAGAGAGTAACAATAATGTTTCCTCTGGCGGGGTACTGGTCGATTATCAGAGCTTTGCCAATATGTATAACAATCTGGCTGTACAGTGGGGTATCGGTTTGCCAATCAACTATGTGTGGGTGCGCGCGCGTAATGATAACGTGTCGCAGGCAAATGTGCGCAAAGTACTCGACTCTGGATGTTGCCTGGAGCTTCAGACGCTCTATGACCGGCAAGCCATCATAGATACGCTGCGCAGTGATCCCCTCTATCTCAATATAGTGGGGGAATTGGGCATGGGCGCGGCCATGGCTCTGGTATTGGCCCTGGCTGGCGGTCTCATTGTCTCGTGGGTACAGGTACGTAAGCGGCTGATCCATTTCGCGGTATTGCGTTCGCTCGGCGCGGCTCCACGGCATATTGCCAGTATCCTGGCCTGTGAGCAGGGCATCATCTATCTGTTGGCGATGGTGTTGGGTATTTTGTGTGGTGGAATACTCTCACTACAGCTCTTGCCAGCGCTCGTCTTCACCAGCGCCACGATCAGCGGCGCTTTTGGTGATATATCCAGCAACACATTTTACGCCATACAGAATCAGCCTTCGGTGAGAGTGCTTATTCCCAGTTCGCTGGCACTTGTGCTTGCTATCTTGTTGGCAGTTGCAAGTATCGCGCTCACTGTTATGGTGCGCGCCGTCTCGCAACCATCAATGAGTCAGACCTTGCGATTGAACGAGGATTAGCATGTCGAGAGAGAAAGAAATGATATACCCATGTCCTGTCGATCTCTCTCGAACATAATTTGCATTTACCCCCGGATAAACGCCAGCACTTCGTCGCGTTTTTGCTCCATCAACTCCTGATTTTTGGCTTCCAGGTTCATGCGTAGCAGGGGTTCGGTATTGGAGGGGCGCACGTTGAACCACCAGTCGCCATAATCGAGGGTGATGCCGTCGAGGTGATCGACAGAGTTGGCCTTTGAGCCGTAGTGTTCTTCAAGCGCCTTGAGCTTGCCCTGCACGTCGTTGACCTTGCTATTGATCTCGCCGCTTCTCACCCATTTGTCGAGCGGCTTGAGCAGTTCGGATAGTGGCTTGCCCTCGACGGATACCAGTTCCAGCATGATGAGCAGGGCGATCAGGCCGGAGTCGGCGAACCAGTTGTCGCGGAAGTAGAAATGGCCGGAGTGTTCGCCGCCATATATGGCGTTCACGCGGCGCATCTCGGCTTTGATGTAGGAGTGTCCCACCCGCGAGCGCGTGGCTACTCCACCCATCTTTTCAACCAGTTCGGGAACGCTTTTGGAGACGATCAGTTTGTACAGGATGGTCGAGCCGGGATGTTTGCGCAGCAGGCTCTGCGACACCACCGCCGTCACCATCGAGCCATCCACCACATTGCCATGTTCGTCTACGGGAAACATGCGGTCGGCATCGCCATCGAAGGCCGCGCCGATGTCCGCGCCGACTTCGCGCACCTTTTTCTGCAAAGCTTCCATGTTCTCCGGCTCGATGGGGCTGGCGGGATGGTTGGGGAAGTTGCCATCAAGCTCGAAGTACAGCGGAACCAGCTCGCAGGGCAGGTGTTTGAATACACGTGGCATGAGCATACCGGCCATGCCGTTGCCAGCATCAATGACCACTTTGAGTGGCGCAACCTTGCTTACATCGATAAATGAAAGCGCATGTTGTATAAAGTCATCCGCCACGTCGCGTTTGGTGACGTGACCTTTGCTGTCTGGTTCTAGAAATTCGCCGCGTATGGCGAGATCGCGAATATCACCCAGCCCTGTTTGCAGACTGACGGGCGCGGCCTGGGCGCGACAGAACTTCAAACCGTTATATTGCCTGGGATTGTGCGAGGCGGTTATCATGATGCCAGCCGGGTAATTGAACTTGCCAACCGCGAAGTACAGTTCGTCGGTGGTGGTCATACCCAGCTC
>JBOGTO010000145.1:0-9809 GCA_050695155.1 Ktedonobacteraceae bacterium
TGCTTTGTCATTCTTCGCTTTGCTTTGTCATTCTTCGCTTTGCTTTGTCATTCTTCGCTTTGCTTTGTCATTCTTCGCTTTGCTTTGTCATTCTGAGCGCAGCGAAGAATCTCAGCCTGGCAGTAGGATTCTTCGCTGCGCTCAGAATGACAGGACCGACTTTGATGGGGAATACTCAGTCAGTTTGCCTTCCCAACATAAGCATAGCGCATAACCGCTTACGATGATAGTGGCAAACGATCTAATATCACGACATGACGAAAGTAATAGCATCTCCATATGCCGCGCCCAATGTTCGCGCGGCATTGCCGTTGCGTACCGCGATAGCGGCATAGCCGGAACTATCGCCATAGATGAATGGACGGCCATCTTCGGGACCGTCAGCAAAGAAACGGCGGCGCTCATCTATCACCTTGCCCCGTGTTGGAAAGGAAGCTTGCACGCGCGCAAGATCAAAGAGATCAGGCAGCATAGACAGGGGAATAGACGTGATGAGATTGCCAAAATTGTCAACATGGATGATGTGCGCGTCAATGGTTGAGCCGCGCCGCGCGGGCTGGCTGCCTTCCAGGCGTATCAGGTTGGCCGGGTCTATGGCCGTTCCCAGATCGCTCATGATAGCGGCCCCTTCGCGCGCCAGGTGCGCTCCGACAGGCGAAAAGATGTCACGGCCATGAAAAGTCGCGCTGACATGTTGCAGATGATAGGCCGGATTCGAGAGCAGCGTGGCTGCATGAGCAGGCTGTTCGGCCAGTATATAGCTAAATAGTCCATTATCGGGACCCACGAAGAACCATTCACCGGCATGGAGTGCGATTGCTCCACGCGAGCTGCCGACGCCAGGATCTACCACACACACAAAAACCGTGTTAGTGGGGAAATAGCGATAGCCAGACGCCAGCACCCACGCGCCGGACACCACGCGCTGCGGCGGAATATCGTGGGTAATATCAATGATGTGCGCGTTGGGCGTAATGCCAGCGATGACGCCTTTCATCACGCCAATATCTCCCTCGCCGGTGCCAAAGTCGGTCATTAAAGCCACTACAGGATACGTTTGATGGTCTGCCATGTGTGAAGTGTTCCTTGCCTTTCTCGAACGTTGTGGTGCCGTTTTGTTGAGTTCGCGCGTTCATTATAATAAGTGACAATCATGAAATATGAACGTCCCCTTTTTCCTCTTGAAACTATTCTTGAGGTTGCAAATATGCTATACTAGCGCAAACATTAAAGTGCGTCGAAGCCGTAAGTAATAGACTTCCACTTTCTCGAAGTATACAACAGGATAGCGTAACGTGAAACGGATAGAAAGTCTTAGATTGCGCATACGTTTGATAGATAGATATATGAGCGGTAACAACAAGGAGCCTCGGCATGAATGTCAATAGCGGTGGGCCTCACATTCTTTTATTTGAGCGAGATCAACAACTTACCGGACTGCTCATAAGCGAGTTCCAACTGGCCGGATACGAGTGTCATACTGCCCGCACGGCGGTAGAAGTATTTGATGCCATAGCGCGTTTTCCGGTCCGCCTGGTGCTGGTGAACCTGGCGCAAGCTGCCGCGAACCGGCGTGAGTTCTGGGTAGCGCTGGATGCGCAGAGGCGCGGGCGCGGCGTCCAGGTCTTTACATTTCGCTGCATGAACCTGGCGGGTTATGGCCCCGATGACCCGGAAGAGCGCTCGCGCGCCGTCCTAACCGACATGGAAGTGGATGGCATGTTGGGCGTGATGAACCTCGTCGATGCGGTGCGCTCTCGCATTCCCGGCTCAACAAGCGGAACGGGTTCTTTCTCACGGCTACACGCCCAGACAGCCACTAATGGACAGGCTGGCCCGGATACGCGCGGTACGCAGATGACCGCGCAACCCACGGCGACTATGCCGGTAGTGACGGCCCCTAACCCTGCCGGGTCATCCGCTCCTGCCAGCCCACCAGCGCCGGGCAACGCGCCCGGAGCGGGGATGCCTGCGCCAACCTTTACAGACAGGATTCGCGCCGTAATCTATCCTGGCAATCGCAGCTACTCGCCCACACCTGAGGTCAACTGGGCGCCCCATGCAGCTCCGCCACCACCACAACCACCGCCAGCATCGCGCCCCATCAACAATCCAGACGCGACGGCAAGGCCACAGATCAATCCCTATGCTCATGCTGCTGAAACAGGTGGAGCAACACTCGAAAGAGATACCTACCAGCAGAGACCAGCAGGGCGCGATGCTGGCGTGCCGCCCACGCCCTCATACCAGCAGAGCGCAACGCCAACAATCAGCAAAGCGGCGAATGTTGCTGGCGAGGCGACCGGCCTGGAACAACTCTCACGTATGGTGCGCGAGAACCCGCCAACCTGGACGACTGATGCTCCTTCAACAGTAGCGCCCACGATGGCGCAACCCGCGCCAGCGCCAACTCCAACACAGGAGCGTGAGTCACCATACAAAGGCCCACAAACCGATCAGGTGAACATAAACGATGTCGCGCTAGAAAACGTATCCGCGCCACCGGCTCCGACAATACAGACCCCGCCAGTTGAACCTGAATCTATCGCTCATTCAGGCATGAGACCTTCTCCCATTCAAGATTTGCCCGTTGAGCGTGTTTCAGAAAGACGCGCCGCTCCGCCACCACCGCAGGTTGACCAGACCCTGGCGCAAGGTATCGCATCCATTACATCGCCCCTGCCCGCCGTACATCCAACACCGGCCCCGGCATCGACACCAGCACAGGCCGCTAAGCCATCTGTGCCACCAACGCCAGCACATGTAGAAGCTAGCGAGGAAGTCAAACAGGATGATACAGCTAATCAACAGGCGACGATTGCATCAGAGCAAGAGAAAGTCGTTGGCCGCTTATTGGTTGAGCAGATGCCTGATTTGCCATCCATGCTGCGTGGGCGCATGGAGCCTCCTACCACATCAGAAGAGGTGCTGCTAGATATTGTGCAGAGCTTGCCGCCCATGCCAGCTCTGCCAACACCACCATCGTCTCCATCCCAACAAACTCCCGTATTGAGCGGTCGCGCAACTCGTTCTCTGGGCAACGTGCTGCTTGAGGGGCATCTGGTGCCACAGCACCGTCTGGAAGTGGCACAAAACATCCAGCGTATGCTGCGCGGCGTTGATCTTAACTATCAATTAGGAGAAATACTCCTCATGTTCAAACTCCTGACACCCGACCAGTTACTGGCTGCCAGCCTGGTAAGCTACGGCCTGATCTCGGCAGCGCAAATCAGCGGACTGGGCCGCGTGCGCCAGGAACTACACATGATGGGCCTGGAGTATGACCTGGAGAGTTTGCTGGTGCTGTTCCGTATTCTCACCCCCGAACAATTGCGCGAAGTACGCGCTAGCTGGTCATCATAACTTTTTGGAATTGCCGGGGGCTTCCCACAACCAGCGCAGGGCGTTCAGGCGCGACGGGGGCGGCACGACATGGCGCGGGCGGCGTCTGGCTGGCGCGCCTGCCTCCTCCTCAGTTTCCCCTTTGCTTTGCTCAACGCCATCTAGTAGATCGAGGAAAGTATTCACACTCTGCGCCACTCCTTCGACCATCAAATAGCCCGAAGGTTTCACCGCGTCACCTACCAGGTACAATCCCTGCACTGGTGTGAGGGGCGTCAGGTCTTCGCCTTGCGCGATACGATTCACCGGCCATTCGCCACGATAGGCGCTCATGGTAAGAATGCGGCAATGCTTCTCGAAAGCTTCGCCGAACAGCATACGCAGATCAGCCAAAGCCAGCGCCTTTTCTTCCTCGACGTTACTGCTCTGCATGACCTGGTGACTGATAAGCAGGTGTTTGCCGGGAGGAGCCAGTCGCGGATCGCTATTGGTAGGCTGCACCATACCAGCGATGCGCCGCGTATCCAGGCAATACATGATGCCTTTATGCGGGATAAGCGAAACATCGCTGAGGATATGCACTTTCAAGCCAATCGCTTCATGAAGCTGTGCAGGCACAGTCTGCTTCAAAACGTCGGCCTGGGTGATGCGCTGGTTGTGAAGCAGGGCCTCGGTAGCGCGCGGCCCCAGGTCGCTGACGACCAGGGGCGCGCATAGGATCGATTCTTCTCCGCTGGCCTTGTTGCGGACGCGCACACCTGTCACGCGCTCATCTTCTTGCAGGATTTGTTGCGCGTCGCATAGCAGGCGCACTTCCGCGCCCTGTTCGGTGATGCGGCGCTGCAATTCAGCGCTGAGCGCGCCACAACCTCCCTGCACGATGCCGGGCGCGCCAAAGCGAAACATGTTTTTTGTGGTGCGAATGACCTCATCCGTGCTGACCTGGTGGAGTTCAAGGCTGAGCGCGAAGCGCGAAATGCGCTCGAAGAAGGCTCTCAGTTCGGGGTTGCGCTTTACGTCGATGTGCTGCGCCAACCATTGATCGAATGGCAGAGCGCGTTCGCGTTCGGAAAGATGATGGAAGAACATCAGGTAGCCCACGCGGGTGAACCAGAAGAACTGGCGCGGCCCAAAAACTTTGAGCGTTCCCAGAACGCCGCGCGAGCGGATTTGCTCGCCATGCACATGAAAGGATGCGAACACATCTGCATCGAAAAAATGATGTGGTACGCGCAGGAGGCGCAGCATACGCGCCAGCACACCGCTGCTCCCAAAGGGGATCATGTGAACCGCGCCAGTGCTGACCTGCACGCCCTGAAATGTTTTGGCGGTAAAGCGTCCGCCGCAATGGGGTAATCGTTCTACTATAATGACACGTTTGCCGCGTTGCAGCAGTTGCGCGGCGCTGAGCATCCCACCCAACCCCGCGCCAATGATGATAGCGTCGTAGTCGTTTTCGCGCATGAAAGTTACTCTATACGTCTGGTACCATGCATATCAAGGACGAGGGCGACCGCAAGGGTCCCCTCCCCACATCTACCCCTCTCCCGCCCCTACAATGATTACGAATCGGGCTAGCCAGGAAGCGTTCATTGTAGGGGCGGGGGTGGATGAAGGGCGGGGAGGGGACCCTTGCGGTCGCCCTCTTGCCATACTCTCCAGCGCTCTTGTTATCTGTCTTCTCCGACCAGGCTACGCAACAGGCTGGTGCATTCGGCCAGCGTGCTAAGTACGTTCTGATGAATCTGGAAGACTTTATTCAACTCACGAGCCTTGCGAGCCAGTTTGATGACATACTCGATGTCACGCGGGTTGTTCATGACATCCTCCATCAATTGCAGCAGTTCCGACCATGCCAGTTGCTCGCGGGTACGCGCAACGTCGGCGATGGTCTTATCCATGCGATCAGAGACGGAACGCACGCCAGAACGAAGCTGGTTGGTTGTCGAGAGAATATCGGCTTCATGGCTGCGCATGGCCTCTTGCGTTGCGTTCAACTGCTCTTGCAAGGAGGCGACCTGGCCGTCAAGGGCTGCCAGAGCTGCGGTCAACGGAGTCACATCCGGCAAGCCGGGCTGTGGCAGGCTGGTCAGGCGACTGAAAGTGACGCCTGCATTGGCTTCGAGCGGCGCGGAAGGGGTCTGAGATGGTGTTTGCCATACATCATCGGGAATGCTCTTCTGGCTGCTGGCCGCCGGAGCAGCGCTTTCAGTAGCGACTGGAGATGGGTCGGGCGCGGGCGCAACCGGAACAGGCGGGGGTGTCACTGGCACCTCATCCTGTTGCGGTGAGATTTGTTGCACGTTACTGCCTCCATTCATTGAGCGCGTGCCATATTCATCATCGGAAGAAGTGGTTATGTTCGCATCGTCCTGTGTGCGATAGGTCATATCTGCCGCCATCGATGCGCTGACGGTCATGGTGGGTAGACTCTCGATGTCTACGCCAGACGAAGATGATTGTGCCGTCTGGAAAACCAACTCATGCTCTCCAATGCCGATATGGTCGCCATTCTGAAGAGGGCGCACAGCAGACTCGTCCAGTTGTTGAGAATTGACGAAAGTACCATTGGCGCTGCGTTCGTCACGAATGGAATACTGACCGTTCTCGTAGAGAATCGTCGCGTGACGGCGCGAGGTCAGCTTATCCTTCGATAAGAGGATGTCGCTGTTGGGCGCGCGGCCAATGCTCATCTCGTATTTGTCCAGCGTGTAGTCGTTTAAGACTTCGTTGTTATCAGCCCGCAGGATAAGGTGGGCTGGCTCCTCAATCTTGTTCATCACAGCAGGAGCCACCTGGGAAGCTTGAGGCGCAGTGCCTGGCCGCATCGTAGCCGAATCCGCCGGGTCTGCCACGATAGTGAGCAGGTCTGGATTATTCCAGGTATTGTCTGGATTCGATCCCTGTGCCACTGGCGGCACCCACTCCGCTGGCGCTGGCAACGTGGCATCGCCCATCGCGGTAGGAGCCTGCGGTGAGGGAGTTGATGTTTGCAGGCGATTACCGCAATTCAAGCAAAAATTGTCCCCTGGCCGTGTTTCGGCGCTGCAAAAGGGGCATTTATCCATTGTCGATGTTCCTCCCTTTGTCGGAATGTTCAACTGGTATGGAATGACGTGAAACTCGCGCTCATTATACCAGACTTCAACGTCAAGCGTCGAGTAGCATAGGAGCATTCTTACAGTATGCGACCCAGGCCACCGACCGAACGACGGATCAAATTACGAATGTACGAGTATATAAACCAGGGAATCACGAAGAGTAGCACGATGAATCCCAGGAACAGGCAGCGCAGGCCGGGTATGAACAGGGCCAGCATACCAAAAAACAACAATAGTACTATGGTAATCGCAATAATGGCAACCCCAATGGTCAGGATTTTTTTCGCGCCGCTATCGCCCTGCCCGCCAAAGCCCAGCGACCCACCCGCCGATGGGTCGATCTGGCCGCTACTAGCCTGCTGCGGTTGCCCATAGCCGGCATTGCCAGCAGTAGCCCAGGGTGGGACCTGTTGCTGTTGCTGCCCATACGGCTGTTGGTAGGGATTTTGTGGCACAGATGGCGTTCCCTGCTGGGAGGGATTTTGCGCGGCCAATACCGCGCCGCAGTTGGTGCAAAAAGTAGTGTTTGGCTCTATCAGAGCATTACAACGCGGACAGGTCGTGTTCATCGCCGGTTTCTCCTTCACTTCAGGAAACAGGTATCCAGTTTACATTCGCTTGCATACCGTTAAAGAATTGTTGCAGGTATTCTACACTTCTACGAGCAGACAGCACAATATTGGTGGTTTCGCGCGCGCCGGAGCAGAGTTGGAGCGATACCGGCGTCGCTGTCGGGCTGGCCGTTAGCTGCGGCGTACCCGTTGCTGTTGGATTGTTCTTCTGAGTGCTTGAACTGTTGGATACATTGCACTGGAAAGTCGCGTTCTGTGAGGTCAATGGGGCTTCCGAAATGGTGATGGATGTATGATCGGGCAGCAGGTACCCAATCAGAAAACTTCCGCCAAAGGTAGGATCATGCACGGTTACTTGCGCGCTCACCAGGCAAGTGGCGCGTGGCAAGTTCGTGGGCAAAAAGACAACAAAACCAAGATTGCTTTTAACAACTGTCCAATCGGTAAGCGTAGTCGGCGTTCCCGGCCCAACAGTGGCCGTAGTGGTAGCCGTCGCCGTAGGTGTACCGCCCGCAGGAGTAGTCGCCGTCGTCGTGGGCGAACTCGCAGGGGTAGTGGTCGCAGTGGTGGTTGCGGTCGCGGTCGCAGTAGGAACCGCGCCTTCATCGCGGAACAACATGGCAGGCTTACCACACCAGCTTAATTTCGCCAGTGGCAAATTTGGCGAGAGCGTCGCCGTTGGAGTCGGTTTTGAGTTTCCACCAAAAGGATTCGAGCAAGCGGCTAGCAGCGCGCCAGCTAGCAGCATACTTAATACTAGATAAGCATAGACATAACGCGACCGTCTCGCTCCATGAGACGGAAAACGAAATACAAACATACAAACTCCTCTTCAAAACACAGCCAGAAAGGTGTCACCATTGGGAAGCTCAAACAAGCTTCCAGACATCACTCTCTTTTTGACTAGTATATAGTAATAGAGAAAGAAAACCTATGAGGTAGCTCTCAATTTTGCTACCAAAAAGGCTTTACAGCCCGTGATTTTAGTGTTACCATTACGCACTGCAACCCAAATATGCCATGAGAGAGAGCCGTCTTTGACCCGTTTTTGATGATATACGTCGTTTAATTAATGAACGACTTTCCCATAGAAACGCGCCGCGCAATGGTATGAGCAATGGTAATCCTACCAATACAAACGCACGAACATGCCAAACAGTACAGAATGTCGCCGAAGAGGTAACAGGGTGTGAATGCAAAGCAAATCTGGCAAACAACAATAGAACGATTGCAAACAAAGGTCCAGCCGGCGGCTTTTACGACCTGGTTTCAGGGAACGGATGCTATCTCGTTCCAGGACGGGGTGTTCATTGTGCGCGTCCCGACCACTTTCGCCAAAGCCCACCTGGAAGGACGCTTTCTGGACTTGATCCGCTCCATCCTCACGGAGGTTGCTGGACGCCAGGTTGAAATACGCTTCCTGGTATCAAAAGAAGCACCTGAAGCTCGCGCTGATGGGACAGGCGAGATAGCGCAAATCCCGCATAAACGCGGCTATCGCATCCCCAAAAATCGCCTGACCTCGCTCGAGCAGGAGAAATCGAAGCTGGACGCGGCCTTCGTGGTCAATAGCTCCGCCGCTTCCACGCGGCCTGTGGCGCATCGCCGCCTGGATAAAGAGCAGGCAGGACCTGAGTTTGACGCGGGAAACGAGGCGCAGGTACCACAAGATTATGTCAAGAATGCCTTGCCCGGCCTGTTACCGCTGGGCGGCGAAGGCATGTTAAGCCCGCGCTACACCTTTAGCAGCTTTATCATGGGCAAGTCGAACCAACTGGCGCACGCGGCATCGCTGGCGGTGGCAGAGAATCCCGGCAACGTCTACAATCCCCTCTTCTTCTACGGCGGGGTCGGCCTGGGCAAGACCCACCTGCTGCATGCCATTGGGCATGTGGGCGAGGCATCCGGCCTGAATGTGTTGTACGTGACCTCGGAAAAGTTTACCAACGAAATCATCAACGCCATTCGCTATCAAAAAACCGAAGAATTTCGCGCGAAATATCGCCAGATCGATATTTTGATGATCGACGACATCCAGTTTATCGCGGGCAAAGAGTCAACCGAGGAAGAATTTTTTCACACCTTCAATTCACTGCACAGCGCCAACAAACAGATCGTGGTGACAAGCGATCGACCACCCAAAGCCATTCACAGCCTGCAAGACCGCCTGCGCTCACGCTTTGAATGGGGCTTGCTGGCAGACATCCAGCCGCCGGAGTACGAGCATCGCCTGGCTATCCTGCGCTCGAAGGCCGAATCGCTGCGTTTCGCCATTCCCCCCTCGGTGATTGAATACATCGCGCGTCCAGAGTGCAACAGCGTGCGCGAACTGGAAGGCGCGCTCAATCGCGTCGTCGCCTACGCAACCTTGCACGATTCCGCCCTGACAGCCAACCTCGCGGCGCAGGCATTGGAACATATCTACAACGGGAGCAACAGCAGACCGATGAACTCGACCCTGACCATCTCCGAGGTCTTACAGGGCGTCTGCGCCTATTACAACGTTGACATCGAGCGCATACGCGGCAAACACCGCGAACGCGAAGTCGTCTGGCCGCGCCAGGTAGCGATGTATTTGATGCGCCAGGAAACCAACGCCTCCCTCCTGCAAATCGGCGCGGAACTGGGCGGGCGCGACCACACCACCATCATGCACGGCTGGGAAAAAGTGCAGGCCGAGATCACCAACAACGACCGCGTGCGCCACGAAGTGGCCGCCGTCCTCGAATCGCTGCAACGCGACAAAGCATAGATGGAGGAGAAAAAGTCTGCGGGCTGTTTGCCGTCGGCAAAC
>JBOGTO010000146.1:0-4661 GCA_050695155.1 Ktedonobacteraceae bacterium
AGCAGCGGCTCTGCCCCCGCCCTGGTCCCTCACACAATAAGTAGACACCTGTCAATACATCTCGACAGCCACAGACCACTATGTTACACTAAGAGCAGCAAAGCAAAGAATAAAACACCATAGAAGGACAGCAGCAGGCTTCATGTACAAACCGCCGTTACCTGAGGACGACGCAGCCCACGACATCCCGGAATTTTCCTATCCGGCCCGCCAGCGCAGAGCATCACAGTCCGGCGCGGTTCACCGCCGCCGGGTGCCGGGCGATTATCGTACCGACGAACGCCCGGGCGAGCCAAAGATTAAACGAGCCTCGCTCCTGCGCGAACAGCAAGAGAAACAAGCGCAATTAGAAGCAGCGGCGCGTGAGGAGACAGGGAAAGCCAGAACGGTCAGAAAACCCGTCCCTGATACGCGCAAGCTACGCGAAGAAACAGGCAGCAGCCGGGCTATCAGAGAGTCCGGCACGAGCCAGCGCCGAGCAGGTGAGGGGACAGGCAGGCATAGAGCAATCAGCGAGACCGATGCCAGCGCGTACAAAACGCGCGACGAAACAGATAGCATTCTGGTGACGCGGGGGCGTCGCTCGTCGGGAGCCTACATACCTCGCAAGAGCGCGTCGCATCCTATGCAGCGCGGGCGCGCCGGCACATCTTCTACCCGCTCGTGGCGCTCACAGCCACGACGGCTCTTTACACGCAGGCAGATAGTCACCGTTATTAGCCTGGCGATATTGATGTTAGTCTTGTTCATTCCCATTGCGCTGATTAATAAACACAATTCAGACATTGCTTTTCTGTCAAACACGCCGGGCGCAGCCAGCACACAGCCCGGCCTTAACGGGCAATCTACGCCAACGCATAACCTGGTCATCAAGCCACAGGACCTCGACCACCCGGCTCCGCCCGTTTTCGCCACTTCTGCCTACCTGCTCGATGCTGATAGCGGCGATACCCTGTATGCCTATCAGCCTTTCATGCATCTGCCCATGCTAAGCACTACCAAATTAATGACGGCTTCTCTGGCTATCGAGCAAGACGGCAATAATCTCGACCAGAGAATCACCATTACGGATGCTATGAGCAGAGATATTAGCCAGCTCAGCGCGGATAGCGCGTTGTTTGGCATTAAAAAGGGTGAAACCTACACCTTGCGCGACCTGCTGTACGGTCTACTCTTTGTTTCGGGCAATGACGCGGCCATCGCTATCGCGGACACGGTGGGCGGCAATCTCCAGCATTTTGTAGATGAGATGAACGCGAAAGCGCAACAACTGGGGTTATATGATACCCACTTCATGAATCCGCATGGTTTATTACAGCCAGGACAGTATTCATCGGCTCACGACCTGGCGCTGCTCGGCAAGTACAGTTTGGGTTTGCCAACGCTCCACCAGATCAGCAGCCAGAACTCCTATCACATACCCGCAGGCGGCAACCATCCAGAGCGATTTCTGATCAATGAAAACCAGTTTATGTGGTGGTATCCAGGCGTAGACAGCGGCAAAACAGGCTATGATGGACAATCTGATTTTATTCAGGTGATGTCGGTGACGCGCAACCATCACCATCTGATCGGCGTGGTGATGAATACCAACAACTGGTGGACAGATATGCGCGACCTGATGAACTGGGGCTTCGACTCGTTCACCTGGATTTCGCCGCGCGATGTGGACACGCAGCACGCTATTCCCTATGACTACCTGTGGAACTTTTTCGCCAAAGACACAAAGGATTTCAGCATCTCAACCGCCGATCACGGGCGTTACTACGTCTACAGCGGCTACAGCATCTCCGGGCCGATCATGGCCTATTTCGACGCGCATGGAGGCTTACAGACTTTCGGCTATCCAAATAAACTGCCAACAAAACCTGTTGCCGAGGTCTACAGCCAGCAATTTGAACACGGCACCATCCAGTGTGATATGAATACGAATACGTGCCAGCGGATATAAATGGGCGGGTGTCCTTCAGATTTTTGCACTGAAAGACCCCAGGGCGACCGCAAGGGTCTCCACCCATCCACCCATCCACTCCCGCCCTTACCATGACTACGTTAGGGAGTGGAGTACGTTCATTGTAGGGGCGGGGGTGGATGTGGAGCGGAGTGGGGACCCTTGCGGTCGCCCTTGTCCAACACACATGTGCAAAAAACGATACTCACCCTGAATGGGCGGGTTACTTGCCCCCATCCCGCTATTTTGTTATACTGCACGCGGCACATATGCACAGATAATAACAACCAAAGAGGTATACATAGTGATGGTTAAAGATGAAATTCAGCATAGCAATGGGAAGTTTAGCGCGCCTTCCGGGCTGGGCAGGGCGCGCTTGGCGCTGGCAATTTCGGCGGGGAAACTGGTAGGCGGTACAGGGCGTTTGCTGCGCGTGAGCGGCGGCACCAGCTTACCGGGCATGGTGGCGCGACGCATCGACCCCAACGTGCTTAAATCGGTCATCGGCGCGAGCAAAGCAAAAAAGATCGTGATTACGGGCAGCAATGGCAAAACAACCACTTCGCGTATGACCGCTACCATCGCCAAAGCCTGTGACAAGCGCGTCTCGCACAATCGTTCAGGCTCCAACCTGTTGCAAGGCGTCACCTCAGTAGCTGTCAATTTCGCCAATATTTTCGGCCATCTCGACAGCGATGTGCTACTCTTTGAGGTTGACGAAGGCACTATGCCTCTCGTCGTGCCAGAGATTCAGCCCGATGTCGTGGTTATCACCAATATTTTCCGCGACCAACTGGACCGCTACGGCGAAATTTACGCGGTTGCCAACGCGCTGGATAACGTCATCAACTCCCTGCCGGAAAGCTGTACCGTGCTATTAAACGGCAATGATCCGCAGGTCGCAAACTTTGGGCAGCACGCCAGAGCGAAGCTGCTGTACTTTGGCCTGGAAACAAAAGAAGTCGGCGCGAAATTACCTGAGCAGTCGGCGGATGTCATTCGCTGCATCCACTGCCAGGAAGACCTGCACTACGAAATAGCCTACCTGTCGCACCTGGGACTCTATCGCTGCCCCAATTGCGGCTACACGCTGCCGCCGCTCGATATTGCCGCCACGTCGGTCATACCGGCCTCCGATGGTCAGGGTCCGACGCATGTAGAGCTGCGCACACCGCAGGGCAATATGACGCTCGACGTCTCCATTCCTGGCCTGCACAATGTCTATAACGCGGTGGCTGCCATTGGCGCAACCCTGGCGGCGGGAATGGATAAAGAAAAGATGCCCGGCGCGCTCGCCCACATGCAAACGGCCTTTGGTCGCCTGGAGAAGATTACTGCGGGCGACCAGACCATTTATCTCTCTTTCGTCAAGAACCCCACCTCGTTCAACCTCATGTTGCGCCTGATCGCCCAACATCCCGGCCAGAAACACCTGCTGCTGGCCGCCAGTCATACACTGGTGGATGGCGAAGACTTCTCCTGGCTGTGGGATGTCGATGTCGAACCCGTAGTACACAATATTGCTGATGTCGTGTGCAGCGGCAACCGCCCCGACGAACTGGTGATGCGCCTCAAATACGCCGATGTCCCCACTGACCACATCGCCTCGCTAATCGACCGCGAAGCCGCCCTGGATGCCGCGCTCAAGAACGCTGGCCCCGGTGGCACCATCTACATCATGTCCAGCTACACGCCCACCATCGAACTACGCCGCATTATGTCCAAACGCGGCTGGGTCAAGCAATTCTGGGAAGAGTAATTTGTAACCTTCTGCGTATTGGTCAACAGAAGCATATCGGCACAAGCCGATTTTGACTTATTCAGAAGGAACAGATATGAAAAATTTCAAACGCGCATTTCCTATTACAATCGTCCTGTTACTGGCAATGGTTGTGGCAGCCTGTGGCAGCACTACAGGCTCTGGCAGTGGTAGCACGCCAACACCCGCCGCTACCACGCCCGCGCCGGTCGCAACCACGCCAGCCGCTGCCGCTGCCCTCGTCAAGACAACGACGGCAACCGTTAACGGTCAGTCAACCACGGTCCTGACCAACGCTCAGGGCATGACGTTGTATTACTTCACGCCCGATACTGCGGCTACCTCCGCCTGCACTGGCTCGTGCGCCACAGCATGGCCGCCACTGGTGGCGACGGGTTCAGGATCACCGACCAGTGCGAACACGCTTCCTGCCACGTTGACCGCCGTGACGACGGCCAATGGTAACCAGGTCGAGTACAACGGACACCTGCTTTACACCTATTCGGGCGACACGGCCCCCGGCCAGACCACCGGCGAAGGAAAGTTCGGCAAATGGTTCGTCTGCACTCCTGATCTCGCTGCCGAAGGCTCCACTTCTAATGCCCTCATCAAGACGGCCAGTGCTACAGTGCAAGGCAAGTCGGCCACGATCCTGACCAACGCCCAGGGCATGACGTTGTATTACTTCACGCCTGATACAGCCGCTGCATCCTCCTGCACTGGCGGGTGCGCCCATGCCTGGCCGCCACTCCTCATGGCTGGTTCTGGCACACCGAGCGCCGCTAGCACGCTCTCAGGCACGCTGACTGCGGTATCGTCAGGCAACGGCAACCAGGTCGAGTACAACGGACACCTGCTTTACACCTATTCTGGTGATAGCGCCGCAGGCCAGACCAACGGCGAAGGAGACGGTGGCAAATGGTTCGTTGCCACCACTGATCTGAAATAGCA
>JBOGTO010000147.1:0-36477 GCA_050695155.1 Ktedonobacteraceae bacterium
CCTGTACCTTGCGCGACATCCCCACTTCTTGCGCTGGCTGCCCAACAGAGTAGGGGCGTACATGAGCAGGCGCTGGTCCAACAGGCGCAAACGCCGTCAGGACGACGATCTCTCACTGCTTGAATAAGTGAATTGAAGTTGTAAAGAAGTTTGCGGGCCGCTCGCCTGCGGCGAATAACCCGCAGACTCCTTTACCTTTAGATAGCTGCTACAGGCGGCCATGTCAATTTGTTGCATAGCGGAAAAGGAGCTACTCAATGGATGATTTAGCGCGCGAAACAGCACCATTTCTGATCGGGATGCTTGTTCCCCCACTGGTGATGCTGGTGACGCGGCCCGGCTGGTCGGGTCAGGCCAGGTTTCTAGCGGCCTTTTTACCCGCGCTGGTGCTGGGGTTCTGCACGAGCTATCTCGCGGGTGAATTACTGGCAGGGATGCCCGATGGTTTGATTGCGGTCATTATCGACACGTCGCTTGTCTTTACCGGCGGACAACTCACCTACAGGTTCATCTGGAAACCTCTCCTGGAGTCGCGTATCGCGCGGTTGACGGGCGCGAAATTGGAACCGGCTCCGCGTCGCGCGCGCAGCGAATAAAGATTTCAACCGGGGCTGTCGCTCTATCTGCGACTTTGCGACGGCCCTGAAATCCCAGCCGCAAAAAGTGTAACGCGCGCGCGTACATGATAATATGACTATCGAGTAAGTCTAAAACTCGGACAAATTGCCCTTGACAATCTGCCAGTAAATTGCGTATACTCGCATCAGTGGCATTGCAGAGGCAATACACTCTATCTATGTATCATCAGGCACGATGCCTGGCAGCAAAGCACCCAAATCTCGCGAAAGGAGATGGCAACGATGGCTACTACCAGAATGCTGGCCCTGACCAGATTGCGCTACGATTCTGCCCTTCACGGCCTCGCCATGTTCTTTGGCGGGGTGAAGTTGCCTATGACCATCGCGGGCGTGATCTGTGACAGGCTCATTGCGTCTGGTCCCGTTTTCGCTACCGTTGGCATCAGTGTGCCCATTTCCAGAGGATCTCCACCATTCTACGATGAATGATGAACAATCGAGAGATACCCCCTGAACCGTGGGCACTGATGAAAACGAAAATTCAGTCTCACGGTTTTTTTATTGCGCTTATTATTACTTAGCTCAGGTGGAAAGGAATTGAACAGATGTACTCGTATTTTGTAAAAGCTGACAGCACATGTCAGGAATTGTCAGGTATACTTTTGATAGCTGAAAAAGGAGGAAGCAATGGTAATTGAACATCTCGAAGATGTGAAAATCGCGCAAGATATTGTTATTGATCCCTCGAAAGACGCCGTAGAGATCGTGGGCGTCTCGAAGATATTCAAGAAATCGAAGCCAATGCTGAGCAGGTTGCTCAAGCGTAAGAAAGAGAATGAGAAGCGCGAGGTACGCGCCGTTGACGATGTCACTCTGACCATCAAGCGGCGTGAGATTGTGGGCATCCTGGGCGCGAACGGCTCAGGCAAATCGACGCTTGTGCGTATGCTTTCGACCTTGCTCATTCCAGACAGGGGTAGCGTGCGCATCTTTGGTTACGATGTGGAGAAGGACGAGCGCATGGTGCAGCGACTCATCAACCGCGTCAGTGTAGAAGCTTCTTTCTTCAAGAAGCTTTCGCCGATGGAGAACCTGATCTATGCCGCGAGGCTGTACAACATGCCGGGCGCGGAGGCGCGCGCGAAGATTCGTACCATCCTGGGACGCCTGGGCATCCCTAAGGACCGCATCGGGCAGCCGCTTGAACACATGTCGCGTGGTATGCAGCAGAAAGTCGCCATCGCGCGCGCGTTTCTGACCTCGCCGATAGTGCTGCTGCTGGACGAGCCAACGACGGGACTTGACCCGCGTTCAAAGATCGAAGTGCAGAACTTTGTCAGGGAATTGCGCGAAGTGCATGACGCGACCATCCTGATAACTACGCACGATATGGATGAAGCGGAGGCTCTGTGTGATCGTGTCGCCATCATCGATCAGGGAAAAATCGTGGCGCAAGGCACCGTCGAAGAACTCAAGCAGGCGGTAATGGAGCGCACGGAGCGCGTCACGCCGGTCACAATGAATGAAGTGTTTATGCATTATACCGTTTCTCATCTCATCACTGACGCCGACATCGAACGCTACGGAAGCTGGGAAAAAGCCTTCGAAGCGTATGAAGCGCAAAAAGAGGATGAGAGCGAAGATTAGATTAAGGAGTAACTCAGTAATGAGTTCATTACTACATCAGGGACGCGCGTCTTACGCCTTCTTTGAGCGCAACTGGAATCTGACCCGGCGTTACCTGGCCTGGGAGATCGTCTGGCTGGTCTACAACATCGTGAACGCTTTGAGCGTCACCTACATCGGTAAGGCCGCGCAGACCATCACCAATACGAAAATCAATACCGATTACCTGATCCTGTACCTGCTGATCGGTACGGCGGTCTGGTCATACCTCAGCGTCACATTTGAGGGTGTGACCGATTTGATCACTATCGAACGCTGGGAAGGCACCATTGAACATACCTTTATGGCTCCCATCTCGCGCTTCACGCACCTGATTGGCAGCTGTTGGTACGCCATTGCGCATGGAATTCTTTTCACCTTTGTGCAGTTGATCGTGGTGAGCTCGTTCTTTCACCTCGATTTGAGCCATGCCAACTACCTGACCGCCGTCTTCATGTTGCTGGTTGGCAGCATCTCGTTTGTGGGCTTTGGCATCGGCGCGGCTGTGCTGCCGTTGCTCTTCACGGAACGCGGTTCGCAGATGTCCTACATTGTACGCGCCATCCTGCTGCTGGTATCAGGAGTCTACTACCCGATAGCCGTGTTGCCCGGCTGGATGCAGCCCCTGGCGCGCATCTCGCCCGCCACTTACGTGCTGAATGGCTTACGCGCGGGACTACTGAATAACCAGATGATCTGGTCAGGCGAAATCTGGAGCAATACGTGGCCCTTGATTGTTACCGGGCTGGTGAGCGTTCCACTTGGCGTCTACATCTTCAAGATCGCCGAACGTTACGCCAAACGCACCGGTAGATTGAAGCGAAACGGATAAACGAATACAGAATCTGTAGCGATGCTTCCTATAGGCGTCGCTACAGAAAGAATTAAGAATAGGAGAAGAGAAATGATTCAAACATTATCACAAGGCTCTCAAATGCGCCGCCCAACGATGGACGACCTGAAAGCTGTTCATAACGTGATTAGCAGCAGCGATTTTGCCTATCACGGCTCAACAGATATTACTCTTGAAGAATTGCGTACAGATTGGCTCGCGCCAACTTTCAATTTGCAGCAGGATGCCTGGGTCATAACCGGACCCGCCGGGCAGGTTGTGGGCTATGCCTCTACAGGGCAACGAGAACACGCACGCATCTATAGCGAAGTACTCGTACTGCCTGAGTACGCCCATCTGGGCTTACAGGATCACTTGCTGGCTCAGGTCGAACAGTGGGGGCAGGGGCAGGTTCCACAGGCCAGGGCGGATGCGCGAGTAGCTATAAGCTGCTTCATAGCCCAGAATGACGAGCAAGGCATATTGAGCCTGCAACGTCACGGCTTTAAGGAGATACGGCGCTCCTGGAACATGGAGATCGAGATGAACGAGGCTCCGGCTGCACCAGAGTGGCCCGCAGGCATCAGCGTGCGTACCTTCCGTCCAGGCGACGAGCGCGTCGTCTTTGAGACCGACGAAGAGGCGTTCCAGGATCACTGGGGACACATGCCCGGCAACTTCGAGAACTTTAAGCACTGGACGGTCGAGCGCGAGACCTTCGACCCTACTTTGTGGTTCCTGGCCTACGAGGGCGACCGCATCGCGGGTATCTCGCTGTGTATGCAGCGGGATGAACTCGGCTGGGTTGATACGCTGGCGGTATTGCGTCCCTGGCGGCGCGTGGGTCTGGGCAAGGCGCTCTTGCAGCATTCATTTGGCGAGTTTTACCGGCGCGGCACCAGAAATGCCGGTCTGGGTGTCGATGCACAGAATTTAAGCGGGGCGACACGTCTCTATGAGAAAGTAGGTATGCATGTCGTCCGTGTCTATATCAACTACGAGAAGGAGTTGCGTGCGGGGATAGAACTCAGCACGCAGGAGATAATGCTCTGAACTGGTTGTGGTCTGCTCCTTCTCTGTAATAGTCCGAGGAACGGAGAAACTGGCAATGTCTGTACATTTAACCAACTTACTGGCGCGTATACCTGAGGAAAGGGACTTATACTCGATCATGGAACTGGTTGCTCTCTGTGGTCGCGCGGAACACGGCATTGCGGATAGTTCAACCGAGGAGCTACAAGCTCACTGGCGGAATCATAGCTTCCACCTGGAGAGCGATGCCTGGGTGATTGTCAATAGCAAAGGGCAGTTTGTCGGCTTTGGGTGTGTATGTCATAGCGACTACGAAGAATACCATACCTTCGTCTGTGTACACCCTGATTACCGCAAACGCGGTATCGGAACGCTGTTGCTGCGCCTGATCGAAGAGCGCGCTCGCCAGCAGATGTATCACACGTCGCTGGATAGACGAGTATGCTTGAAGGCACTGGTGAGCAGCAACAACATCGAAGCGCGTAACCTGTTCGAGCGCGAAGGCTATACGCAGGCGCGCGAGTTCTGGCGCGTGAATGTCGAACTGGATGATGCTCTCGACCTGAGACAGCGCATTGGCAAACACACGCTCGACGTGAATATCGAAGCCCGGCAGTTGGTCGGCATCGCGCCGCTCTACGACCGGGAAGCCGTCTACAGTATCAGGTGGTACCGCGAGTACGAGAAGGAGTTGCGTCCCGGCAAGCTTGCTGACTCCAGTGAGGAAGCCTGCCTGTCGGCGACACGTTAAATAGTGATGGGCGCGTATGGTAGGAACGCGATGAACTGCGTCCTACCATGCGCCCCATCAATTTTGAGGGGTCAACCGAGAGTACCATATTTCTATCTTTCGACGTTACTTTTCTTTTCGCTTTGCCGTTTCAAATCATGTGGGTGAGGTCAATGTATAGTATGTAGTGGTGCGCTAGCGCGCGCCAGGGAAAGCGTTTGATGTACATGCAGAGTATACTGGTACTGGGCGCAATAGACGCCGGGGGAATGCGACCACTTTATCTGATATTATTAGTGGTGGCCGTTTTGCTGCTACTGGCAGGGTGTTGTATTGCGCTCATCACACTGAGGAATCAGCGGAAAGGTCAGTTTGGACTCGTTACCCCGGAACTCGTGGAGAACGAACAACTCTAAAATCGCGCGTCGCTCGATACTTCCTCTACTGCTTGGCACCTTTATCTTGCGTGTCAACGGCGGAGCGAGTTCTATTGTGCTGGGACGTTTCCTGGCGCAACTCTCCGTCCAGAATGGTCATGCTATTTCCTATATCCATGTTGGCCTGATCTCGGTTGCCTACTATATAGTAGAATTGACGCTGGCACCGGTACTCGGCGCAGTGAGCGATCGTATCGGGCGGCGCATCTTCTTAACCGTTGGTCCGCTTTTTGGCCTTGTTCAGGTCGCGCTCCTCATCTTTACTCCCGCACACAATCCCTTTCCCTATTTGCTGGGCCTGCAAGTGCTGGCAGGTATTTCTTCCGCCATGCAGGTACCGGCTGTGCTGGGGTATCTCGCCGACTTTACTGTAGAGGATCAGTCGTTACGCATGCGCGTGATGAGCCTTTACGAACTTGCTACCAGTGGCGGACTGGCGGTAGGGGTTGTGCTAGGCGGTTTTGCCTGGGATCGTTTTGATCGATACGCCTTTGCGCTGCTGGCGACTGGCTACCTGCTGGCGGCCCTGTGTATGTTTGTAGTTCCGGCGGTCAAACAGGTGATTGAGCGCGGAAAAGTGCGCGCGCTGGCCTCGCGTTACTGGCGCATTATTCGCACGCCGCGCCTGTTCACTTTCATTCCTGCCTGGATCAGCATCAACGCGCTAGTAGGCATCTGGCTCAGTTCTCAACTCACCTTCATTCTCTCCTCGCCGCACCGCGACAGGAATCAACTGCTCATGGGCAGCTTGAGCCAGCATGGCGGGGGCGGCCATCTAAGTCTGATTCTGGGCGCGTATGTCCTCTTTTTTGGTCTTTGCCTGCTCTTCTGGGCATTCTTTATGAACCGTGTCCCGCGTTTACTGCTGATGCTGTCATCGATTGTCGGCGTGTACCTGGCCTGTATCGCCCTGGCGGGACTCAATCATACCGGAACCAGTAATATATCCCTGTTAATCGTGTGGATTGTCCTGTTGTGCGTGGGCGTATTCGCGGAAAGCAGTTTCGCGCCCGCCGCGTTGGCTTATCTGGCGGATATTTCCGAGGGGAGCGCGAAGGATCGTGGCCTGTTAATGGGCCTGTATTCGGTGTTTCTGGGCGTGGGCCAGTTGCTCGGCAATGGCCTGGGTGGCGTATTCGCGCAGGGTTGGGGCTTCGATGGCCTGATATTTCTGACGTTTATTCTGGCCTTTATCGCGCTGCTTTGCCTGCTGCTTTTATCCAGAATGGATAAGCAGTTAGCATTGCCTCAATTGGAATAATTCCGCATCGCATGATGTTCTGTTATCTGTACGGTTTTTCACGCCTCATTCACACACAGAAACAGGCAAATCACGTATGACCAGAAAAGCAAGAATCACTGTCACTATTGCTCTGATGCTGGGTATGACGCTGGCCGCGCTCGATACCACTATTGTTGGCACGGCCCTGCCCAGCATTGTAGGTAAACTGGGTGGTATCAACCTATACTCATGGGTTTTCTCCGCTTATCTACTGACTTCGACCACTACCGTGCCGATTTATGGCAAGCTCGCCGATCTTTTCGGGCGCAAACCGCTCTTCCTTTTTGGCGTCGCCATATTTTTGATAGGCTCCGCCGCCTCTGGCGCGGCGCAATCGATGGAGCAGCTTGTCATATTTCGCGCCATCCAGGGATTGGGCGCGGGTGCGGTTCTGCCGCTTGTGCTGACCATTATTGGCGACATCTTCGCGTTGGAAGAACGCGCGAAGGTGCAGGGGCTTTTCAGCGGTGTGTGGGGCATATCCAGCATTATCGGCCCTGCCGTCGGTGGACTGATCGTAGATCATCTTTCCTGGCGCTGGGTCTTTTATATCAACATTCCCTTTGGCCTGCTTTCGGCTTTCCTGTTGATAATCTCTCTCAAAGAAAATGTTGAACGCAAGAAGCATTCTATAGATTACACGGGCAGCGCAGCGCTCACTGCCGGTATCGTGGCGCTCCTGTTTGCCATGCTCCAGGGCGGCGTTACCTGGAGTTGGACATCCGCGCAAAGCCTGGGATTGTTCGCGCTGGCAGCTGTCTTTCTGCTGCTCTTTGTCTACCAGGAGATGCGCGCTCCTGAACCAATTTTGCCGCTGACGCTTTTCAAAAACCGCATCATCGCCATTTCCAGCATTGGCGGCTTTATCCTGGGCGTGATACTCTTTGGCATCACGTCTTATGTGCCGCTCTTCGTACAGGGTGTGAAGGGTGGAACCGCGACAAGCGCCGGTATCACGCTGGGTCCCCTGCTGGTGGCATGGCCTATCACCTCTACGCTCAGCAGCAAGATCATCATCCGTTATGGCTACCGGCTCACATCCGTTGTGGGTGCCTTTCTCGCGGTGGTTGGCGTGGGTATGGTAACGCTCTTTCAGGTAGACACGGGTTTGCCCTTTATCGTCGCTGCCATGCTGGTAATCGGCTCCGGTCTGGGCCTGATGAGTACCGCATTTGTCATTTCGGTACAGAACGCCGTTCCCTGGAACTTGCGCGGCGTGGCGACGGCTTCGACGCAGTTCGTGCGCACAATAGGTGGCACCGTCGGTGTAGCCCTGATGGGAACCATCCTCAATACACAGATGGCCGGACTATTCGCGCCCATCTTCGCGCGCTTTCCCGGCGCGGTTGCTCGCCTGCCTAAAAATGTCGTGCCCTCCAACGTCTTGCTCACACCCGATGTGCGCCGCACACTACCGTTAGACTTCCTGAACCAGTTGCAAGCGGCCTTAGCGCATAGCCTCTTCTGGGTCTACCTGCTCACACTCGCGCTGGCCGTGATCGGGCTGGCTGCCATGTTCCTGCTCCCCGGCGGTCGCGCCGAAAAGCACGCCTACCACGCCGAAATCGAAGATGGCGCTGAGGGAGGGGCAGAAGCGGTCAAGGTGGAGACGGAGGTTTCGACATTTGGCTAATGTTGTCCTTTTCTCGATCTACCGCTTCATAACGGCTTAATTCAACATTCCATTTAACTCGAAGCCCTCGCTCTGCAAACCATTTACACAGGTGCAGGTGATGGGCTTCAGCTTCCTTACGCTGTTGAAACAAAGAAGCATAGTCAGTGGTAGCATCTGGATAGCGCATCAGGACATCCAGAATATCAAAGCGCCTGTCAGACTGCTTCAACGCTTCCAGCGCCTGCTCGAGTTCCCGTTGTTCTTGATCTTCAATCATGGCTGTTTTATTTTTTTCTCGCTTCGATTATAACCCATAGGTAGATATACCATACGATTACTCACATACTATTGTCAGGTACTGCGCACTGGTAGACTCGTGCCTGTCAGGATTAGAAGCGTATGGGAGAAAAACATTATGCTGGTACGTCTGAAAGTTCGAGAAGTTGCGGAAGCAAAGAAAGTTAGCCAGAGACAATTATTTTTTCGCTCGCAGGTAGACTTAAAGACAATTCAAAAAATTTATCGTGATCCGACAGGCACCATTATCACTATCGAGACATTAGGAAAACTAGCACAAGCGCTCAACGTGGATGTATCAATGCTTTTGGAGAGCGACCCGCCTTTGCCCAGGACGATTGGTGGAGAATAAATAAAAGCGCGAGAATCATTGTAACCAATGCCGTATTTGCGCGTATATGTTGATGACTTAATGGCCCGCAAGTACTTGAAAAGTAACGAATGATAAGGGGATATGCAACATGTCTGTACCCGCACACATCGCGCAAACGCAGCAGGAAACGCAACCTGCTACAACGCAACCCGCAAGTAGCCTGCTTTTTGATTCAATGATGATCGTATTTAGTTGCTGGTTCATGGGCGGTCTGTTCCTCGACGGTTGGGCGCATACCCATATTCCCCGGCTGGAGACGTTCTTTACACCCTGGCACGCTGTACTCTATTCAGGTTATCTTTCGGTAGCCCTTTTTCTGGTCATCTCACTCTACAGAAATCATGTGCGGGGCTATGCATGGTCGCGCGCCTTGCCTTCGGGCTATGAGTTGTCCCTGTTAGGCGCGGGCATCTTCGCTGTGAGCGGCGTGGCGGATATGATCTGGCATATCCTCTTCGGCATCGAACAGAACGTTGAGGCGTTGCTCAGCCCGACTCATCTTGGGCTGGCGACCGGACTCATCTTATGTATGAGCGGCCCATTGCGCGCGGCCTGGCGTCGCCCTGAAAGCATGACACGCGGCTGGAAAGCCTTGCTGCCCATGCTTTTTTCGGTAGCCTTCATTTTCTCGGTCTTCACATTCTTTACCGAGTATGCTCACCCCTTTGTGCGGCTCACTGCTTCGAGCATCAATCCCGCTGCTTTCCCTGGCAGTCAGGTTAACGTCTCGCTGGGGCTGGTCAGTATTCTTTTCCAGGCGGCCCTGTTAGCCAGTGTCGTTTTGCTGGTGGTGCGGCGTTTCACGCTGCCTTTCGGCGCGTTCACTCTGATCTTCACCCTCAACATCACCCTGTTGAGCATCCTGGGCAATCACTACAACCTTATTCCTGCCGCCGCGCTGGGAGGATTGGGCGCAGACCTGCTGTACTGGCAGCTCAAGCCCTCGATGCAGCGGCCAGACATGTTGCGCCTTTTCGCCTTTGCCGTTCCCGCACTCTTCTACCTCTGCTACTTCCTGAACCTGGAAATCATCCGGGGCATCCAGTGGTCGATCCATCTCTGGCTCGGCTCCGTCTTCATGGCAGGCATCATTGGTCTGCTGCTGAGTTTTCTGGTAGTGCCGATGCAAGGAGCTGCGAAAAAAGAGGAATAGCGTAATAGTGGCTTTCAAAACGCTTGAATAGCTGTTCAATGTATGGTATTCTGCCGACATAAGAACGTTTGTGCTTGTGTCGGAGTTTGAATAGTTATGGCAAGTAAACACGACAATCCATTCAGACAACCTGAACTGATTACGGATTGTACTAAGCCCCCGGTTACTTTTCCTGTTACCTCAGTGGGTTCTGCCACAATAGAACTGGCCGATGCCTCTGAACGATATGTATATTGGCCGAGACCAACTGTGATCATTTCCGATGGAGCTTATGGAGTAGATGGTTTTCCTGGCGATCCTCCCACAGCGTCTGGACTTGCATCCTGGTATGCACAACATATCGCGGCGTGGTCTCGTTATGCTCTGCCAGAAACGACATTATGGTTCTGGAATACTGAGATTGGTTGGGCAACAGTTCATCCCATATTAGCTTTACATGGATGGGAATATAAAGGATTACATATTTGGGATAAAAGCATTGCCCATATTGCAGGAAACGTGAATAGTAAAACTATCCGTAGTTTCCCTATTGTGACGGAAGTCTGCGCTCGATATGTGCGAGATGTGAAACTCCCGACTATTGATGGGCAAGAATTATCGATTCAGCAATGGCTGCGTAGCGAGTGGCAGCGTACCGGTCTTCCTCTTTCAAAAACAAATGAAGCATGTGGCGTGAAGAATGCAGCCACACGTAAATATTTTACTCAGGACCATTTATGGTACTTTCCGCCACCTGAAATGATAGATCGACTGGCTGAATATGCTAATCGGCATGGTCGTTTAACCCACTGGCCTTATTTCTCTCTTGATGGTAATCGGCCTGTTAGCTCCGAGCAATGGTCGCATTTGAGGGCTAAGTGGAATCATATGCATGGAGTGACTAATGTGTGGTCTGAACCCGCTGTTCGTGGGGTTGAACGTCTCAAAGATGAACGCGCGAAATGCATTCATGCTAATCAAAAGCCATTACGATTGATCGAAAGGATTATTCTCGCTTCCAGCGATACGGGTGACGTGATATGGGAACCCTTTGGAGGTCTTTGCTCTGGCGCGGTAGCTTCACTATACACTGGTCGTCGTTGCAAGAGCGCAGAAATGTTGCCAGAATATTATGAGTTAGCAAAGGTTCGCCTGGAACGAGAGGAACAGACACTTGTCAGAACCCATGCTGCATGAGGCAGAGCTTTCTATCAATTTTTAGTGAGGGTTGGTCAGAAGAAAAAGTAAGCCGTGTTCTTGATCAGATAGCTTTAGAATTTACTGAAAGAAAATCCGTTCTATCCTCAGAAGCAATTTCACAAATCAAGTTGTGTCTTCAAGAAATTGCCGGGCTTCTTGATGTTTGACTATTGGACATTAATATCTTTATTCAGCACTTTTAGTACGCGCGAAGCTGAACGTTCCCAACACCTTTGAGATGGCGCGTTGTTCGCCATCCACGATGTTGAATACGGTTGCCTCCGTCACTGCTGTCGAGCGGCCCATGTGTACGACTGTGCCTTCTGCCAGCAGCTCGCCCGTCCGTACAGGTAGCATGAAGTTGATCTTGGCTTCGACAGTGCCAAAACGAGTGCCTGGCGGTAGGAGGGGCAGGAGCGCCATCGACATGGCGGTATCGGCCAGGGTAAATATCACGCCACCATGCACAATTTGTTGGGGATGCATCAGGTGCTCATCGACGGTGATACCGACGCGCCCGATGCCTGATTCGGCGGAGATGATCTTCATGCCTAATAAATGCAGGATGCCGAAATTGTGGCGATCCTGCATAAAACGTTCGATTTCCCCGGTTACGTTGTTTTGTTCCTGTTGGGTCACGCTGGCTATCCTTTACGAATGACGCGCTCGAGGTCACGTTTCACATCGCGCTCGGCAATGGCTTCACGCTTATCATAGAGCTTCTTACCGCGACACAGCCCCAGTTCGATCTTGGCTTTGCCACCTTTGAGGTAGAGCTTGAGCGGGACGAGCGTTAGCCCCTTTGTGGCAACTTTCGCCTGCAACTGCTCGATTTCTCGGCGGTGCAGCAGCAATTTACGGTTGCGCATGGGTTCGTGGTTGTAGCGATTGCCATGCTCATATACAGCGATATGCGCATTTTCCAACCATAATTCGCCGTTGCGGGCAATCGCGTAAGCGCCGCGCAGGTTGACTTTCCCATCGCGGATGGATTTGATTTCGGTACCAACCAGCGATATACCGGCCTCAATCGTGCGCTCCACAAAGTAATCGTGGTAGGCCGCGCGGTTGACCGAAATCACCTTGACCGGCATGTCCTTCTTCGGCGACTCTTTGTTCGCCGATTTGCTGTCAGATGATGACTTTGCCATAAAAAAACACTCCTTCGTATAGTCAAGGACGTAAAACTGTGGCCGTGAAAAGGGTTCGCGCCACAGGAACACTGCAATGGCAAGGTAAAAGATGATCGGATGCCATTGCAGGCCAACAAATGTTGGGATTGTGTATAACTGCTAACATCATACAACAACGGGCTATGCCAGTCGAGGGAGGATAGTTGGAATACAGGCTCCTGGAGAGAACCGGGTTGTTCTCACTAGTTTTCGATGGAACAAATTAGTTTGTTTGCTCTCCTAATTTAAATAAAAAGCATCTGTTGTAAAGGCAGAAGAGGTTGTTGCATAGGAACATCATCCATCTCTGGCATATGGTAATTGCTAATCAACGCTTCCATCATCGCATTTCGTAGCTCTTCCGTCGGACCTACATGGTAGAAATGCTTGGCAGTTCTTATAAAAAAAGTGTTTTCTTGCCAGTGGTCCTGGACTGATTGGTTCTCTCTAAATGTATTGCTGTGCCACGTCGAGAGCAAAAACTTGCACGGGAGTCTTTTCAGCAGACGAATCATGTCTTGCTCGTCACGAGTATCCCACGAATTAAAATAATCGACATGCCTTCCCGCGTATGGCGGATCGGCATAGATAAAATCATCTACGCCTGCTCTTGCAAGGGTTTGGCGAAAATCAAGCACCTCAAATTGCCAATCTCTCCCGTGGAGAACCCGCTTGAAATTTTTTATCTGATTCACGATCTTGGTGATATAGGCCGGACGAAACCGATCCGGTTTGCGACAAAATGGGACATTAAACTTCCCCTTCTGGTTGAAACGCATAACACCGTTAAAGCAGGCCCGGTTCAGAAAGAGAAAATCAAGCGAATCATGGGTTTCGTTAAACCTGTGACGCACTTCATAGTAATGCTTTTCACCTAGTTCAGAGAGCTTTTCCCCTTCGCGTACTAAAAAGCTTCTTACAATTTCTGGGGTAATGATCCCTTCTTGTATTCTTTTATACAAGGCAATAATGTGTGTATTGGTATCCGTGAGAAGCGCTCGCTCGGGTTTCACATTTAAGGCAACCACGCAAGAACCACAAAATGGTTCAATCCACCTACCTTGTACGGATTGGGGTACAGACCCATTAATAATAGGAACGATTTTTGTTTTAATTCCCTGGCATTTGATAGGTGGTACGATTGCTGTCATTCGCCGCCCTCCTCAATTGAAGTTTCCGCATCAGCATCGGCTTGTCCCGGACCAGTGTCAATCGTTTCTAATCGTTGGACTTTTTCGCTGTCGATCGTAGCTCCGAGTTGCTTGTATTCTGCATAGGTCTTGAGATTATAATATGGCCGATTTATCTCTGCGGCTTTTGCCATATCGTTTGTTAAATAATACATCCAATAATCATCATAGACATGTTCGCCTAACTCCGCGAAAGGGCCGCTTCCATGAAGTAATTGCTCAATAAGGGTGACTGAACCAATATTTTTAGTATTGCCACTTCCTGGCCGGGAGCTTGCTATCATATATTTTGGTTGAGCAAAAAATGTAAAATCTTTGATAACTGAGCTTATTTTCTCCAAATCTTTTAACTCATATATTCTTCGTTCATCTATTGCCTCTTCACATTTAGAGTAAATGATGCCAAGAACGATATGATCCTTATACGCCTGATAAGAGAATGTCGTGTTTTTTTTACTTGCGCGTTCGCGGAAATACCCTGTAAACGCCCCCAGTGTCATTCCATTCACGCTTTGCTGGTTTATACAATAGGTGCTTTTAAGGTCAACAGCATATTTTTCTTCCGCGTTTGAGTTTGATACAAAAGTGAGATCGGGGTAAAAGTTTTGTTCTGGAGCGAGAACTAATTTGTAGTCATGTCTATCAGCGAATGCAAGTAATTTAGGGAATAACAGCAACTCCAGGACTTTTGATACGACTTTCGTATCTACAGAGATAGTGTAGATGCGCTGGAAGATGTCTATAAATCCTTTGATAATCCAATCGCCCTGTTGGGTAGCAATTGCTTCCGTAAACGTTCTGGCTTCCTCCTGTAATGCTGTTAAAAATGTCTCCTGTACCATAATGCCAACTCCGCCTATATGCTATTCTTCCTTGTGCCGCAGTATAGCATAGCCAATTATCGAAAACAATGTTTTGTAAGAACGATCGATGAAAGATGATATGCTCTCCGTGTCAACCTGTATCGTTAGATGTATGATATATCTGTGAACAATCGCAACAGGCAAGTGTGAGGAGATGCGCAGGTTAGCAGGGTTATGCACAGGGAAAGGTTTGAGCATGTTTTACCGTCTGGGTAAGCTAGTTACCCGCTATCGCTGGTTTATTGTGGGTTTCTGGTTTATCGCGGTAGTCGTGGCATTGCCATTCGCGCCACAGGCCAGCAATGTTCTACAGGCGGGCGGTTTCACTAGCCCGGATGCCGAGTCAGAGCAGGCGCTTGCTCTGCTGGCGGACAAGTTGCGCCTGAACGTGAACATTGTGCAGGTTATTTATACCAGTCAACAATACACCGCTTATGAGCCACAGTTTGTGCAGGAGGCACAGCGGTCTCTCGCAAGCGTGCAACGTATGCCGGAGATTGCCAGCATCATCAGTTTCACGGAAAACCCGCGCCAGGTATCGCTGGACCGGCACGCCGCTTATGTCAATATCGTGCTAAACACAGACCCGAACACCGCACCAAAGCTCTTGCCTGAACTGCGAAGCCGCCTGCATCCTGTGCCGGACCTCAAAACGAGCATTGGTGGCGGGCCGGTATTTTACCAGGATATTCAGACGGTCAGCGAGAATGACCTGCGCCGGGCCGAAGTGTTGGCTTTTCCATTCGCCGTGATCGCACTGCTACTCGTCTTCCGTTCAGTATTGGCCGCCATCCTGCCCGCGCTGGTAGGCGGAGGCGCGGTGCTTGTCTCGCTGGCTCTCATCTTTGGCCTGGGACATATCACCGAACTTTCCATCTTTGTGCTGAACATCACTACGCTATTCGGGCTGGGTCTGGGCGTTGACTACTCACTATTCATGGTGAGCCGCTTCCGCGAAGAACTGGCGCGCGGGCGCGGTGTAGAAGATGCTGTTGCCATGACGGTTGCTACAGCCGGGCGCGCCGTCACCTTTTCGGGCTTTACCGTCTCGATTGGCCTGGCAGGATTGATCTTTTTTCACATCAATATGCTGCACTCGGTTGGACTGGGTGGCGTGCTGGTCGTGCTGATGGCGGTCTTTGCAGCTCTCACACTTTTGCCTGCCGCGCTTGCCATTATCGGGACACGCATTAATGCTTTTCCGGTGCGCCTGCCAAGATTGAGAAAGCGGGCAGTCATAGCTGGAACAGCGATTGGTACGGCAAATACTGAAGTTCATCACGGCTTCTGGTATCGTCTCTCCCATATTGTCATGCGCTACCCGGTGCGTATCTTCGTTCCCGTTTTGTTGCTGCTGCTCGCGCTCGGCTCGCCCTTTCTAGGAGTGCGCTTCTCCGCGCCGGATGCCTCGATATTGCCTGCCAGCGTGCCGTCGCGCGCGGCCTTTGATTTGCTCAACAGCCGCTTCAACGTGCAGGATACTACGCCTATCCTGATTGCTTTACAGACCAGCGGCGATGTGCTGACGCCAACCAATATTCAAAACCTCTATGCCTACATCCAGCGTATCGAGGCTGATGCTCGTGTGGCGCGCGTCGATAGCATCGTCAGCGCCGACCCGCGTATCACGCTCGCGCAGTACGAGGCGCTGTATGCACACCCGCAACTCGTCACTGATCCTTACCTGGCAAGCCTGCTTAAAGTTTCGGTGGCGGGCAATACGACCATGATCCAGGTAGTCAGCAAATATGGCGCGCTCGACCAGCGTTCACTGCAACTGGTGCAAACGATTCGCAATACTGCGCCGGGCAACGGTATGAAGATGCTGGTGGATGGCGAAACGGCGGCCAATATTGATTATGTGCAGTCGCTCTATTCCGATTTTCCTATAGCCGTACTCATTGTGGCTGTGACAACCTATATTGTGTTATTGCTTTTCTTCCATTCGCTCTTCTTGCCCTTAAAAGCCATTGTGATGAATACTTTGTCAATTCTGGCGAGTTATGGAATGCTGGTCGTCATTTTCCAGGATGGCTTTCTGCACCAGTTCCTGAACTTCACGCCACTGGGTTTTGTCGAGGCATCCAGTCCCATCCTGCTTTTCTGCGCCTTGTTCGGGCTTTCGATGGATTACGAGGTCTTCCTATTATCTCGTGTGCAGGAGGCGTTCTGGCAGACGGGCGACAACACACAGGCCGTCGCGCTTGGCTTGCAGCGCAGTGGCGGCATCATTACCAGCGCGGCAATCATTGTGGTGGTGGTGAGCGCGAGTTTCGCAACGGCGGATATGATTCTGGTCAAAGCGCTGGGACTGGGTATGGCCCTGGCTGTCGCGCTGGATGCGACGCTTGTGCGCGGTTTGCTGGTTCCCGCTACCATGCGCCTGTTGGGTAACTGGAACTGGTGGCTACCCATCGCCGGTGTGCAGCGCCGCCCATCTACCCACTCTGAACAATTTGTGATTGAGCAGCTTACGGCACGCGAGGCCGAGAATGTATCGCCCACACAGGACGCGGGGATGGGAGGGAAACGGCCATGAAACGCAAAAGCCTCCTTATTCTGTGTGTGCTGCTGCCCGTCTTGCTGGCATCCTGCGGCTTTCCGGGCATCCCGTCTACTTCTACGCAATTACCACAGGCCAATGTATCGCCTACACCCACCGTATTGCCGCCGGTGCGCTTCCCACAGGACGAGGCGGCGCACCGCGACCTCACCGAGTGGTGGTACTACACCGGCCATTTCAATGCTCTCATGCCCGATGGCAGCACGCATCACTACGGCTTTGAGCTGGTCTTTTTCCAGGCGCTGCGCAGCACCTTCCCGCCCGTTTACGCGGCGCATTTTGCCATCAGCGATGTTACGGGCGGCACGTTTCATTTTGACCAGCGCCGCCAGACCGAACCAGACGCCGCGCTTCCCAACGGGACATCAAGCGCAGGTATCAACCTGTCCATCAATGACTGGTCCATCAAAGGGGTCAATGGCCTCGATCACCTGGCCGCCTCCATGCCAAGTTACACGCTGCGCGTCGATGTACAGGGACTCAAACCAGCCACGCTGCATAATGGCAACGGCATTCTCACCTTCGGCATTGGTGGCTTTTCCTACTACTATTCGCGCACACGCATGGCGCTGACGGGTACCCTCGTCGATCATGGTCAATCGCTCAAAGTAACGGGCGAAGCCTGGATGGATCACCAGTGGGGTAATTTCATCTTGCTGGGCGGTGGTGGCTGGGACTGGTTCAGCCTGCAACTGAACAACGACACTGAGATGATGATTTACCTGCTGCGCGACGCCCTGGGCAACATCACCTCGACCTATATCGGCTATATTCTGCCCAACGCGCAGGAGCAATTGCTTCCTACCAGCGCCCTGCATGTCACCGTATTAAGCCACTGGAAGAGCAAGATCACGGGCGTCAATTATCCCTCTGGCTGGCAACTCGACATCAACGCTCCACAGTTGCAAGCGTCGCTCACCCTCCAACCTGAATTGAAAGATCAGGAGTTGGTTGTCTATCAATCCACCGGCAATAGCTACTGGGAAGGCGCGGTCAGCATCCAGGGTCACAGTCAGGGGAGGAGTATTAAAGGCGAGGGCTATGTGGAGTTGACGGGTTATGCAGCTTCTTGATTGCGGATACAATTAGAGAAAGTAGACGGCTGAAACTATAACCATGTATTGGCATATATCGCTAAAATACAACCACTTCGTAACCACTTCATAACCTCTTTGTCTCCCCCATAGTTAGTGTTTTCCTCTATAATTGTGGTGTCTGACTATTTGCCTTACTGTTTAAGGCATAGCATTTACCTCGTTTGGCGTCCCATCCCGGTATTGATTGGTAGTGTAACAGAGTTTTTTTGAAAGTGAGGCCATTGAATGCGCTTCTCTCGCCGCTCAAGGTTGAGCATCCTATTTTCGCTGGTCGCCATTGCCGCAGTTGTAGGCGGTTTTGCGGTGACCGGGGCATTCGGTATGCAGCCCAAAGCTCATGCTGCTAGTCCGATGCATCTGGATTGTGTCCAGAAGTCACTGACCTGTACGGAAGTATACGACTCCGAGACGGTCTTCGGGCAAGATGTGTATGTTGGACACGACGAGCCATCGACCCTCTTTTACTCCAATGTGGCTGGTTCTGGCAATCGTATGAGGTATCAACTCACGCTTCCCAAAGATCCCTCGCCAACCGCGCCTCAGACACCTGGGAAAGCCTATAACTTCCAGCTTCATCCCGCGTTCTGGTTTGGTATGGCTATGTGCGATACGCAGTCATTCCCTGAACAAGTCAGCACTTGTAAGCCGGATAGCGATAACAATATCGTTGATCCATCGGTGAGTCCGAACCATGCGGGAACGGCTTTCATGGAGATGCAGTTCTATCCTCCCGGTTGGGTGACATGGCCCGCAGGTAATAGCTGCGATGCCACAAAGTGGTGCGCCGCGCTCAACATTGACAGTCTCTCGCAAAACCCCGTCACCGGTGCGACAGGCGTCTGCGCCGGTCTAACTGGTGTAGAGTATGTCAATTTCGCTTTCATTACCAAGAGCGGCGTCCCGCAGCCAGCTTCGCCCCCGAACCCGCTGCAATCCACTATTAATACCTTCACTCCCGACCCTAATGCAGACCTGTTTATGAATTCGGGAGACAATCTGACGGTTACAATGCACGATACGGCGCATGGCCTGCAGATCGTCATCAGAGATCAGACGACGCATCAGACTGGTTCCATGACGACGAGTGCTGCTAATGGGTTCGGTCAGGTTCCATTCGCCGGTGCCTGCAATAACCTTCCTTACGACTTCCATCCTATGTACAACACCTCGTCAGAGAAGACGCGCGTGACGTGGGCTGCCCACTCATACAACATCGCCTTCGCCGACGAGACCGGGCACTTCGACTACTGCAACGGTACCAATGCTATCACTCCTGGTGGCACCTGCCCAACTGGCAATACCGAGGGCAACGCTACGAATGTTGAGCCAACTGATGGAGATGATGCGGGATGTTTCCCTGCCTCCTCCTCGTCGTTAGTGCAGGTACCAGGATGCCTGGGTACCAACACTGGCTTTGATGGTGTTCCTTACACACCAGTCTGGCCTGATGGCAATACCAAACTCCATCCAACTTCGATTCTCTTCACCAGCCCGCTGACAGGCTCAGGATACAATGTGAACTACAGCCGGATGGCATTCGAAGCGGATCTACCTCGTATCGAAACCGCCGGCGCGAGTTCGAGTCCCAACCTCTGCGACCGCAATACTGGTATTGGCTGCACGCTGATTCCCAATACCGACGATGGCAATCCCGCTGCATTCTACCCATTCTTCAGTATCAGAAATATTGGAGGCAGTTGCGTCTGGCAGATTGGAAACCATATTCCGGGGAGCAAGAATGACTTCGGTCAGAATGCTCAGTATGGCACGCTGCTAAACTCGACCTATACCGGAGTCGGTGGGGGTGTAATCACACGCTACAACAACTTCCGCCAGATTCTGTCGAAGAATCCGTGTGCCGCCTAACGCTAACAATTGAGCTAGTCTTCGATTAGCTTAGATCAAGGAGGGCTGCTTCTCTGAAGCGGCCCTTTCTTTTAACATAGAGCCGTCAATGGCTATTTCTGTTTGCTTTATAAGCCTGTCTCTACACCGGTGTGCCGCGCTATGGGTGAGACAAGGCTATCAGATAGAAAGAGATGAGAAGTGAATCGACGCACAATGCTAAAACTGGGCGTGCTTGGCCTGACTGCCTCCACATTTGGTATCCTGGCGGAGGAGGCATGGCTTCCTCATCGTCTGGCTTATGCCGCGCCATCTGCCTTGCCAGATATTCAATTCGATATTAGTAATTATATTGCCCCCGCTCGCTCTATCGATGGTGTCATCTTTCGCTTTGGGCCGGTGCATACATTATTTATCACGGTCCGGCTGAAACGCACCCCTACCAAATCCGATCAGCATATCTTCTCCGAAGCCCTCAATACCATTGAGGACTCCTATGCATTCAGTCCGGCTGGCGTTTTTAGCTTCATCTCCTATGGGCTTCCTTACTTCCATCGTTTGCCAGCAGACCTGGTAGCAGGCAATATACCTCGCCTATTTGCTGATCCGGCGCGTTTTGCCCTGGAAGAGGCCGTCCCCAGTCCCACGGACGTGTCACCGCGCAATCCAGGCCTTACTAAACAGACCTTTAACGTACCAGTTACCATCGAGTCGAACGATGTCCTCTTCACATTTCGCAGCGATTCTCTTGCCAACCTGCGTTCAATTGCGGCCTGGTTGCAAGGTAGCGATCAACTGAATGGCAGGTTCGTTCAGTCACCAGCCTTTGGACAACTCTTCCATTTTACCTCCGCGCGCCTGATGTTTCTGCAAATCGGTATACCGCGTAAGATTGCCGATAGTAATGCGCTTCCGTACGCGGGTTTAATCAATCCCCACTCGCCGATGTGGATGGGTTTTGCCGACCAGCAGGTGGCAAGTGCGGGTCCCGCGACCATTACCACCTTTCAGGGCAACGCCTCGGCGCGTTCGACGAACACGAAAGCTGGCGACTACTTTTATAATGGGTCGATCCAACACTTTTCGCATGTCATCCTGGACCTGAGCCAGTTCTACGCAAGCAGCGAACCTTACACGGAGCGTTGCCAGTATATGTTCCGCTCTGATCCTATTCCTTCGACTGGCTATAAAAATCAGCATAAAGATGGTGGTGGCCCCGCGTTTTTTGCCAATAGTTACCAGGGAGCAAATGATGCTCTGGCTAATGCACAGGCTATCAATACGTACCAGCACGAACACCGTATGGGGCATCTCACGGCGTTGCAACGCTCCTCGCGCGCGGCAGATAGTACACCTATCCACATCCGTATGGACGGTCCAGGCTTCGATGCCCTGGACGTACCTGGCGGCTACCAGCAGCCAAAACTACAATTCACCATCTTTGTGCCTTCGGCAGATTTTTTCGCCACCATGCGCAAAAACCAGGCCGCGCTCGATCTAGTCGCGCAATATGGGGTACAGTCCGATGATAACGGCCTGGAGCGTTTTCTAACAGCGACGCGGCGGCAGAACTTCCTGGTACCGCCTCGCGCGCATCGCGCCTTCCCTTTGCTCGAGCTTGTATAGATAGAAGTTCCAGAGAAAATAGCCATCTTCATGCTTTTGCGCCACACAGGAGCATGAAAATGGCTATTTTCTCTGAGATCGTCCCGGCGATAAGGCGAAACATGCTAGCAAGGAAGGGCATATCGGGGTATACTGTCCCAATGTGTTGCGTTTTAAGTACCTTTGGGCTACTGTAATTCGCAATCATGAGAAGAATTACATATATGTACTAACATTGTAGGATATTCTATGCTACAATGTACTACCGTGTGTTGTTCTGTTTATTCTTCTGAGTTATCGGAAGACGCTTTCAGGATGTCAGGGTTACGTTTTAGCGGTGGAGCAGAAGGGCTGCATGGAAACGAATATTCAAACATCACTACAGGAAGATATGTATTCAATCGTCGAGCGTGTCGCGCGTATCGTCTCAAGTGTGCGCGGCCCGCATCCTGACTATGCCCAGATCGCCTCGGAATTAGCGCCCGTCATACCTTTTGATGTGTTTGGTATTGTGCTGTTGCGGCATGATCGCCAGGCTCTGCGCGTCACTATCTGCTCTCAAGAATTGGGCCAGTGGGTGTCTCGTTATCACCAACATCCCCTGGAAGACTCTATGCTTGAGCGTCTTTTGCGAAGCAGAGCAGAACAGCAGCCAACCGGGCTTATGGCAAATAGCGAGCAGGCCAATCAGGATCATGTGGCGACGGATAGTACAGGTGGCAATGTTGAAGATGATCCCCACGCTATGCTCACCCAGATGTATCCGGTCGGCCTTGATGGAACGCCGGTCGAGTGCGGTGACGCGCTCAGCGGCCATCCGCAGCTTCGCGCCACCCTTATCGCGCCTTTGATCGTCGATGGGCGTGTGCTGGGATCGCTCGAACTGGGCAGCATGAACTTGCGAGCCTATCAGCAAGAACAAACCTTGCGTATCATTCAGGCTGTCGCCCATGTGCTTGCCGCCGCTATCGAAAGCGCTCAGGCCGAGGGGAATGTCCAGATTCAGGATCGCCAGCGCCAGGAATTGCGCAAAGTTTCCAGCGCTCTTACCTCGCAAATGGACCTTGCCACCATCTTGCGCCGCATCGTCGACGGTATCGCTACTGCTTTGCATGTGTCCTCCGCAATTGTCACATTTGACCAGCGGGCCGGGAGCCTGCGCCTCGAAGCTCAGCACGGCTTGTCGGCAGATACGCTGCGAAAAATCCTCAGCGGCAGACAGGTACTTAGCGATCAAACCATCATTGGCTATACCTTGCGCCGTCGCCAGTCAGGTGTTTCGAATGACATTGCGCAGGACGAACATTTTCCGGCCAGCCAGGACTTCGCTACAGACCTGGGGATGCGCTCGGTCTTTAGCTACCCCCTCATCGTCGGCCCTACCGTTTTTGGCGCGCTTTTGCTTTTCTCGCCTGAGCCGGGTGGCTTTACACCTTTGAAAACCGATATTCTCTCGCTTTTCGCCAGCCAGGCCATGATTGCCATTCATAATGGTATGCTGCTCGAAGCCGTGCGCGAACGCCAGCGCTTTCAGCAAACGATCGAACAATTGGAAATTGCTTCGCGCGATGCTCTTGATCCGCAGCAGGAGCAGGCTCTGCTCGAAAACGTGCGCGCCGAGACCGAACGTACCTTTGGGATTAACTTCACCAGTTTGTTACGTTTCATCAGCGATCGTCTTCTGACACGCAGCGAACACGATTTCCAATCACTCTTGCAGACTTTGCAAAGCGATAGTGACCGGCCTGGCAAGCTGACAGCCGATTACTTACTACCGCCATTAGGGACCGGCACGCGGGCGGGCGCTTCTCTTACGTCAACCGATGCCGTTAGAGAAGAGGGCGCTGCCGCGCTTATGCGCACGGCAGAAGCGGCCCTCGAGCGCGCCGGATTGCTGGGGAATGTGAGCGCCGCTTTCACCGCAATGCTCGATCCGGCCCGCAGTGTCAGTAGAACAGCATTTTCTATGCCGCACCTCTATGAGCGTGTTACGCGCAACATACAGGACCCCTGGTTTATTGTTGATCTGCAAGGCCATTGCATTTATGTCAATCCCGCCGCCGAGGCCCTGTGTGGTGTGCGCCTTGACCTGGATACAGCGGGCAATATCGCCTTCGAAGCGCCTTTTTTAGTGGCGCAAAAGGAACCCATTTTTCCGTACATACAGGAACTTACGCTGACCGATGCTCTGGCGAGCCTGCTGCCGCGTATACGTAACCTGGATGAAGTGCAGGCATACCTTCAGGAATTTATCACGCTTGAAGTACCCAATCAGTACAGCGCGGAAACGTTCCAACATATGGGCGAAGATGAGGAAAACCTGCCGCGCCTCAACCCTCTACCGCGTAATACTTTACGCTGCGTAATTGCAGCTGAACCGTTGCAGAGGCAGACTTCCTCTTCGCGCAACGACACGGTTGAATCCAGCCAACGGTATCAGCGTAGTATGCCCGCTTCCAGAGGTCGTCAGGGTAGCTCGCGCTACAGTAGTTCCTTCGCCATGCTGCTTGACAATGCTCCAAGCGATCGTCACTACCAACTTATGCGCTATGCCCTGTATGACCGGCATAACGAATTGATCGCGCACGCTTTGCAAATTCACGATATTACTGACCAGATGCGCGACGAGCGCAATAAATCGACGCTGCTCTCTTCTGTTTCCCATGATCTCCGCACGCCGTTGACCTCCATCAAAGCCGCCGTTAGCAGCCTGTTGCAACCTGGCGTGGAATGGGGCGAGAAGATGCGGCGCGAGATGTTGGAAGATATTGATTCCGAATCAGATCACCTGGATGATCTGATTAACGCTATGGTTGAAATGTCGCGCATTGACATGGGCGCTCTCGCGCTGGAAAGAGAGTGGAGCGACTTACAAGAGATCGTCCATAGTTCTCTCTCGCGCATCAAGCAAACCTTCGCGGGTCGTCGCATTCAGGTGACGTTTGAGCCGGGTTTACCGCTTATTTATGTTGATTACTTACAAGTAAAGCGCATATTGTATAATCTTCTGGAGAATGCTGCTCGCCATAGCCCCCCCGATGAAACGATACAGGTCATCGCGCAAACCATCTCTCTGGAGATGTTCGACGAGAAATCGTCGGACGGCGCGTTACGCTGTGTGCGCGTGCAGGTCATAGATAAGGGGCGAGGCGTGCCAGAAGAGGAGCGCGAGCGGATATTTAAATCGTTTTACAGCCTTGATGGTCATACCGGTCTGGGACTGGCAATCTGTCGTGGTATCGTTGAAGCGCATCACGGACGTATATGGGTAGAACCTGCCCCCGACGGCGGGGCCTGTTTTGTCTTTATTCTCCCCATTGCCCCGTGAAGGAGTTCTGACTTCATGAAAACAAAAGATAAACGCATACTGGTTGTCGAGGATGATCCATCCATTCAGCGTATCCTCAAGCGTAGCCTGCTGGTCAATGGCTACGAGGTAACGGTGGTTGATTCCGGACGCCAGGCAGTGGAGTTAGTGCGCACACAACAGCCCGATTTAATCTTGCTGGACCTCTGTTTGCCCGGTGATATTGACGGGATGGAAGTGTGCATTCGTGTGCGCGAGATGTCACAGGCACCTATTATCGTAGTATCGGCTCGTTCGGAGGAGCCGCTGAAAGTGCAGGCGCTCGACCTGGGTGCCGATGATTACCAGACAAAACCATTTCACACAGAAGAGTTGTTGGCGCGCGTGCGTTCCTGCCTGCGACGCGCGGCAACGCAAGATGCTGAAAATCCCTCCAAACCGGATATTATTTGCACCAATGATGGCTATTTGCGCATGAATCTGATGCGCCACCAGGTATTCGCGGGCGAGCAGAAAGTAAATCTCACCCCCACCGAGTATGAACTTTTACACCAACTTATGTCGAACGCGGGCAAAGTAATGACCCATCGCGTGCTTTTGCGTGAAGTCTGGGGGCCGGAATATGGCGACGAGGCCGATTACCTGCGCGTTTATGTCCGGCAGTTGCGACGCAAAGTGGAACCTACAGCCTCGCAGCCACGCTACATCATCACGGAACCTGGCGTAGGCTATGTCTTTAACGAGCAGGTGGCGTTCCAGATGGAATCTGGAGTCAGTTTGTAATATCGTTGCGCATGCGTAAAGATTTTAATGTGATCTTAACGAGTTTTCACGGCTTTTTTATGGCTGCTCTCACCCATTTGTCGTACACTGCATTGTGGGATTGTATATGGTTCGTTAATAGTAAGGGTAGGGGAAGACGTTATGTATCAGCGTAAGCGCGAGAGCGTACAACGTTCAAACATCGACCATCTATGGTCGGTGCCTGGCAAGGCTACACTATCTAGTAAACGCTTGAAAGTGCTGTTTTTGGGGCCTGGTGGTCGTCAAGACCATTATACACAGATCCTGGCCGCGAATGTTCAGCAGTGGGGCTACGAAGCCAGTATACTCACTACCAGCACGGTAGCAGGAGGGGGAGCGCAAAATGTGGAGGTAGAGGGGGATGTTTTAGTGTATGATCTGGACGACCCACCATATGTGGCTACGCTATCGGTGGCTCAGACGAGCGATGAGGTGTCGTTCGTTACGCCGTTCCTGGCGAAGTTGGATAAAGGGTGGCCGCGTGTTCGTCTCATGATCGCTTTGAGCAGTCGCTCTGTTTCGCGTCTCACGCTCGAGCAGATCGGGGCGGTCGCTCTACTTAATAAACCATTTGAAATAGAGCGATTACAACGTTACTTGCAGGTCTTTCAACAGGTTCTACTTGATGATGCAGATCGGGAAAACGGGAATGGTGCCGGGTTTTCTCAGTCAGCAGTCGGCGGCAAGGTGGTACGCGAGCATGCATATCAGGGTTATGAGCGGTCGGTGCGTATTTTAGTGGTTGAGGATCATCCACATGTGGCTGATACCATGCGGCAATGCCTGGAGTTTGAGCCGCGGTATGATATTCGTATCGCGGAAGATGGCCTGAATGCCCTGAAAGAGTGCGTTGAATGGCAACCGCATTGTATCGTGACTGATCTGCTTTTGCCATACATGGATGGCTACCAGGTCATGCGCACCCTATCGGCGGCAGGTACGCGCCAATTGCCCGCGTTTGTGGTGATTAGCGCGCTCACGCAGCATGAATTGCCAGAAAGTCACGTATATCCGCATGGGAAAAGCGTTGTTTTTATTGACAAGCCGTTTCAGATTGAAAACTTACTGGACGCCGTAGAGCAAGCGCTGACATAGTAAGCAGGTCGTTTACAGGCGTGTGCTGGCAGGCTCTCTTCTGTAGGGAATGGGCCTGGCGGAGAGACTTAAACATAAAAGGATCGAGGGATCATGGAGTCGCAAGACCTCATCATGGATGGAGATTTACAAACACTGGGTCTCCAATCCATATTGAAAATGCTCGCCCTGAGCGGGAAAACAGGTACGCTGTTCATACAGTCGGGGCGCGAGACGCTTTCAATCAGTCTGCGCAAGGGGCAGGTCGTCTCCTTGCGTGAGGAAGGGGTCAACCAGCCCGATTTACTGACTATGCTTTGCCTGATGAATAGACTTGATCCGCAACGAGCGCAAGCGGTGCGCGAGTCTGCGCAGGGAAATATGCAGGTGGCCCTGCCTTTTCTGGTTGAGCAGCGTGTGATGACCCCTGCCGAGATGCAGCAACGCCTGGAATTTGCCATAACGCAGTCGATTAGTCACGCACTGCGCTGGGTCAATGGGCGTTTTTCCTTTCATCGCCGTGTTGTGGCTATAGAGGGAAGAATGACTCCCCTGGATGTCGATAGTGTGCTGCTTGAGGCGTTGCGCCAGGCGGACGAATGGGAAGAGATGGGCGATAACTCGCTCACCCGCGCGACTATGGCGCGCTGGCTTCCCGAAGTAAGCAACGATGTGCGCAGCCTGGGATTGAGCCAGGATCATATTGATGTGTTGTGCCTTGCCAATGGCGAAGTGCCGCTACAAGCGATGGCGATGGCCTTAATGCTGCCCGAAGCGCGCGTCGCGCGTATCCTTGCCCGCCTGTTTGAACTGCGGCTGGTGGAGATGGTTGATACCGCTCTGGAAGGCGAACTTCAGCAAGACCTCACCAACATTATTATCATGTCGCAGCATACACTCGCGCAGCAAAAGCAAAACTCCGCTCCTGACCAGCATCTCCTCGGGCTGATAAAGACGCTCTCGCAATGCATCAATGGCCTGCTGATTCATCATGGCATGTATGCGAAGGCGCTGCGTGGGCGCGGCCAGCTTCCGGTGGCGGATATTGTGAGCTACCTGGAAAAGCGCTTTGGCGGGTCGTTACAACTGATGGCAACGCAGCAATTCCCCATTCTGGAAACAGCCACTTTTGTCAACGGGCAGCTTGACTGTAGCGAAATATTTAACCTGGATCACCTGGTGCGTGGCGAGCAGTTGGAAGAGTTTTACTGGGAAGCGGTGCGGGGATTGGCGGTATTCTTACGAACCGTATTTACAACGCTGTTGAATGATGAAGTGGGTAATTCATACACAGGGCGACAACTGAATGTGGTCTGGAAAGCATTCCTGATGGAAGTAGACCAGGAGATACAACAATACCAGATTTATCGCGCCGGGCAACATGCTCAGAGTACGCGCACTCGCATCAGCGATGCTTCGTATCAAGGCCAGGGCGTTGCGCAAAAAGATGGTATTCCGCTCTGGTCATCTGAATGGCAAAGGAGGTCAATCTAAATGATGGAACCGATACCAACGGTGTTAGTGGTGGACGATAGTCCCACGGTGCGGAAAATTGTGCAAATGACGCTGCAACGTGAGCATATTCGGGTGATAACTGCTGGTGATGGTCTTAGCGCGCTAACCTCGGTGGCCGATGAAATGCCCGCACTTATTTTGTTAGATATTCAGCTTCCACGCATGGATGGCTATACCATTTGCCAGATAGTACGGAAAAACTTGCAGTTTCGCGCAATACCTATTATTATGCTGAGTGGGAAGGATGGATTGTTTGACAAGATGCGCGGTCGCCTGGCCGGCTCGACGGAATATTTAACTAAACCGTTCGACTCGGTGGAGCTGGTTCACACTGTGAAGAAGCATCTTGCCGGTTGGCAGCAGAGGATGCCGCTACAGCAATATGAAGGGATGCGTACACGACTCCGTCGTCGTGGGTAAAGTCTATGTCAGGTACTCCAGGTTACAGGGCAATCTGACAGGTAAGACACCTCACATACGCAAAAGTAACCTTGTCGATAGCCCTTCTTTCCCATATGTCAGGCGCAGGCTATTGCGTCGTTACAAAGGAAAGGTATACTAGGATGCCAGGACGTAAAGTACTCGTGGTAGACGACAGTTGGACAGAGTTGGCTATGATCGCAACGCCGCTTCGCAATAGCGGTTTTGATGTTGTCACCGCCGTAGATGGCGACGAAGCTCTTGAGAAAGTTTTCAGAGATCAACCGGAGTGCATTGTTTTAGATGTAGTATTGCCGAAACAGAACGGCTTTCAGTTATGCCGCAAGCTCAAAAGTTTTGAGGCCAGCAAAAATATACCCATTATCCTGTTGACGAATAAAAATACCCCGCTCGATAAGTCCTGGGGGTTGCGGCAGGGCGCGGATATGTATATGACCAAGCCGTTTAACGAAGATGAGCTGATTAGCAACGTTCGTCGTCTTGTTTAGTGCTTACGAGTGAAGTTGTAGGAGTCTGATCATGTTGCAACGCGATGCAAGGGTGCAGCCACAATCACCTCCGGGCGCATTGCGGCGCGACGGGAATGCTGCTTTTCCCCCGCAAAGGGAAAGCATCGCTCCCGGTGCCTCGCGTGTATTGCCTGCTAATTTGACAAACCCGCAGGTCCTGGCAAACGTTCCGTTAGACGCCACGGTGGTCGGCGAGAATTATCTGGTATTTTCGTTGCTGGAACGTGAAATGGCGCTTAAAGCCGAACACATTCAGGGCGTGGAACGGCTGGCGGATGTGACTCCTCTTCCGCATGTTGCTTCCTGGGTGATCGGCGTCATTAATTTGCGTGGCTCTATTGCCTCGGTGGTGGATTTGAGGGCTTTCCTGGGGGTGGAAGTTCTTCCCCACAATCCGCGCACGCGCCTGTTATCGGTCAGATTCAATGAGATGGTCATTTGTCTGGTCGTCGATAGTGTGAGCGAGATGGTATCTATTCCACCAGCAGCCATCATTACTGATTCGCGTCGGGCGCCGCTCCCCCAAAGGCTGGCGCCTTTCGCTGAGGGAACAGCTCTCCTGGGTAGACGGAGTGTTATTCTACTGGATGCCTCCCGTTTGCTTTTCTCTGAAAAGATGCAACATTATGCATGAAGTGAAGAGGGAGAGAAGGTCGGACAGTGTGCCGGTAAAGGGATATGACTTTTAGGCGGATCGAGAATGAGTGCGTTCTCGAAAAACGTTTCGCCTGTCATGAAGAGGCGCAGATGATGTTTGCCTCAATACATAAGCTGCTTCACAGGAGAGGAGGCCTGGCGGATGAATGATACCGATAAGAGCGGTATGACAGTAAGCTCATTGTTGTTGACAAGCCTTATTGTCTCACTTGCTGTCCCTGAGATTGCTTTATTGATCCTGGGTGTACTAAAGGGTAGCGCTGATCCGAACTTCACGTATGTAGTGGTCGGGGCTGCGCTTGTGGTGCTGGTAGGAGTGCTGGGAGTCAACTATTTTGTGCGACGCAGTATCCAGAACCGGCTCTTGAGCCTGGTGGATGTGTGCCGCAACTTCGCCGGCGGAGACCGGGCGGTTCGCGCAACCCCCACCGGCGATGATGAGTTTGCCATGCTTGCCATGTCGTTGAACTCGCTCCTCGACAGCCAGAACTTCACGGCGGGCGGCTCCCCCGGTAGCGGCAGCGTCAGCAGCGGTAATGCCGGTAGCGATGCCGCCGCTCTGCAAGCTCAGATCGAAAAACTTCTACAGGAAGTTAGCGCGGTGGGTGATGGTGACTTGCGCGTGCAGGCGGAAGTGACGCCTGATACGCTAGGTGTGCTGGCCGACTCGTTTAATTATATGATTGAGGAACTGGCGAAAGTCGTCGGACGTGTGCAGGCAACGGCTGTACAAGTGACTAACGGTACGCGCCGTATTCTTGATCGTTCCGCCGAACTGGCTCATGCGACCGAGGCGCAGGTGGATCAGATCTCGCAAACCACGCAGGCGGTGGAAGAACTGGCTACCTTCATCCAGAACGTTGCTCATAACGCTCGCCTGAGCGCGGAAGCCGCCCAGGACGCTCTGCGTAACGCCAATGTCGGTCAGAACGCGGTGCGCCAGTCAATTGAAGGAATGGTGCTCATCCGCGAAAACGTGCAGGAAACCTCGAAGAAGATCAAACGCCTGGGCGAGCGTTCCAATGAGATCAGTGAAATCATCCGTATCATCGAAGATATCGCTGACCAGACGAACTTGCTAGCTCTAAACGCTGCCATCCAATCGGCAATGGCCGGTGAGCATGGACGCGGGTTTGCCGTTGTGGCTGATGAAATCCGCCTACTGGCAGAACGCTCGACCGAGTCGACAAAACGTATTGAAACCCTCGTCAAGAGTATTCAGGGTGATACCTATGAAGCAGTCGTCGCTATGGAAGACAGCACCCAGGAAGTGGTAAAGGGATCATCGCTTGCTGATGATGCGGGTCGCGCCCTGAACTCCATCTATGCTGCGGTAGAACGACAGGCGCAGATGATCGAAGACATCGCACGCGCGGCCAATGAGCAGGCACAGGTGTCTGAGAACGTAGCGGTTGCTATGGGCGAAATCTCGGAAACCACGCGCCAGACCAATAGCGGCACGCAGGAAGCATCGATGAGCGTTAGTTATCTATCGGAACTGGCCGATCAGTTACGCGCCTCGGTCTCGACCTTCCGCTTGCCAGAACGCGCGAATCAAATGGTGGATGTCTTCCCTGAAATGAACCCGATGCAAGCTCTGCCGTCTGGCAATGGCGACCAGTACTATCAGCAGCAAGATATGGGTGTGAACAACGACTGGAATTCGGGTTTTTCATCCGATTTTCTCTCTTTGCCACAGCCACAGGAGCCTGATAACGCTGGCGCGTACCAGTATGCATTTAGCAACCAGCAAGATTTTAGCCCTCAACCTGGTTTTGCTCCACAGTTCGGTGGACAAGGATTTGGTGGACAGCAGGGGTTTGATGGGCAGCAATTTAGCGGCCAGCAGGGCTTTAATGGGCAAGCATACGGCAACCAGCAGAATTTTAATGGGCAGCAATTTGGCAGTCAGCCAGGAATGCAGACCTTTAACGGAGGGATGGGGCAGCACTCTGGCGATCTGGGTGGTTTCGACTACCAACAAAATTTTGACGGGCAATTCGATTTCGGTGAGCAAGGACAGGCGTTTGGGAACCAGAATCAACAGTACTTCCCGCCTATCAATCAGACGCCTGGAGTTCCACAACAGAACTTTGGCGCGCCACAACCACAAACAGGGCCTAACCCTCGTCAACGTATGCGAAACCCCGGACAGAATCAACCAGGATTTAGTCAGGACCAGGTACCTTTCCCGAATAGCGGCTATCTGGGACAGTAATTAAGAATGAGTGGGTGCGCGAATCATGTCGAATACTTTTGATAAACTCTCAGTCCTCGATTCGTTCATCGAAGAGGTCAACAGTTATCTGCCCGAAATCGAAACGAACCTCGGACGGTTGGCGCAGTCAACGGATGACATGGAGGCTCTTGAAGAGACCTATCGCCGCGCCCATACCATCGGTGGCTCTGCATCTATGATGGACTTTCCGGGTCTGGCTCATGTCGCGCATGGCATGGAGGATATCCTGGGTGATGTGCTGGACAATCTAGCCAAACTCGATCCCCCTACCCTGGGACTGCTGAGTCGTTCTCTTGCGCGTGTCCATCGCCTCGTTGATGGCATTCACAAAGGTATCGATGAGAATGCTGTTATCGCTGAAGATGACGTCGATTATACACAGTACCGGGCGCAAATAGAGCTAGCAGCCCGGACAACTACTGAGCAAGGTGGCGCAAGCGAAACGCCCTGGCAAGAGCCAGTTAGCGCGTCCGCGCTGTCAAGCCCAGGCGCGGAGGCATTCCCCGCCATTCCTTCGTTGGATGAGATGCTGGCATCTTTCCGCACACCGGGCGCCACTATCGGCGAAGACGTGGCCTGGCCGGAAGAACCGGTTCCCATGTCAAGCGCGGATGTGCGCGCTCAACAGGAAACACAACCTCACCAACCCTTGCCTGCTGCCCCGGCTGCATCTTTCGAGCCTGCGCAACCCAGCGCGCTGGAAATGCTGGCAACTTCCGCGCATCATATTCCAGTTCCAGCCAGCCCACCCGTGACGCCAAATCTGCCAGTTGCTGATGAGAGCGAAGTAGCTCCTGCTCAGGTGCCTGAGCAAAGGTATAGCTTTGAAACAGTGCATCCTATTGCTAACGTGCCCGTGCCACTCTCAAGCGAACGTAGCGCGAATTTGCCCGCGCAGGCGGATGGGTCGTCAGTGGCGCAAATCTATCATCAGATGCAGCAGGATGCCCATGTTGTGGAAGATCAGGCCGCATCGCTCAAGAGGACGCTTACGCAATTGCGCCTTGCTGCTACCGTTGTCGAAGCCCAGCGTACCGAGTTCAAAGGTTTCCTAGACGGCTCGAGGGATGCGCTCGACCGCATGGAGGAGTGGGCCGGGAAAGCGATGGGTCTGAACCTGCGCAACAGTCCAGAGCAGGTGAGACGTTACCTGCCCCTGTCGGTAATGTGGGTAGCGAATAGCAAATTGAAAAAGGTGCTGGACCTGCTGATGCAGATGACTGGCAGCGTCGAGATGACCGATGAGCAGATGCAGGCAAGCATGGCACAGTTGCAAGCATCCATCGAGTCTTGCGGCGAGGCCATCGATCAATTGCAGGTAGCTCCATCCAGCCAAACCTGGAGTCCCTGGGAGAAGCAAGTAGCGCGCGATACCGTACACGAGCGCGTTACCTTTGAGCGTCATGCTGCTATTGCTGCACTGCGGGAAGAGATCGAAGCGCAGTTACGTGAAGAATATGAGAATCGCCCGCTGACGATGGCGACGCGCGCCGAGTTAGAACGCCAGATACGCGGTGAACTACGCGAGGAATTTGAGGCGCGGCGACAATTGCAGGAAAGCGTTGTAGGCTCAGGCACCAGTGAATCGCCGGGTGAGCTTGAAGCACGCCTGCGCCAGGAGATTGAGATCGCTGTGCGCAGCGAATTTCTCAGTACGCTCACCGGCGACGTGGATGAGGTGCCGGGCGCGTATTCGTTGGATCGGCAGATTGCTCCATCGGCTTCTGCTGCTCCGGCAACACTATCGATGTCTCCTATGTCCGCGACACCTTCCGCGCCTGTACCAACGACACCCTATGTTTCGCCCCAGGCGTCGGATTTTGGCGAGGAAGCGGCGGAGATCTTCCGGTTGGAAGCGGAAGAGCATCTACAAACGATCAGTATGTTTGTAGCCAGTCTCGAAAATGCGCCGACCGATCTTGAACCCATTCAGGGTATACGACGCGCAACGCACACACTTAAAGGCGCGGCGGGTATGATGGGCTTTCGCTCCATTGCTGACCTTTGCCATATCTCGGAAGACCTGCTTGATAGCGTGATGGAGGAGACCATTCCAATCACGCCTGCCATACTCAGTATTATTCTGGATACGGCTGAAGCTCTTGATATGCTTATCAATGAAAAGGGCGCGAGTGGTGAAGGCGCAGCGGCGGTGGAGTTGCTACGCAAACGCTACAATCAAATCCTGGGCGAGCAACCAGCCCTGGCGCATGTTATGGATGAGGAACTTGAGGCGGATATTGAGGCCAGCGAGGCCGTCATATTGCAAGAGGCCGTCGCTAAAAATGTGGTCGATGCAAATCTGGTAGGCGTCGGTGCCGGGGCAGCGGGGATGCAGCAGATGGCACGCGGCGATCTCAGCGTGCGTGTGCCATTGACCAAGCTCGATGAACTGGTCAATCTCTTTGGTGAATTGCTGGTGAACCGCAGCATTCTGGAAGAACGATTGCAGCGCCTGGTGCGCCTGGTTTCGGATGCAGGCGTGAGTAGCAACCGCTTACGCGATGTAGGCCAGAAACTGGAGAGTCGCTTCGAGGCGGCCACATTACCGAGCGGACGTTCCGTGCAGGTAATGCCCGGTGAGGGAAATAGTAATATCAACGGTCATAACGGTGTGAAGAATGCTAATGGCCGCGTTGAACCCGCCCATCTGGCCGAATTTGACGAGCTGGAGTTGGACCGCTATACAGAGTTCCACCAGCTTGCGCGTGGTCTGAGCGAAGGTATCTCGGACATGACCACCCTGAGCAATGAAATGGATGCCATCATCCGTGATTGTGAAGGCGTCTTCAGCCGTGAAAATCGCCTGAATACCACTTTCCAGGATCGCTTGATGAAAGCTCGCCTGGTGCCATTGTCAACCATGATCCCGCGCCTGTATCGCACAGCACGCGCGGTAGCCCTCAAACAACATAAAGAATTTGAGTTTGTGTTAGAGGGTCAGGAAACCGAGGTTGACCGCACGGTTATCGAGGAAATTGCTGGCCCGTTGTTGCACTTGATGCGCAACGCGGTGAACCATGCCATTGAGACGCCAGAGGTACGCCAGGAGCGTGGCAAACCTTCTGCCGGCCAGATCAAGCTTTCGGCGGCTTATGAAGGAAACCAGGTGGTCATTATGGTGCGCGATGATGGTACGGGCATTGACCCGGCGCGCGTGCGCAACGCGGCTATCTCGCGTGGCTTTATCAGTCCCGATCAGCAATTGAGCGAAGGCGATATCATCGAATTGATATTCCGCCCCGGTTTCTCGACTGCCGAGGTGCTGAGCGAAGAAAGCGGGCGTGGCGTTGGTCTGGATGTTGTGCGCGATAGCGTCGCTCGCCTGCGTGGAACTCTTGAGGTAGAGTCAATGCCGGGTCAGGGAACTGCCTTCACCATGAAGTTCCCTACCAGCCTGGCTATTCAAAGCACTATGATGGTGACGGTGGGCGAAAATCAGTATGCTATTCCAACCGTGATGGTCGAGGCCATTGGTCGCCTGGATAACTTCAAGCAATCAACGTCCAGCGGGCGACCCTCCATTGTCGTACAGAATGACCTCTACCCGCTCATTATGCTTTCCCAATTATTGGATCTCCCTGTGACGACGCCCGATGAGAAAGCGCCTGTGCTGCTGGTGCGTACTGATCGCCACCGGGTCGCGCTGGTGGTCGATAGCATTCGTGGTAAACTGGATGTGGTGATGAAGAACCTGGGGCCACATCTGCGGCATGTGCATGGTATCGCTGGTGGCACCGTACTGGGCAATGGGCGTGTTATTCTGATCCTTGAGTTGATCGAGTTGCTGTCACCGCGTCCAGGAGCAGCGGGGTTTGCGCTTAATGTTCCCACTTCCTCGCCTCTGCGCCGCGAACGCGGAACTACGTCGGCAGCGCAAAACGCGGTTGCTCTGGCAGGAGCTGCTGTAGCTCAAAGCCCCGCGCCGCGTGGCACAACTGTAACGACCACACCGATTAAGCAAACGCAGACCGCCGCGAGTGGCAAGCATATCCTGGTGGTGGATGACAGCCCCAGTGTGCGCCGCGTGGTTGGTAATATGCTCAAGCAGAATGGCTGGGATGTGCAGTTGGCTCGTGATGGCGTGGAGGCGCTGGAAATGATCTCGCGTGAGACCCCGGCGGCTGTCCTGCTCGACATCGAAATGCCGCGCATGGATGGGTACGAGCTAATGGCGACCGTGCGCGCCCAGGAGCAGTATCGCACACTGCCTCTTGTAGTCTTGACCTCCCGTGCCGCATCCAAGCACCAGCAGCGTGCGATGCAGTTGGGTGCCAGCGCCTATGTCGTCAAACCCTACCAGGATGAAGAATTGCTCAACATCCTCAAATCGCTCGTCTATGGCGCAACCGTATAATATCGAGAGAAGGTTTGGCTTGTGGAATAATGGCCGCAGGTCAATATTCCACAAGCCAAACCTTCT
>JBOGTO010000148.1:0-4327 GCA_050695155.1 Ktedonobacteraceae bacterium
CCGCTGTGCGATCCAGCTATTCTGCACAGTGGCCTGCCCGTTCTGGGGATTTGCTATGGTATGCAACTGCTGGCGCATCAACTGGGTGGACACGTTGCCCCGGCCAGTGGACGCCGCGAATATGGCCCCGCCACGCTGGAAACGTTGGTCGAGGCCGCCCACGACGCGCAGCTTTTCCGCATCTTCTCTGGCATCGACGCGACCGCCGCTCAGACCAACCCGCTCGATCAGCCCCCTGATACTCACGCCATCCGCATACCCGTGTGGATGAGTCACGGCGATAGCGTCGATCAATTGCCCCCCAGTTTTCAAACGCTGGCCTGCACCGAAAGCAACCCGGTAGCCGCCATCGCCAGTCCGCAGGGCATGGTCGGCCTGCAATTCCATCCCGAAGTATCACACACGCCGCAGGGCAAGCACATTTTGCGCAACTTCCTCTATCGCATTTGCGGCTGCCAACCCACCTGGACTACCGCGTCCGTTATCGACGAACTGGTGACGCAGATTCGCCAGCGTGTCGGGAATCAGCGTATCATCTGCGGACTTTCGGGTGGTGTCGATTCGGCGGTCGCGTCCCTGCTGGCGCATCGTGCTGTAGGCGGTCAACTCACCTGCGTCTTTGTCGATACGGGTTGCCTGCGCGCAGGCGAACGCGAGCAGGTGGTAGAGACCTTCAGCCGTCACCTGCATATCCCACTGGTGGTTGTCGATGCGCGACAGCGTTTCCTGGCGAAACTGGCCGGCGTGACCGACCCCGAACAGAAGCGCAAAATCATCGGCGCAGAATTCATTCGTGTCTTCGAGGAAGAGGCCGCGCTGCTGGCAAAAGAAGGCGGCACCATCGCATTTCTGGCCCAGGGTACCCTCTATCCCGATGTGATCGAAAGTACCAGCCACGACACCGCCGCTACCGCGACGCGCATCAAAACGCACCACAACGTAGGCGGCTTACCGGAAGACATGCAATTTCAACTGGTTGAGCCGTTACGCGCGCTTTTCAAGGACGAAGCGCGCGAGATCGGCCTGCAACTTGGCCTGCCTGAAGAATGGGTGTGGCGGCATCCTTTCCCCGGCCCTGGCCTGGCTATTCGCATCATCGGCGCGGTAGACGAGCAAAAGCTGGAGACCCTGCGCGCCGCCGATGCCATCTTCATTGAAGAGATTCGCTGCGCCGGTGTCTACCGCGAACTTGGGCAGGCTTTCGCCGTACTCACGCCCCTGCAAAGCGTGGGCGTCATGGGCGACCAGCGCACCTATGCCAATGTGGTAGCGTTGCGCGCCGTCACCACCGGCGATTTCATGACGGCGGACTGGGCGCGCCTCTCCCCCGACCTGCTAGGTCGCGTCTCCCATCGCATCGTCAACGAAGTAGCAGGCGTCAATCGCGTAGTGTATGACATTACCTCCAAACCACCCGCTACGATTGAGTGGGAATAAGACGCCCATAGCTCCTCATCACTTCGACGAGGCGTGCTGGCTCCAGGCCGTAGGCTGTCATGCCATCACGCCCTGTTGTCGTCTCTGCCGCTAGCAGCGTGTTGACGATGGCCTCCTCGGTTGCCTCTACAACGGCGTCGAACAGATCTGTGATGTAGGTGTTGGACAACATCGTCAGTGGCACGGTGAGCGGGCTGGTGTCGCTATACTCGCTGGCCGGGAGGCCACGATTGGCCGTTGAGAATGCGAGAAAAAGGTCGCCACTGGTGTGTTCGCCGACGCCGCCTGTACGAGCGATGCCCAATCCCGCGCGCTGGGCCAGCCGCGTACACTGCGTGGGAATCAATGGCGCATCCGTCGCCACAATGGCGATAATGGAGCCTCTCCCCTGGGTGAGCGGGTCTGGCACGGGAACCTCGCTGTCGGGAATGGCTTCGCCCACCGGAACGCCGTTGATTTGCAAACGCTCGCGGCGTCCATGATTGGCCTGTACCAGCACTCCCACCGTGTAGCCGCCAGACTCGGCGCTGACTACGCGCGAGGCGGTGCCGATGCCACCCTTGAAACCATGACAGATCATGCCGGTACCACTGCCAACCGCGCCCTCGGCCACTGCTCCGCCGGACGCGCTTTCAATGGCCTGAAAGACATGTTCAGGCTTGACGTGCAGACCGTTGATGTCGTTTAACAGGCCATCATACGTTTCGGCAACGACCGGTAAGGCCCAGAAGATGTCCTCCGGGCTATGCATGGCAATGGCGTCGCGCACCAGTGCATCACGCACAACACCTACGCTATGCGTATTGGTGAGGGCGACCGGCGACATCAACGTACCCGATTCCTTTACCCACTCCAGTCCGGTCATCTCGCCGTTTCCATTGAGGCGATGGCAACCCGCGAACAACGGGTCTTTCCAGATATTGCCCTCGTGGGGCATGATGACCGTTACGCCGGTGCGGATGGGTCCGCGCCCCGTGACAAGCGCGCCCTCACCTTCGATAAGGGTGGTGAATCCGACGCGCACCCCCTGCACATCCGTGATAGCGTTATTGGGACCCGGTGCCAGGGTCCCAATAACAATGCCCAACTCTCTTGCCCGCATGTTCATGTCTCCTGATCTATTCACCCGCGCCAGCTTCTGCTACCAACGGCTCGATCTCACCTCCATGCGCCGGGTCAAGCATTATCCAGTGCGTTTTCTGGCGCGGTCGCAGGTAGATGGCATAGTAGATGCCTGCCACGAGCAGGATAGCAGCAACGATGCCCATGTCGGAGAACAGTTGCTGCGTAAAGACAACTATGCATCCTATCAATCCGATAGCGGGCCACAATACCCATACAGGCATCTTGTAAGGACGCACCAGGCCTCGCTGTGTGAAGCGGCTCACCAGGGCGGACAGCGCGACAAGCCCGTACAACACGATGAGCAGTACGCCGGTAAATGTAACGAGTGCAGCCACATTGGAAAAGTAGGTGAGCAACGCGCCGATCAAGCCCACTACCATTGTGGCGATCCAGGGAGACTTGAAGCGAGGATGAACCGAAGCCAGCCAACCGCTAACCGGCTCAGGCCACGCTTTGTCGCGCCCGGAACTATACACGATACGTCCGTAGGTCAGCATGATAGCGATATTCCCATTGAAAATGGCAAGCAGGACGCCAATCGTTACCAGCGCATTGACGACATTGCCTCCCAGCGCTGTTATCACATACGACATGGGAGTAGCCGAGCCGACCAGACCTTGCAGAGATGGAGCGCCCAGCAGAGCCGCTGTGACCGGAACAAGCTCCGCCACAATGGTAATGCCTAACGACCAGAACACCGCCTTTGCTACACCACGACGCGAACCGGTCATCTCCTCAGAGTAAATAATCGGAGCATCGTATCCATTGTAGGCGAAAATGGCGGTAGAGACGCCGGCCAGCAGCACACCGAGCGAGATGGTAGTGATGACATTATGAGGACCCACCGTTTGTGGCGAGAACAGGATGCTCAATGGCTGGTGGATATGCGTGAGACCTATCACGGTGACGGTTCCGACAGCCAGGAGTTCGATGGCTAAAAAGAAACCTGTGACAAAGGCGTTGGTTCTGATATGCAAGATGGCAACCAGCGTCGTAATCACCATGATGATAAGCCCGATCAGGTTGGCATTGCTGGCTGCGGGCCACAGGACGGCGACATACTGCCCTGCTCCCAACGCGATAGAACTGGGGACAAAGACGGCCAGCGCTAAAAAGTCCGCGAAAGCCAGGAAGCCAACTGGCCGACCCAGCACTCTCGCTACTATGGAATACTGGCCGCCAACAATGGGAAACGAGGAGCCGAGTTCGCCATAACACATCGCCATGCCAACGCCGATGACGGCGGCGATCACAAAAGCTAGAAATGCTCCGCTCCCCTGATTGGCGAAGACGACCGGCGCGATGATAAAGATGGAGGCAGTGGGCGTGATCCCGGAGACGGTGATACAGATGTTCCCCAGCACGCCAATGGCGCGTGAGAGCTTCTGCTCGTAGCTGCGCTTGCCCGTGTTCTCTTCTTGAACTGATGACACTGGGCTACCCTCCTTTTTCCGCGAAACGTTAATCAACTGCTATACGGTAAGCGATTGAAAGGCCGGATTTCAACGTGGTCAGTCTTTACGAAAAACGCGCCCTCCTTTCTTGCTGTCGTTCGAGATCGGATAGATGATGCCACTCAGGACAATGGTATACAAAGAGGAGTTTAAAAAGATCACATAATGTTTATAAGCTCAGTTTAGAATATAAAGCCTGCAAAGTCAATAGCCTAACAAACGTTTGTTAGTCTCATTACAAAATTGGAACCAGGACATGGACAGAGGCGTGAACTCAGCAGGGCTGTCATCCCTCGCTTCGGCTGTCATTC
>JBOGTO010000149.1:0-7081 GCA_050695155.1 Ktedonobacteraceae bacterium
TATGATTCCGGTGGAGTTTACTGTCGTCGTCCTAGTAGAGGCGACCCTTGCGGTCGCCTTGCTTGCTCGCCTCTGGCGGTCGCCTCTCTTGCTACTGTTGTGTATGTGCTATACTCTAAGCTAGAAATTCGTTCTATTAGAAAAAGCCTGGCTACGAATAATGAATGAACAAGATAAGACATCGGTAATTATGCGTATCCCTTCCACCCTCAGCGTTTTCAGCGGTGGCAAAAGCCAATTGCTGTTGAACGCAGAGACTTTTGAGCAACTGCTGGACGCATTGGAGCATCAGTATCCCCAGGTATGGGAGCAACTATGCGACGCGCAGGGTCAGTTGCGTAAAAGAATCCATATTTATGTCAGTAATCGACTTGTCACCACGCCCAATGACCTCAATATGGCGCTCAAGCCGGGGCAAGAGATAATAGTATTGCCCTCAAACGTAGAAGCATAGCATGAAGCTTGAATATCTTGCATTTTTCTTCTAACTCATGCATAATGCGCGTGGAATAAGATGAGGGGGTACAGGGTTATGCTGGCAAAAGTGCAAAGTTGCGCGGTTATCGGGTTGGAAGGCGCGCTGGTGGAAGTCGAAATTGATCTCTCCAATGGCCTGCAAGCGTTCAACATCGTGGGGCTGCCCGACGCGGCGGTCAACGAATCGAAAGAGCGGGTGCGTTCCGCCATCAAGAACAGTGGTTGTCTCTTCCCATTCAAACGTATCACGGTCAACCTCGCGCCCGCCGATTTGCGCAAAGAAGGCCCGGCCTATGATCTTCCTATAGCCATAGGAATACTGGTGGCGGCAGGTCAGATCAACCCGGACGAGAAGATCGAGCAGTGCCTGTTCCTGGGGGAATTGTCGCTGGATGGCACGGTGCGCCATACCAACGGGATGCTGCCGATGGTGGCCTTAGCCGGTGAAAAGCATGTAAAAGAAGTCTTTGTGCCTGCCGCCGATGCGATGGAAGCGGCTCTCATCCGCGAGGTCACTATTTATCCGGTAGAAACGCTGGGCCAACTGGTGGGGCATCTCAACGGCGAGCGGCAAATTGAGCCATACATCCCTGATCCTCACCTGCTCGATGTAGCCGAACCGGTGGTATATGGTCAGGATATGGCAGCCGTGCGCGGGCAAGAGCATGTGAAACGCGCCTTAGAGGTGGCGGCCAGTGGTGGACACAACATTCTGATGAGCGGCCCGCCGGGATCGGGCAAAACCTTGTTAGCGCGTTCCACGCCCTCTATTCTGCCGCGCATGGTAATCGAGGAATCGCTCGATGTCACGAAGATATACAGCGTGAGTGGCATGTTGCCCGCCGATATGCCGCTGATGATGCAGCGTCCATTTCGCTCGCCGCACCATACCACCAGCCATGCCGGGCTGGTCGGAGGCGGTCGCATCCCGCGCCCCGGCGAGATCAGTCTGTCGCATCGCGGCGTACTCTTCCTTGACGAACTCCCCGAATTTGGGCAGAACCTGCTCGACGTGTTGCGCCAGCCACTCGAAGATAAGGTCGTAACAATCTCGCGCGCGCAGGGAAGCATCACCTATCCCGCCAATTTCATGCTGGTTGCTGCCATGAATCCCTGCCCCTGCGGTTATTACACCGACCCGGTGAAGGAATGCACCTGCTCAGCGATGGCGATTGCGCGTTATCAGAAAAAGATTAGCGGCCCGTTGCTAGATCGCATCGACATTCATGTAGAAGTGCCGCGCGTCGATTACGAGAAGTTGTCGGACAGGAGGCAAGCCGAGACCTCCGACACGATCAGGAAGCGCGTGCAGGCTGCCCGTGAACGGCAATTGGAGCGTTTCAAAGGCACGAAGCTGAAATGCAATGCCGAGATGGGGCCAAACGAGGTGAGAACCTATTGCGAGCCAGATGCGCCGGGCGAGAGATTGTTAAAAGCCGCCACGCAACAATTGCATCTGTCGGCGCGAGCGTATCACCGCGTACTTAAGCTGGCGCGGACGATTGCAGACCTGGCAGGCAGCGATGCAATCATGGCGAATCACCTGGCGGAAGCGATACAATATAGGCCGAGGGTGGGAATGTAGATGCACGATTGTGCTGATACACAGAGGCATCCTGAGATCCTCCAATTTAACCCTTTTCCACAAAACTGTGCAGCACTATTGATGATCGATGACCTGCTCATGCATTATCCGGCAGGAGCTTGTCGAGTGTGATGGGCAGGTCGCGGACACGGATGCCGGTTGCGTGGTAGACGGCATTGGCGATAGCGGCGGCGGTGCCAACGATCCCAATCTCGCCAATTCCTTTGGCACCCATTGGGCTGACGTGCCGGTCATCCTCGTCGATCCAGGTTGCGTCAACTGTGCCGACATCGGCATTTGTTGCGATGTGGTACGCTGCGAAATCATGGGTCGCGTAGTCGCCGAAGCGGCGGTCCACGACGCTCTCCTCGTGCAGGGCCATCGACAGCCCCATTGTCATACCACCGAGGAACTGTGAGCGTGCCATTTTCGTATTCATGATGCGCACAGCGGCGAAAACGCCGAGCAACCGGGGAACGCGCCCCTTGCCCGTGTTGATGTTCACGCGCAGTTTGCGTGTTTACGAATCTACATCATTGTGCTTAGTCGAATCCCTACTCTCACTCTACGTTGCTGGTACTCCCGGTGGTTTCACTGTATCCAGAGGCGCGAACTGCATAAGATGCAGCGTCTCGTTCTGCTTCGCGCGCTTGCAAACGAGCAATCTTTTGTTGCAACAACACCATGTGCTGCTCCAGTTCTCGCATATGCTGTTCCAATGAGTGCTGGTGCTGTTCGAGCAGGAGGCGGCGTTCGGTGAGCGTCGCGGACCCCTGACGGCGCAGTTGGGCAAAGTACACCATCTGCGCGCGAGGCATACCGGTATCTCGCAATCGGAGTAGCAAATCGATCCAGTCGAGATCGCGCTGTGTATAGCGGCGATGGCCGTTCGATGCTCTCTCGACTGGCTCCAGCAGCCCGATGCGTTCATAATAGCGCAACGTATCGATACTCAGCCCGGTACGTTGCGCGACCTGTTGAATTGTCAGTTCTGTTCTCATAGGGCAAGTATATAACCCGGAGCGCGCTCCAGGTCAAGGGGTAGTCAGGGCGCGTGCGCCCGCGATCAATCCAGCCGGAATAGCGCAACTGTCATTTCCTAATGAATATTACCAGGCAAAGCCGGAAATGTCATTCTGAGCGCAGCGAAGAATGACAGGTGAAGCGAGGAATGACAGGCCCGACTTTGATCGTTAAAGTTCATCAGGTTTAGAGAAGAATGAGCCGTTTATGACAAATTGATGACAAAACAGGATGGCAACATTCATGTTCCTGTCATGTCCACAGCATATACTGCGAATATAAACTCATACAACAAGTTTGCTTCATCAACGTATGGAAGTTATAGAGAATAACATTACCACCACCTTCGATCAGATGCGCGAGCGGCTGGAAAGTGTTGGGCGACTCCGCTATCTGCTTGAAATGTTCGTCCCTGTCCCCCTTAGAAAGGAACAAGAGCGCGTGAGATCTCTTAGCGAGCCATTGGTTAGCAATGGGTATACACTGGAAATGACACCGGAGAGACTGGGCTGGCTTGAGCCGACCGACCCGAATCTTCCGGCGGAGCAATTGTGGGAAAAGTATCGACAACATGGCTACCTCTGGCTGAAAAGATTCTTTGATCCAGAGGCCATTCTGGGCTTCCGCAATCAATTCTTTGAGAACATCCTGTCTGGAGCGAAAACCTTTTTTGAGATCGTCGGTTCACAAGAATACGAGGACCTCTGCACTATGCCGCGTCTCTGGAACTTTTACCGGGCGTTTCTGGAAGGACAGCCCTACTTGCATAAGCGCAAGATTATTCGTTTTACTCAAGCTGGCGAAGATCACTGTACGGGTGGTCACTACGACCTGATCTACCTGCGCGCTGGCACCGACTACTTCTGTACCAGTTGGATACCGTTAGGTGATACGCCGGTCGAAATGGGAGGCGTGATCTACCTGGAAGGTTCAGACGCGGTGGGACGCCAGATGGAGGCCGAGTTTCGCGTGAAGAATGCTGATTTGCCGCCCGAAGAACGCATCAGCGCCTACAATCGCAACATGCGCGAGAACGGCTGGATCAGCACGAACCTGGTGGATATGGCGAATCGCTTCGAGAGCCGCTGGCTGATCGCCGACTACGAGGCTGGCGATATGGTGATTCACAGTCCCTATATGATCCATGCCGCTACACTGAACCATGACCCCCTGGAGCGGCCCAGGCTTTCCACCGACATTCGCTACCAACGAGTCGATGAGCCTGCCGACCCGCGCTGGGCCAAAAACTGGACGCTGGGCGACAATTTATAAAGGAGGATGCCTTTGCTGCCACTGGTTTATACCGACGCGAAAGCAGCCATAATATTTCTGGCTGCTTGCCTGGTCTGGAATGTGCCAGAAGTGATCGGCGCGCTCAAGCAAATGGCGAAGGTCTCCAGAAAGGAAGCATCGGTACAGGATCGTGGCTCCATGAGCATCCTGATTGGACTACAATGGATTGGCCTCGCCTTAAATTTCTTGCTCGCCTGGTTGTTGCGGGCAGCAGCGATACCCTGGCATCGAACGGCGCTCTTTGGTACGGGAGTGGCTTTGATCCTCCTGGGTGTCGCCTTGCGCTGGTATGCCATCTGGTCGCTGGGTCGCTACTTTACCCGCGATGTCGCTGTATCAGCCGATCAGCAGGTAGTGCAAAACGGCCCATACCGCACTATTCGCCATCCTGCCTATAGCGGGACCTTCTTGACGATGCTTGGGGTAGGTCTTGCCATGACAAACTGGGCCAGCCTGCTCGCCTTGCTGATATGCGTACTCGTCGGCCACCTGTACCGGGTACGTGTTGAGGAGAAGGCGCTCACTCAGGCCATCGGCCAGCCATATGTTGCCTATATGCAGCGCACCAGGCGCTTCATTCCCTTTGTGTTTTAGCAATGCGGCAGAGATGAACGCCTGCCAGACGACTCGTGTGAAGAAAGCAAGAAACAAACGATGGTGATTTTCTTGAGTATTGTCCTCATCATTCCTCTGCTATGGATAGCAGGCTTTCTTGTCGTCACGGATTTTTCTGTGCCTTTGAGAGATACGAGGCGGTTTCGCCATGTCCTCGTCATTTTCCCCCATGCCGATGATGAAGCTATCACCTGCGGAGGGTCGCTGCGTCGCTTCGCGGCAGGAGGGAGTGCAGTGACGCTGGCTTTGCTTACCAGAGGAGAAAGAGGAACCCGCGAGGCAATAAGCGAAGAAAGCCTCAAAGAGATTCGCACAAGAGAAGCGCGGGCGGTGTCAACCATCCTCGGTATCTCGCGGTTGATCCAGGAGGACTTTGGTGATGGCGAATTGCACGAAAAAAAGCAAGAACTAAGGCTTTTCATTGCTACATTGATCGAACAGGAACAACCTGATCTACTTATCACCTACGATCTTGCCGGGCTTTACGGACACGCGGATCATATCACCTGCTCTGAGATTATCACCGAGCTGAAAAAAACTAGCTTTCATGATATTCCCTTATGGTATGTAACGTTCCCCAAAAGAGTGCTGGCAAGAGTCAAGCCGCCCGAACACATGGCTACAGACCCACAGTTTCAAGAAAAACAGGCTCTCCCAACGCATAAACTCTTTATAGGAGCCAGTGTGTTTCCCAAGATCAAAGCGTGGTACGCTTATAAGAGCCAGCGAGCCTCGATGAGAGAGGGAACAACAAAACTGTTGCCCATCTGGTTTTTCCTGTCCATGATGCTTTTTGAGTACTTTGCCGAGGTGAGTTAATTCAAAGAAGGACATCTATGCAGAAAACAGACAAAGCTTCACGCAAAGGCTTGCAATCCATTGCTTTTGGGATTGGCGCTGCCGGCTTGCTTACCTTACCGCTAGCTTTAGAACTGCGTTTGAAGCAGGCAACACAACCTCTGACGGATGCATGGCAGCATCTACCAATTGAACCTCGTCGTTCAACATTGCTCGGAATCAGCTTTCGCACACCGCAAATGGCCGTACTGGGATTAGATGCGCGAACCACCCTGCAAACATTGCTCGCCTATCCATTTCACCTCATTCGTTTAGGTGCGTATTGGAATCGTATGGAACCTGAGCCTGGACTATTTTATACTGATGAGCTTGATTGGCAGGTCGATGCCGCCGAACGAGCAGGAAAGCGCATCATTCTGTGCGTTGGCCCCCTGAAAACCTTTAGCTACCCTGAGTTCTTTGTGCCAGCGCACCATCTCAGGCAACCTTTCCCAGAACATACCCTTATCAAACCAGCAGCTTACCCGTCACTGTTGACAGCCGCGACAGAATTTATCGCCCGCCTGGTAGAACGCTATAAAGATCGGAAAGGCATCGTCGCCTGGCAACTGGAACACGAAGCCGTTGATCCCCTGGGGGTAGAGCATAGCTGGCGTTTGGATGCAGCCTTTGTCGCAAAAGAAGTCGAAGCGCTCAGAAAAGCCGATCCCGGCAGACCAGTAATGATGAACGGCTTTTTGCCGACCTCTTTGCCGGTGCGTCTCTCCCAATGGTGGCGGACGCGCGATCAGGGTGACTCACTCGCTGTAGCGCAACATATGGCGGATATGGTTGGGATTGACTACTACCCGCGTCACGCCCTGATGAGCATTGGGAACAAAACGCTATATTTGGATGGCAGTCAGCGCCCCTGGCAGCAAAGGTGGAAGCGCTTATTTGCCTCAACTCGTGCGCATGGACAACAACTGATGGTTGCCGAGGGGCAGGCGGAACCGTGGGAGACGGTGACGACTTCCCCCAATCCCGCCGGGCAGGGCATGTATAGTTGTTTGCCGGAACAGGTCATCGCTAACTATAACACTTGTATGCGCTGGTCTCAACCGCAGACTTCCCTGTATGCGTATCTCTTTTGGGGAGCGGAGTATTGGATGCTACGCAAGCAATGCGCCGACTCAAGCTATCTCCAGGCGTTTGCTCGCGTCCTTGAAAACGCCTGACCATGACGCAGAGCTTTTTGAAAGTCGAGGAAAGAGGGGCAAGGCGACCGCAAGGGTCGCCTCTACTAGGACC
>JBOGTO010000150.1:0-13426 GCA_050695155.1 Ktedonobacteraceae bacterium
CGCAAAAACTTGACGCTCCTTTCCAGTGAAACACCTTGCTTTTGTCTTACGTGTTGTAAAAAGTGCTGGTTTCTCACTAACTACGAGGCTGGAGAGGAATGTCAAGACATGTATTTCGCGCCCAAAGCCAACTATACTTCTGCTAAAACAATTCTTATCGTCGAAGATGACGAGGATATTGGGTATCTGCTTGTCCAGATTATTCACCAGCAGACATCTCATCTTGCTATTCATCATATCAACGCGCGTAACGCGCTCGATGCTATCGCTAAACTTACGCCTCACCTCTATATTCTGGACTATAGCCTGCCTGATATGAACGGCCTCGAACTGCATGACTGGCTCCAGTCTATTGAACGCCTCAAACACGCGCCGACTATCTTGATGAGCGCGCGCAACCCCCCGCTAGAAGAGATTCGCAAACGCGGTATTCTTCTGATACGTAAGCCCTTTGCGGTAACCAGGCTCCTCGAAAACATTGAGAACCTTCTCGCCTGACAGACGAAAAATCGCGCAATAGACGAAAAGATACCTTAGAATAAGATTAAAAAAGCACTCTCTTCTTCTAATAAATAGCGGCTCCTATTAATCTATGTTAGTTGTCACTTAGAGAGACTAAAGGAAGAGCTTATCGTTCTAATAATTACTTGTAATCTACACTGGAACTTATTATGCTTGAGGCGTGTGATACTGCTAAGGCCGAACAAGATGAACGGCGCAATGTAGAAAGGAAGTATCAACGTCATGCAAATAGCAGAATATACAAAAACGTCTTTACAGGATTGCTCCGATGGAATACTGGCTCAGAAAAGCCTCGTTAATGACCAGCGCGCTTTTGAAACGCTCGTACAGCGCTATCGCCCACTTCTGTTGAATTTTATCTGCAACATTCTCGGAGACTACGATCAAAGTTGCGATGTTTTGCAACATGTGTTCCTCCAACTGTATTTGTCGTTACCCAAATTGAAGAAGGATAAACCATTACGCAGTTGGTTATTTCAGGTTGCTCGCAACCGCTGCCTGGATGAACTGCGGCGCAAACGCAGTGTCCCTTTTTCCGCGCTGGAATCGAACGAAGATGAAGAAGACGTATCGTGGTTAGCTTCGCTGCGCGATCCCAGCCCCTTACCCGAAGAGATCACCGAACAACACGAACTCCAGGAGAGATTGCAGCGGGCAATCTCGAGCTTATCGCCCCGCTATCGCTCGGTGGTGCGCCTGCGTTATACCGGCCAGCAAAGTTTCGCCGAAATTGGCCGGGCCTTGAATATACCCGAAGCGACTGCCAAAACCTACTTCCAGCGCGCGAAACCTCTGCTGCGCGCAGCCCTCACCTCAGATCAGTCGCAATAGTTTGCGTCTATCGACCAGTGAGCGGCGTAGCAGAGTGATATAGATCAGCCCTCCCCGGCTAAAGGGGAGGGCTATTTTTATTTAGAGGATTTGTGGCCGCACTATGCCGAAGAACGCTTATGTAGTATAATTCTGGTCAATATTGCGCGTATTTTGAGCTTTTTTTATGATGGTGTTAAAATGATAGACTTGATCTTGCGTATTGTTTTGCTAGTTGTGATTGTCCTGGCTGATCTGGGTATTGGATACCTTGCGCGCCGCCTGGCTGTACGCCGTATGAAAACGACGGTGCTAGATGACTGGGTTATACAGACCATTGGCGTTGCTATTCTCGTTCCTTTCATCTTCATCGCTATTGTTTTTGTGCTGTTCTTGATCCCCACGAATATTAATTTCCTGGGTTCGCTCTGGTCGAAGATTATCACAGGATGGCAGCGCATCGATGTCACGAACACGCTTTTCAGTATCCTGGGAAATATTATCCTGACCTTGCTGATTATCGGGCTGGGCATGGGTGTTGGGCGAACCGTGATGAGGCTCATCATCGGGCGATTGGGGGAGCGGCACCTTGACATCAATATTCGCACCTTGCTGGCGCGTATTGTCTATGGTATTACGCTCACGATCATCGTTTTCTGGATATTGTCGCTCTGGCAAGTTTCGATTGCCGTGCCGGTGACGGTCATTTCCGCGCTGACAGTGGCCTTCACATTCGCCATTCAGGACATCTTGAAGGACCTGGTAGCCGGCTTATATATCCTGGTGGAGCGCCCTTTTCATATCGGCGATCAGATCACGACCGCTACTTACACGGGGGAAGTGGAGAATGTGCAACTGCGCGCCACGCGCCTGCGCCTCGTAAGCGGCGAAGATGTATCTATTCCCAACGCGCTCGTTTTTGGTGGCACTGTCGTGAACAATACCCAGTATCATGAGAGACGCGCCACCATTACACTGAGTTTGCCCCAGGAAGAATTTAATAAAGATGAAACGCCCGCGCTCATCCTCAAGGTAGTGCGCGAGATCGAGAATGTGCTGCTCAAGCCTGAACCGACTGTTGCGGTCAGTCGTTTCACTGGCACGTTCGGCGGCACGACCGGCTCTAACACGGGCTATACCGCGCAAATCGTGATGCTTACGCTGCGTTTCTGGATGCCGGGCGGGCGGTATGAGACTGTCACCGAGGTAATGTGCGCTCTGCACAAAGCCTTGCCAAATGTAGACCTGTTGGTCGAAAACTCAGGTGGAGATGTATAAAATCACCATTGAATACTCGTAAGGCTGTGCAGAAATAGCTCTGCTTTGCTAGAAATGTTCCTTTAAGGAGCGGTTAATCGTTGGAATATTACAGACCATCGCCAGACATGCGGCGTGTAGGCGTAATTGGCGGTACCTTTGACCCTGTTCATTATGGACACCTGGTAATAGCCGAGGAAGCTTATCACGCGCTCGATCTTGCCGAAATGGTTTTTGTGCCTGCCGGGCATCCGCCGCACAAGTCGGGCGAGTTGCTGGCGACAGCGCAACATCGTCTGGCAATGCTGGAACTGGCGATTGCCAGCAACTCGCATTTCTCGATCTCGCGCGTTGACCTGGACCGGCCCGGACCATCCTATACGGTTGACACGTTGCGCCTGTTACGCCAGCAATGGGGGGAGCAAACGGCCATCTATTTTTTAATTGGCTGGGATAGTCTGGAAGATTTGCTGATCTGGCACGACCCGGCGGGTGTTCTGGCACAATTGACATACCTGGTTGCTGTGCGGCGACCGGGCTATCAAGAGGAAAGCGGCTATCTCGATTCCCTGGAAGCGCGGCTGCCGGGTATAAAGCCGCGCTTGCTGGTGATAGCCGCGCCGCAGTTGGAGATCTCTTCGACAGACCTGCGCGCGCGCGTCGCGGAGGGACGACCCATCAAATACCAGTTGCCCGAAAGTGTTGAGCGCTACATCGAACAATATAGACTCTACCAACGTATATAAGGTGACAAACGATGACGCAAATGCATATCGATCTGGGAGACCGCCTGCGCCTGCGCAAGCCGCATCCCTGCGGAAGCTACGATTGGCTGGTAGTCCGTCTGGGAGCGGATATTGGCCTACGTTGCGAAAAGTGCGGGCGTCGTGTATTATTGCCTCGTGCCGAAGTTGAGAGACGCACTAAACAGGTGATCTCGCGCGCCATGGACACGTAAAAGAAGGCAGGGAGTTCAAGGTATGGCTCTAGCCAATCAACAGGGAGGCTTCCTTACACTGCTCAAGAAGCGGAACTTCTTGCTGCTCTGGCTGGCCCAGCTTATCTCCATGACCATCCAAAACTCAGCCAATTATGCTTTGCTGATACTCATTCAGACCCAGACTGGCTCGACTACATTGATTGGCCTGGCAATTGTCGCTTTCAGTATTCCGGCTGTCATCATCGGCGCGCCCGCCGGGGTGCTGGTAGATCATCGCAACAAAAGGCGCGTACTGTGGTATAGCAACTGCCTGCGCGCCGTTGCCACCTTTGGTTTTGTGGTTTCATTACTGCTAAATAGCAGTCAACTGGTTCCGGTCTACCTGCTCACCTTTCTTATCTCCTGTATCGGACAGTTTTTCAGTCCAGCCGAAGGTGCCTCCATTCCTATGCTGGTCAATGAGCAGGAGTTGATGCCCGCGCTCTCTCTCTTCAATATTACATTTATGCTTTCACAGGCTCTCGGCTTCTTACTGCTCGCGCCCATCTTTATCGCCGTCCTGCACAGTTTCACCATCCTGGGTATGCAGTTTACTCCGATAATCACCCTGTATGTCGCCATTGGCATCCTTTACGTGGTGTGCGCCGGACTGATCGCCTTGATCCCATCCAGCGCCTTTAAGAAGCCGGTCAGAGCGCCGCGCGAAAATATCGGCTCGCAGTCGCTTGGCGCACTTAATAATTTGTGGAACGAAATGCGCCAGGGCTGGCGTTTCATTCGCCGCCAGCCGAAACTGTTTTTGCCGGTAATCCAGCTCTCTTTCGCGGGTATTCTTCTGCTTGTGCTGGGTGAGCTAGCTTCGCCGGTGGTCACGCACCTGTTTGGTCTCGCGCCTAACTATATGGCGGTGGTCTTCGCGCCTGCCGGTGTGGGACTGGTTCTCGGCTCGCTTTTCATGCCGCGTATTACACAGCGTCTGGGCAAGTCGCGTGCCATATTCGTTGGCAGCATCAGCCTGGCTATTACAATTATAGCGTTATCGCTGTTTGCGACCCTTCTGAGAGGCTATCAAGCTGTTCAGCTTATTATCGCGCCGCTGTTGATGTTCGCCGCTGGCGTGGAGATCGACTTCATCAATATCCCTGCTCAAACGGCCATTCAAGAGCAAACGCCCGAATGGATCAAGGGTCGCGTATTGGCTCTGCAACTCATGCTCTTCAATGCTTTTTCTATTCCCGTCATCTTAGGCGTAGGTGGTGTAGCCGACAAATTCGGCATCGATAAGGTACTCTACCTGCTCGCGCTAGGCATCCTGGGCTTTGGACTGTGGTGTAAATACTATGAACGCAAACCGCATCGTTGGAGCGGGTATGATATTCCGTTGGACGAGGACTACCGCGAGGCGGAGCCTGCTACCATCGCGGATGTGCAACCTCTTAAAAAGTAGGGTAATATAATGGCGAAATAGTTAGTGGATGGCGCAGAGGAGTTTGATGGACCCAAAACAGATGGCGCAGCTTAACCAGTATCTGCCCTGGATAAAAATTCTGGGCGTTTTTGCCCTTTTCTTTTTCTTGCGCTTTACACGGCGTAACCTGCGGCGGCGCGTGGACGAGATCGGCTACCGGCTCCGACGCGAGCGCGGCCTCTTGATCTGGTTCTGGATCAACGCGCCCGGCGTCATGCTGCACGAATTGAGTCATGCCTTTGTCGTATTGCTCTTTTACCCTTTCGGCTTTCGCATCACCAGCATCTCCCTTTTTCACATCAAGCCCAAAGCTCTTTCTGGTAATGCCGGGCGTATAGCGCAGAAAACTGGTCGTCAATCGCTCCAACTCGGCGAAGTCCAGTACACGCGCCCGCATGGCCGCATCATGAGCTACGTCGGCGATGGCTTCAGCGGCATCGCGCCTCTTTTCGGCGGCATCCTGATGTTCCTGCTACTCTACTGGATTGCCACCGGATACACGCTCTGGGAAAACGTCGGCACGCACCTGCAACTCTTGCGCCCCGGCTGGCCCTGGTGGACGCTGATCTTCGCTCCCTACCTGATCCTGACCGTCACATCGGAACTCTGGCCCAGCCGCCAGGACTGGCGCGGCGCGCGCTGGCTGGTCGGTGGCCTGCTCATCCTCGGCATCATCACGCTCGTATTGCTCTGGGCCAGCAAGGTTCTCATTTTCGATGACGCTCTCCTGCTATCAATCTCATCCATTGCCCTCTACATCGACTTTGCCCTGGCGGTATTGCTCGCCCTCGACGTGGTCTTCCTGCTCGTGGCCGAGGCGATTGTGCAGTCAATGCGAAGATAAGAATATCCTGCAAGATGCGAAGTAACGGTTTTAGTCGTCCTCTGCATCTTCTGACAGCGTAACACCTTCATAGAATGCAGCAATGGGAAAACTGACATTGATGCTGGTAAGGTCAATCTGGTCGCCAGAACTGAAGAGATGCAAGGTCCAGAGGTTAGCCGAGGCGCGGCGATAGACATCTACAGCCTGGCGTTGAGTGTCCACCAGGACATACTCCATAATAGTGGGACAGGTTCGATAGTAGATAAACTTTTGTCCCCGATCATATGCTTCAGTGCTGGGCGAGAGGACTTCAATGATGAGTCGTGGGAAGTGGATGGTATCGCCTGTTCCCTGGTCGTGTTCATCGCAACTTATAGTAGCATCGGGGTAGACATAACGCAGTGCTGAGAGACGTACACGCGCATCAGAATTGTAAACGCGACAGGAACTATGGCGTAGCAAATTGCGAAGTAGACTTGTAATGTTGATACAAATGGTGGAATGGTTGAGAGTGCCACCGGACATCATGTAGGCATAACCGTCGATATATTCGTAACGCGCCTCAATGCTGTCGCGGTCAAGCACCAGGTAGTCTTCGACGCTCATAAGTGTGCGATACGGCTGCGCAACCATAGTTGTATACTCCTCTGCTGCTAATCCGAAGTACCAATTCCATTGTAGGGTGCCAGTATCGGATTGTCAATGATGGGGAAGCTTGCAGCCATCACCAATCGAATCTATCGATCAAGAATGAGCGGCTGTAGTGCAGGATGATGGGGCTTCCGTGCGGGCAAACGGCTGGCGCGTTCGCCTGTGCCAGCGCGTGAATCAATGAACGCTGCTCATCCTTGCCGAGGACGCGGCCACGCCGCATGGCGGAACGGCACGCCAGCCCAATGAGCAGGCGATCCTGCCAGTCGTTGCTATCCTCTGCCGCCAGGCGCGCCAGTTCCGGTAGGTGTCCCACCACTTGCTCCGCATTGCCAGGTACCGAGCGTACCAGGAAGCTGCGCCCGCCGAAACGCTCGCACTCCAGCCCCATACCGCGCAACATAGGCAGGCGTTGTTCAAAGATGTCTGCCTCGTGCCGTTTTAACTCCAGCACTACCGGCTCTAACAAAAGGTTTGTATCAGGCCATTGCTCCTCGCCATTTTCTCCTCCATTATGCGCCGCCTGTACTCCCGCGTAGGTGCGGCGCAGGTGTTCATAGATGACACGCTCATGCGCTCTATGCTGATCGATCAGGTAGAGGCTACCATCGGGCGCTTCGGCCAGAATCACCGCCTGTTGCAGTTGCGCCAGGGGTTGCAATGTTGCCAGCAATTCAGCCGATGTCGGACCTGCCTGCTGCGCCTGGTATTCCCCTGTTGATTCCGCCACATGCAGACCCCGGCGGCGAATGCCGGGCAGATGGCGCTGGTAAACCAACCCCGGACCAGGAAATCCGAACGTTTCGGGCAGAGCCGGACTGCGCTCTAAGGCGGCGCGCAGCGTTTTTGTGATGGCGCTGCTTACCTCGGCCTCGCGTAGCAGCTTTACCTCAGTCTTGGCCGGGTGTACATTGGCGTCCAGGTCTTGCGGCGGCAGCGTGATATGCAGCACCAGCAAGGGATGCCTGCTCTTTGGCAGCAGGCCGCGATAACCAGCTTCAATAGCGTCAAAGAGCGGGCGCGAATGCACCCAGCGCCCGTTGACAAAGATGGTTATGTGCTGGCGGCTGCTCTGGGCCAGCGCGCGGTTGCCGATGTATCCATGCAGGTGAAAGGTATGTGCGCTCCCCTCTTCAAGCGCGGCGGAGAGCGGATGAAGTACCTCGAGCAGTGGTAGGTTGTAGAGTTCCGCCAGCGTGGTGGCGAGGTCGCCGGAACCGCTGGTTTGCAAAGTGATCTGCTCTTCCTGCATCAGTTGAAAGCGCACCGCCGGGTAGCCGGTGGCATAGCGCCGCACCACCTGTTCGATATGCGTGGCCTCCGTGCGTGTCGCTCGCATAAACTTCAGGCGCGCCGGAACGTTATAGAACAGGTCTCGCACCGTGACGGTCGTGCCATGTAGTCGCGCTTTATGCCCGCGCTCAGTCACTTCACCACCGCGTATGGTCAGCGAGGCAGCGGGATGTTCCTCGCCCGCTACTTCGTTTTCAATGGCGCGGCTCACCATATTCACTTCTGCGACGGCGGCGATACTCGCCAGGGCTTCGCCGCGAAAGCCCAGTGTATGCAATCGCTCAAGGTCCTCAACGTGCCGTATCTTGCTGGTTGAATGGCGCGCGCAGGCGCGTTCCAGTTCATCTTCGGGAATGCCATGCCCATCATCGATGACACGCATCAAACGCAGTCCGCCGCCGCGTATCTCGACGCGAATCTCTCGCGCGCCCGCGTCAAGCGCGTTCTCCAGCAGCTCTTTCACAACGGAAACGGGTCGTTCGATTACTTCGCCTGCCGCGATGCGTTCGGCCACGTCCGGCGGCAGCGCAGAAATGGGTACGCGGGAAAAGTATGTAGTAGAGGTAGTCATAGCGATCTTCTTTTCTTCTGCATCAGAAACAGGAGATTGAGCGCATCCAGGGGCGTGATAGCGCACAGGTCAATCGTGTTCAGGTCGGCTTCGCTTCCATCCGCTTCTTCCAACGCTTGCGCGGCCAGGCGAGCCTCTTCGCTTTTCCATACATAAGCGACTGCTGGCACGCTAGCCCGCGTTCCTACGGCATATGTGCCATTCTCTTCGGCAACCATGCGTTTAAGGTTGCCATTTGACATAGCTCCGTTGCCATTATATGCGAAGGCTTGTGTTGCCAGCCCTTCTCTGCTGGTTTCCAGCCGCTTGAGAACTTCGCCGGCGCGTTGTACAACACTGCGCGGCATACCGGCCAGTTTTGCTACATGTACGCCGTAGCTGCGCCCCGCGCTGCCGGGAATGACATGATGCAGGAAAACAATCTCATCCGGCTTCTCATTGCTGATTGCCATCATGTACACGCGCAAATGGGGTAATTCCCCCGCCATCGCTGCCAGTTCGTGATAGTGAGTGGCGAAGAGGGTACGCGCCAGCGTGACGCCGTGCAGGTGTTCGACGACGGCGCGCGCGATAGCCAGCCCATCATAAGTGCTGGTGCCGCGCCCGATTTCGTCCAGGATAATCAGGCTGTGCCGCGTAGCATGATGCAGGATGGTGGCGGTCTCTTCCATCTCGACCATGAAGGTGCTTTTGCCCGAAGCAATATCGTCTTCCGCGCCCACGCGCGTGAAGATGCGATCAACCAGCCCGATACGCGCGCTCCGCGCAGGCACAAAACAGCCGATTTGCGCCAGCAGCGTTATCAGCGCCACCTGCCGCAGGTAGGTTGATTTACCCGCCATGTTTGGCCCGGTCAACAGCAGAATACGCGCATCCTGTCCGGCGTCCATGTGTGTATCGTTAGGGATGAAGGTATCGCCGTCCAATGCCTGTTCAACGACGGGATGGCGTCCACCGGTGATCTCAATGGCGCTGCTCTGTTCCAGATATGGGCGGGTATAGCCCTGGTGGGCGGCTACCTCGGAGAAGCTGAGCAATACGTCCAGAGCAGCGATAGCCCTGGCGGTTGCCATCAACTGCGGATAATAAACGCCAATTTGACGCAGCACATCGGCATAGATGCTGCGTTCCATCTCTTCGATACGCTCTTCCGCGCTGAGGATACGCGCCTCGTGTTCTTTCAGTTCGGGTGTGATGAAGCGCTCGGCGCTCACAAGTGTCTGCTTGCGTGTGTAATCGGATGGAACCAGCGCCAGTTTGCTTTTGCCGATTTCGATGTAGTAGCCAAAGACGGTATTGAAGCCAACTTTGAGTTTCGGGATGCCGGTGCGTTCGCGCTCACGCGCTTCTAACAAGGCGATCCAGCGGCGCGAATCACGAATGGATGCGATCAGTTCGTCCAGTTCGGGATGAAAGCCTGCGCGAATCAGCCGTCCGTCGTCTTCGCGTTCTTCGTCATTGCCAGCGTGTGTCAATGCCTGGTCGATCAAGGCTGTCACCTGCGGGCAAGCGTCCATCTCGTCCGCCATCTTGAGCAATAGTTCAGCATTGCAGCCGCGCAACATCGTTTGCGCCTGCGGGATAACCTGTAAAAATTCGCGCAATGCCAGCACCTCGCGCGGAATAGCTGTTCCCTGGCGCGCGCGTCCGGCGATACGTTCCATGTCGCCCAGGCGTTGCAGGCACATGATAAAACGACTACGCAAAGCGGGACTTTCGTAGAGTTCTTCAACGCTATCTAGCCGCGCTTCAAGTTGAGACAGGTCCAGTAATGGCTGCGTAATAGCTAGTCGCAACTGCCGCGCGCCCATAGGAGTAATGGTGCGATCCAGTATGCTCAATAAACTGCCCTGTGGAGAATTGCGGCGCGCTCCCTGCAATAGCTCCAGGTTACGCTGCGTGTGCGCGTCCAGCGTCATGTAGCTACTGGTACGATAGGAGCGTAATCCGGTCAAGAGCGAGAGCAGTCTTACATTCATCTTTTCCAGGTAGGCCGCGATTGCTCCAGCGGCGGCGATGGCCTGGGGCGCGTTTTCGCAGCTGTAGGCATCGAGCGATTGTACGCCAAAGAGCTTGCACAGGCGCGCGCGCGCCGCCTCTGGCTCAAAGAAATAGGGCGGACACGGTGTAAGTGTCATGGTTTCGGAGGGTAGTTTATAGCTTTGCGCGTGGTTGCCCTCGAGCAGCAGGCATTCGCTGGGGGCGAGACGTTGCAATTCGGCCTCTAACGTCGCGGGCAACTCGTCGGGTGCGAACCAGGTGACGCTAAACTCGCCTGTGCTAACATCAACCGCTGCCAGCGCCGTTTGCGCGCGCCCACTGGCAATAGCCGCCAGAAAGTTATTCTGGCGCGCCGGCAACAGGTTTGGCTCGGAAAGCGTACCCGACGTGAGTATGCGCGTGACGGCGCGATCAACCGGGCCTCTGCCAACCTCACCCACCTGCTCGCAAATAGCCACCTTATAGCCCTGCTGGATCAGTTTGCCCACATAATTGTCCAGCACGCGCAAGGGTATGCCGGCCATCGGCACATTTCCCTCGTCGTCCTTATAGACTTTTTTGGTAAGCACGATTTCTAGCACGCGCGAGGCGGTATACGCATCCTCGTCGTATGTTTCATAGAAATCCCCAACTTGATATAAAAGAACAGCGTCGGGATGCTGGCTTTTTATCTGCAAATATTGTTTGCGGGCGGCCGTGGACATCGCTTTGAGCCTCTACTTCACGGGTCATGCCTGTAATAAATTGAAACACCTGTACTTTAACCTATTCTACCCGCGTTGTCAAAAAATGGTACCTGGCCTGGCAAAAATATGGTTGACTTTAGCGCGTCCTTGCCATATGCTAGAAAACATCGGTCTGAAATTCTCCGATGATGAGAAGATGAAAGCGAGGCAATAAACAGGAATGGGTGATCCACGCAATGCAATGGATGTGCGCCCCGGCTACCGGGGACGCGCCTTTACGTCCGACCTGAGCGGCCAGGAGTTCTGGCTGGTGGTCGATAAAGGTTTCCAGCCAATGGGGCTGGTGGTCGGCAACTGCATTTATTCGATGGGCGCGGTACGCAACTGGCTGGTTGGCATCAAAAGCAACTTCCAGGGCGAGTTGAGAGAGTACACCGAGTTGATGTACCAGGCGCGCGAACTGGCCCTCAGTCGTATGCAGTTTGAGGCGGATCAACTGGGCGCAGACGGCGTAATTGGCGTAGACATCAAAGTTGAGTTTTTGCACAACAACGAATGGATGGAAGTAACTGCCATCGGTACCGCCATTCGCTGGGTTGGCTCCGGCCCCAATATGCCGCCCACCGGCCAGGGCAGAGTGACAATCCCTGCGGGGTAGGAGGAGATAGAGAGGGATGCGCGAGTACCCCCGCCCGCCACGCGAAGCACTCGCCCTGGCGTCGCTACAAACTATCATTAAGAGTAGAGAGGCGTTCCTCGGCCAGCCAGAGAGCTTCTTCTTTAGAGTGGATGGCGCCTTCGGACTGGGCTTCGGCGATGGTTTCCAGCAATTGGCCGACGAGCGGGCCGGGTTCCAGTTTCAGGCGGCGCATCAACTCTTCCGGCGATAAGAGGCGCGGCGGCAAGATGCTGTCGCGCTCGCGGATGTAGCGTGTCAGCAATAAGCTGACGACGGACAGGTGCCGCTCCCAGGCGTCGGTGAGCGGCTGCGGCCCGAAGGTTGCCAGGTGATCGGCCAGCGAGAAGAGCGCGACCATGATACCTGCTGGCCCCAGGTCTACGAAATAGCGGCGAATAGCGCGCGGCGTCACTTCGCCGTTCTGTCCAAGCTGGCCGGGGCGCATATGATGAGCCGCGACCAGTTGCGCCAGGCGGCGATCCTTTGTGCTGGCGCTGAGCCGCCGCGTGATGTGCAGCGCGATGGGCGCGCCCATCTGTGGATGCGTATAAAAACGAATGTTGCCGCCTTCAGCTATGCTATAGGTGACAGGCTTGCCAATATCGTGCAGCAAAGCTGCCATCTTCATGCGCGGAGCCGTCAATTCCGCCGGAGAGAAAATGCCCTGTGCTTCTGCCTCTTTTATTACGCTTTGTATAGTGGCGAGGTATGTGGTAGTTGTTATATTGGGAGTGAGATAGGCGGGTGTACTGCTATTCTCTGCTGATGCACGCGCGACCAGTTCCAATGCCCCGATGGTTTCGAGCGAATGATCGAAGACATCCCAGTAATGCGGGTTGGGCTGGCGCATCCCTTTCGCTGGAACAAATTCGGGGATAAGCGTGGTGAGCAGTCCCAATTCATCCAGCAAACGCAGGTGAGTGGTTGCGCCATCTTGCTCCAGTATAGCGTACAGTTCGTCATGTATGCGTTCTGGAGCCACCTTTGGCAGGAGCGCGGCGTCTCGCCGGATTAACGCCTGTGTGCTGCTGTCCAGGCTGAACTGGTAGCGGGCTGCTAAACGCACCGCGCGCAGCATACGCAGAGGATCAGCTTGAAATACGCTATCGTTTACAGCTTTCAAGCGGCGCGCCCGCAGGTCTTCCTCTCCATGCAAAGGGTCGATCAGATGCAAGGATAGCGCTTCGTCCAGGGGCGCGGCCATCGCGTTGACGGTGAAATCACGCGCCCGCAGATCATCTTCAAGCGACAGACCACGCAGGGATGTGATGTCCAGGGTCATGTCACCTGTTTCCGCCTTCACAATCACACGACTGGCTTTGTCATGCAAACGCGCATAATGGCCGCCCAACGCATCGGCCAGCGAACGCGCCAGACGGTGCGCCTCGCCTATAACAACAATATCCCAGTCGCTACAGGCTTCTCCAAGCAGCATGTTACGCAGCGAGCCGCCCACCAGGTAGGCTTGCCGTTGTCGCGCCGCGAAATACTGCGCCGTCTGTTGTAAAATTTGTCGGGTCCGAGTATCCAAAAAGCGTTCGCCGCCCGTTCCATCAATGTCTCTTCTACTATGGACTTTGCGCGTGATTCTGTCAATAGGATGGTTAAATTCGTCAGGGTGATTTACAAGTCGAGGAAAGAGGGAAGGCGACCGCAAGGGTCGCCTCTACTATGATGACGATCGGGGAAAGACGGGCGTTCATAGTAGAGGCGACCCTTGCG
>JBOGTO010000151.1:0-6812 GCA_050695155.1 Ktedonobacteraceae bacterium
AGAATGACAAAGCAAAGCGAAGAATGACAAAGCAAAGCGAAGAATGACAAAGCAAAGCGAAGAATGACAAAGCAAAGCGAAGAATGACAAAGCAAAGCGAAGAATGACAAAGCAAAGCGAAGAATGACAGATCACTACCGATCTTGGTCGTTACCAGTCATTAGAAGCAGGTAGACCCATGCAGAATGTGCAATGCGAAATCGAGCAAGCCGATGAACGTTTCTGGCGTTCTTTTTCCAGAATGAATATTGTCTGGACGGCTATTAGCCTCATCACTATCATTATTGCCGCTAAAGGCACTTTCGATGCGCATCCTGCTTATTTGCATGACTGGCATCTCTTCGCTATTGCCGCGCTCTCTCTCGTAGTGCTGGGCGTCTATTTTTTGGCGATGTTTAGCCGGTTTATCTTCAAGAATTACGCAGTAGAATGGCCTTTGCCACTCGTCTGGTCGCTCCCTTTCTGGCTTGGTCTCTATCTTGGTTTCATGCTGCTCTCGCTGATCGACAATAGCTTCTCGTGGGGCTTCTTCATCGTCATGGGTCTATCGTATGCGATGTTTGCAACATGGCGTCTCATTATAGCTATCTGCATCGTGTTTGTGACGTTCTGCCTTTTTCAAGGTATCCTCACCTTGCCATTAAGCAAGATCGACTTTGGCGCGCTCTTTGGTGTCGGTATAGCTTACTTCTCTTTCACTGCCTTTGCGATGGTGGTGCAGCACTTGATTGGCGAACGCTACGAACGTAATCAGCTGATTCAACAACTGGCGCAGGCGCATTCCGAACTGGAGGAGGCGCATCGCCGCCTGTCCGAATCTGTTGCGCAAGAGCAGGAACTGGCGGTGCTGCGCGAGCGCACACGGCTGGCGCGCGAGATGCACGATACGGTGGGCCACGCCCTCGTACTCATTTCCATTAAACTTGAGGCGGCGCGGCGTCTGCGCGAGCGCGACCCGCAGCGCTGCGATCACGAACTGGAAGCCACCGGAGAGATTGCGCGCGCCACGATGAACGATTTACGCGCCTCTATCGCCGATCTGCGCTCGCCCGCTCTTGAGCGCGAACCTGCCAGCCGCGCCCTTGCCAGTTACGCGCGCGACATGGCGCAACGCGCTGGTCTGCGCGTTACTTACGATCTTCACCCCGACATCGAAGGGCTAGCCGCGCCCGTCGAAGAGACGCTCTGGAAAGTTGGGCAGGAAGCTCTCACTAACGTAGAGAAACATGCTCATGCGCGGAACGTCGCGCTACATATCAGTCGCCAGGATGGCTCCATCATCATGCGCGTCCAGGATGACGGCGTTGGTCTGCCCGTCGAACTGCGCCAGTGCCAGGAGAACGCCGAGCATACGTGCGCCAGCCCGCAGGGACATTATGGGCTGAGCGGCATGTATGAACGGGTTGCCAGCATCGGCGGTCATATCTCCCTGGAGTCCCCAGATGGCCGCGACTCTCATGGCACCATCGTCAAAGTGGCATTACCGCTTGTCGAAGCCCCGTTAAGAATGTCTCTCTTATAAGAGCATTGAGGGTAGGCGGACTCCAATTTGCTAAAACGCCATCCTTAGTGGATGTGTGAAAGTGTTGTGAAAGCCCCCATGAAAGCTCTTTTTTACTCTTGACACTTGTCTATCTGTACTGTATGCTACGATTACAAGCCATGTATGTGGCGGAATCTCGTAGGTTTCATCTCTGCCAGGAATGGAAAATGGGACCGAAATTGAGAATAAAACAGGAAGGAATCCACCTCCTGTCACGACTTAAAAACGAAAGGGCTGATTCTCTAGCTCGACCAGGTCGAGCGGTTCACCTTCCATTTAGCAGAGTACAGAAAGGGCTGGGTTCTATAACTCGATGTGTCGAGCAAGAAACCAGCCCTTTTGAAATCAATAGAGCCGTTAATTCGTAATACATACATCGTCCTTATAACATGTACCGGTTGGCCTGGCGGGACGCGAGAAGTCGAGTCCCAACAGCAGTTGATGCTCGTACCATCGTCCTGACAATATAGAACAGAGAGGGTGAATTATGGACCTGGTGAAACGGTTAGAAGAATACAGGGACCGTGAACGGGACCTACAGTGGGAAGGGACGTTCGCTCAGTACTTCGAGATCGCTACGAAAAAGCCGCAAGTAGCGCGGCTCTCGCACGAGCGCATTTATCATATGATTATGGATGCGGGCTTTGAAACAGCACGCAATGGCGAGCAGAACTACAACTTCTTCAATCAGGAAATCTTCGGCATCGAGAAGCCCCTGCAACAAATCGTCGAGTATTTCCACTCGGCGGCGCAACGTCTGGAAGTGCGCAAACGTATCCTGTTGTTGATGGGTCCCGTCGGCGGCGGCAAATCAACGATTGTCTACCTCATGAAACGCGGACTGGAAGCCTACAGCCGCGCTGAGCAGGGTGCGATCTATGCTATTAAAGATTGCCCTATGCACGAGGAGCCGCTGCACCTCATTCCCAATGATCTACGCGCCGATGTCGAAAAAGAATTTGGCCTCTACATTGAGGGCGACCTGTGTCCTCATTGCCGCTATATAATCGATACGCAATTCAAAGGCCATATCGAAGATGTCCCCGTCAAACGTCTCGCGTTCAGTGAAAAATATCGAGTGGGAGTCGGAACTTTCACGCCGTCCGATCCTAAAAGTCAAGATATAAGTGAGTTAGTCGGAGGTATAGATTTATCAACTATCGGTGAAGTGGGAGTAGAAAGCGATCCGCGTGCCTATCGGTTTGATGGTGAACTAAACATCGCAAATCGAGGACTTATGGAATTTGTCGAGATGCTCAAGACGGATGAAAAATTTCTGTATGTGCTACTCACATTGAGTCAGGAGCAGAACATCAAGACCGGGCGTTTCAGCATGATCTACGCTGATGAGGTTGTTGCCAGCCATACCAATGAGCATGAATATCAATCGTTTGTGGGCAACAAGAAGTCGGAAGCCTTGCAGGATCGCATTATCCTTGTCAAAGTGCCGTACAACTTGCGCGCCTCGGACGAAGTCAAGATTTACGAGAAGTTGCTCAGGCAGAGTTCGTTGCAAAATGTGCATATCGCGCCGAACACCTTGCGCATCGCCAGCATCTTTGCTGTGCTGACGCGCCTGGAGCCGTCGAAAAAAGCCGGTATGAGTACCATGAAGAAGCTCAAACTGTACGATGGCGAGGATATTGAAGACTTCAAGCAGAAGGACATCAAGGAGTTGCAGGATGAAGCGGTGCGCGAAGGCATGGACGGCATCTCGCCGCGTTATGTCATTAACCGCCTTTCGAGCGCGCTGGTCAAGCAGAATACCACCTGTATCAATCCTATCGACGCCCTACGCGCGCTGCGCGATGGCCTCGACCAGCATACCAGCATTACGCGCGAAGAGCGCGAACGCTACTTGAACTTCATTCAGGAAGCGCGTAAAGAATACGACGACATGGCGAGGAAAGAGGTGCAGCGCGCCTTCGTCTACTCTTACGAGGAGTCGGCGCATACCTTGCTGAATAACTACCTTGACAATGTTGAAGCCTTCTGCAACAAAACGCGCCTGCGCGACCCCATCACCGATGAGGACATGGAGCCGGACGAGCAGTTGATGCGCTCCATCGAAGAACAGATTGGTATCAGCGAAAACGCCAAAAAAGGCTTCCGCGAAGAGATCCTGATTCGCATTTCATCGCTGGCGCGTAAAGGTATGACCTTTGATTATACCAGCCATGAACGCTTGAAGGAAGCTATCGAGAAGAAGCTCTTCTCCGACCTGCGCGACGTGGTGAAAATCACTACATCGACGCGCACGCCTGATAAAGAGCAACTGCGCAAGATTAACGAAGTAGTGAACCGCCTCATGGCAGAGCATGGATACTGCCATGTATGCGCCAACGAAATCTTACGCTATACAGGCAGTTTGCTGAATAGGTAGCCGCAAACAGGGCGACCGCGAGGGTCGCCCTGGCTAGATAAGGAGTATGCTCCATGTCTGTCTCACAACATGACTGGTCATTGCATCGCAAGGGGCAGGTAGACCAGGAACGCCATAAAGAGAAAATTCGCGAGGCTATCAAGAAGAACCTCAGTGATATTGTCAGCGAAGAAAATATCATCCTCTCCGATGGTAAAAAAATGGTGCGCGTACCTATTCGCTCGCTGGATGAATACCGTTTCCGCTACGATCCAGGTCGCCAGACCCACGCGGGCGAGGGCAATGGCAAAAGCAAGGTCGGTGACGTTATTGCCCAGGAGCCGCGTCCCGGCAAGGGCAAGAAAGGCGATGCCGGCAAAGAGGGCGGCTACGACTACTACGAAGCCGAAATCACGATGGACGAACTGGCCGCCATGATCTTTGAGGACCTCGGCCTGCCCAATCTGGAACAGAAACGCCAGCAAGAACTCCAGACCGAGGCCGTGCGCTTCACCGATGTGCGCAAAAAAGGCCCACTGACCAACCTGGACAAGAAGCGCACCATCATGGAAAACCTGAAACGCAACGCCGCCAAAGGCGAGGCCAAATTCAAGGATATCAAGTCTGATGATCTACGCTTCAAAGTGTGGGAGCCAACCATACGCTACCAATCCAACGCGGTCGTGATAGCCATGATGGACGTGTCGGGCAGCATGGGCGAATTTGAGAAATACATCGCCAGAAGTTTTTACTTCTGGATGGTGCGTTTCTTGCGCACGAAATACAATAATGTGCAGATCGTTTTCATCAGCCACCATACCGAGGCTAAAGAAGTAACTGAAGAGGAGTTCTTCCATAAGGGGGAAAGCGGCGGCACGCAGGTTTCATCGGCCTATGAACTGGCGCTGCAAATCATCAAGGAACGCTTCAACCCGGACGACTGGAACATTTACCCGTTCCACTTCTCCGATGGCGACAACCTGCCCTGGGACAACGACCGCTGTGTGCAACTGGTGACGAAGCTGATGGAACTGTGCAACATCTTTGGCTACGGAGAAATACGCGAGGGGCATTATCGCTCGCCCAGCACGCTGATGTCTGCCTACAACAAGATCAACGATAAGAAATTCAACTCCGTCACCATCTCCGACAAAAAAGAAGTCTATCCCGCGCTGAGGAAGTTCTTCGCGCTGCGCGATACGGTTCCTTCACGCTAGATAGGAGTTTCCAATGGCCGATAGCGATATTGAACGATTACGTGACGGCATCGATCATGCCTGGGAGGAGGCTCGCAATTTCGGACTCGATCCATTTCCCACGCATTTTGAACTGGTGCCAGCATCCATCATGTACGAATTTGCTTCGTACAGCCTGCCCGGACGGTTCAGTCACTGGACGCATGGCAAAGCCTACCACCGGCAAAAAATGCAATACGACTTCGGATTGAGCAAAATCTACGAGATGGTCGTCAATACCAACCCCAGCTACGCCTTTCTGATGGATATGAACGACCTGCTCCAGAACACCTTTGTGGCGGCGCATGTCTTCGGGCATACCGACTTCTTCAAGAACAATGCCTACTTCCAGCATACGTCCCGTCGCATGATCGACAAGGTCAGCTTCCACGCTGAGCGCATCGCCAAATATGAGTTCGATCACGGCAAAGCCGAGGTTGAGCGTTACCTGGACTCCGTCCTTTCCATTCAGGAGCATGTAGACTATAACCTTCTGATCCGCCAGAACGAACCGGATAAAGATAAAAAAGAGGAGAAACCCGCCAACATCGTACCCGGTCCATACGATGACCTGTGGGGACTCGATACCAGAGCAAAAAAGGCCCAGGAGGCACGCGAACGCAAACTCGGCAAGCCGTCCAAATTTCCCGAACAACCAGAAAAAGACATCCTGCTTTTCCTGATGCGTTACGCGCCGAGCCTCGAACCCTGGCAGCGCGACATTATCGATATTGTGCGTACAGAAATGTTGTACTTCATTCCACAGATGCAAACCAAGACACTAAATGAGGGGTGGGCCTCCATATGGCACTCGCGCATCATGCGCTCGATGGGCGACAAGGGCTTAATCTCTGACTCCGACATTCTGGAATTTGCTACCCTGCATTCAGGGGTTCTCTCGCCCTCAAAGACCTACCTCAATCCGTACTATGTGGGCTATAAAGTCCTCGAAGATATCGAGCGGCGCTGGGACAACCCCACCAAAGAGGAACAGGAGCGCCTGGGACGCAAACCCGGCCAGGGCCGCCAGAAGATCTTCGAGGTGCGCGAAATGGACAATGACGTGTCATTCCTGCGCAACTACCTTACCGAAGATCTAATTAAAGAACTTGACCTCTACCTCTATAAAAAAGAGGGCGATGAGTGGGTTATTGTCGAGAAAAACTGGGAGAAGGTACGCGATGGCATCGTTGCCAGCATGACCAACTTCGGCAGTCCCTACCTCGTCGTAGAGAACGGCGATTACCGGGGCAACCGCGAACTCTACATCATGCACCTCTTCGAAGGCCAGGAACTCGATATGCTCTACGCCGAGAAGACGCTCCAACATGTCTACACTCTGTGGGGTCGCCCCGTGCATCTCGAGACAGTGTACGAGGGCAAGAAGATATTGCTGTCGTATGACGGAGAGCGGAATACGAAGAGTTCGCTGGAGAAATAGTACGTTTTTCATCTGTAGGGACGCGATCAATCGCATCCCTAATGAATTTTACCGATCAAAACCGGTAAGGGGATATGGCTCCGTCCTGATGGATTTTGACGACCGAAGAGGGTAATGGAATGCCTGGCCTCGGCCTTCACGCGCGGGTTTGGCTCCATGTTGATGGATTTTGACAATCGAAGCGGGTAATGGAATGCCGTCTGCATCCTGTAGGGACAAGGGGCGGATGTG
>JBOGTO010000152.1:0-4607 GCA_050695155.1 Ktedonobacteraceae bacterium
GTCTGAGGCATCAGTACTTGTTGCCCATGAAGGAACTCTGCCTGGATCTGCACTGGTCTATCGCCGTAGGCCACGGTCCTGGAAGAAGGGGTGATGAGCTGGATGCGCAAGGAAGAACTCACCAATATGTACACCTGCGCACTGGGGTCACCTGCAGCATCGACACTATAGGAGCCAGGAGGGAGGCCCCCCGGTACCTTAAAGCTATCGATGACATAGTGTCTGTCGGTTGACTGCTGCAGGCCAGCGGTTACAGGTTTTCCATTTGGACCTCGCAGCGTAATAGGATATTGGCTATTCGTACGAAAAGTGATAATAGAGACCTCCGTGGCAAAAGAATCTACCACTATTGGAAAAGTGCCACCATGCCTCGGCACCTCGCTATAAGTGAGACCAAGCCATTGCGCCGCTAGACTGATAACCACTTTTGACAGGTCTTGCGCATTTGCTACCCTGGTAAATACTGCTCCTGTACCGCCTGCGATATCAGCAAGGAGCCGATTCGCATCCTGCCCATCGGGTGTGCTAGGGTCGATGGCAAGCCCGATGGTGCTGATTGGAATGCCCTGTTGACAAAACTCTGCTATGAGATTGTTACGGATCTCTTGTTCCTGATGCGGCCCATCATTGTTGCCGCTGCCACTCGGATTCCCATCGGTGATTATGATCACGCGAGAGCCAAGGGGGCTCCCATGAAGCAGGTTAAGTGCTTCGAGCATTGCTGGAGCAAGCGGTGTATTGCCACCGATCGGGTAGTCTTGAATTTTGTTTTTCAGATCCGCTCGGCTGGTCGTGTCTGAAAGGTTATCGGGACCGAGGATTGGGAGCTGTGTATTATCGCCGCTAAAGGGGATTACCGCCATCGCGCCAGGCCATAAGTCGGTGAGGGCCCTGGCCACGCTTGTACTGTACCCGTTGGGATCCGTCGCCCCTGGTTGAAAAATCAAGCTGCCGGAGCGATCAAGCAGGACAACGAGTAACGACTTTGATGTTGGCGCTGCTGCACTTGGACAATTCGCTGTAGAAAAATGCGCATCGACAGACGACAGAGCATGAGCAGTAAACGCCGTGAAAGGAAGACCTGCTCCAATGAAGGCACAGCAAATGGCCAAAACAATTCCAAGTATGGCAGTATGTTGAACAGTGTTCCTTTTCATGCCAGACACCTTTATAGATACTCACTATCAAGTATAGATTCGCAAGAGTTGCTGCGCTCTATCCATTCGCCGAAAATAGCTGCGGCGATCCGGTAGCGGTCATTCGCAACACGTATGAGGTCACGCTTCAATAGGGCTTGCAGTGTTTGACGAACGGTTTGTCTATCAAACCCGCTCTGCTGTTCAATCGATAGGCTATCTACCTCGCCTCGTTCTTTCATGATTGACAGGCACACTCGATCTTTCTGACCGGTGCGATCCCATAAATCTTGGAAATGGCTTGCCCAAAGCTCAAACATCCTGTCTACCGCTATTGGTATGTCGTCGATTACTACCCTCTGGCGGTGCTGAGCGTTCAGGTGATCAATTAAGTTTGCGCAAACAGCCTGCACCATGAATGGATGACAACCTGTGATGCGCATGATCTCCGCAACGACTTCCTCTCCGAAGACCTGCTCGCTCGGGAAGTTAGGTTTCGGCTGTGTGATGAGCTTGTGAGCTTCTGACGGTTGCAGAAAGCTCACCTTGAGTGTTTGCACATTCACAAAATACCCCACCCAGGCTGCGTCCATTTCACTAAAGGTCTTCAAGCCACTGAAAAGCAGGGCCACCCGGCTGTGATGCTGGATGAGATTGCGAAACCAATCGAGCAGGAGCGTGAGGTCGAGGTATCCCTTCTGTCTCGCAGCTTCCAGCTTCTCAAATTCATCAAAAATAAGCAGCAGTGTGCGATCATCTCTCTCCAGCGTGTCTTCTACTTCTTTAAACCAGAGATTAAAAATACGGTAGACGGCAGCCTCGTTCCTTTGTCTTGCCCTTTCGAGCCTCTTTTCAGACACAGGCTTTAATGATGCCCCTCTCCTGCTCACAACTCTACTAATTTCATGAGCCAGGGTGCTAAGAAAAGCGGCTACGCTGGAAGATATGTCGCGGGATTGCAAATCGTAGATAACCGGCAGATAGTGGGTTCCTAACACAATGGGTAACTGTGAAAGTGTGCTACTTTTCCCTATTCTTCTCTCGCCGTAGAGAAGGAAGGCAGGGCGACCGTCTTCCCTATCTAAGGCTCCTCTCAACTGTTCTACGAGGTCTTTACGTCCCACGAAGCGGCTATCACCAGCTTTGAGCAGTGGACCAGCAACGAATGGATTGTCGATTTGGCCGATTTCTTGGGGCGCTTGCTCCTGCTCATCCTGCTCCTGCCGTGCTTCTCTCAACCAGTGGTCGACCACCTTTTCCACTCGTGTGCTTATTTCAAGACTCCTCAGAGCAGGGGGGATATGAACTTTCTTGAGATTACCAATCATCTCGTCGAGAGCCTTTTGCCGATCCCTTCGATTCTCGGCATCACAGTAGCGCGCAGCTTCTTGACTGGCATCTTTCAGTCGGACAAATGGTGTAGACCATAGAGGATCAAGAAGTCCTATGCCCTGCCATAACACCTTATCCATGTACTCCCAGGCGTGGGCGATATCATGCATATCGCGGCGTCTTTCCAGGTCATGAATCGCTATCTCCAGTACAATACTCTGCATCACGCTTCTGTATCGCGGTCTTTCAGCGTCGATAAAGGCAACTTCTTCTAATGTCCGTTCTGGATCCTGTCCAACCGCGATTAGAAGCGCGGCTTTCAGGCCTAAAAAAGGCGGGAATGCACATTGATTCCAGTACAAAGCAGAGTGCTGCAAATGGGTAAACACGAGTGAAGGGTTCTTTTTACTATCAACATAGGTTTTCCATAGAGCAGCGACATAGACGGGATAGGACAGGACCTGGTTGTAGCCCAGGATGTAGCTGACAACCAGGATAAAGCACAAGAATACTCCGACAGCTATGCTGCCCGTGAGCATATGCAAAAGGCCTAACATGATACCTATGAGCAGGGTACTCAGAAAACCAACAAGACCCATCCTGACGCCCAGGGTCATTCCAAAAATGATGCCGACGACTATCACCTCTACAATACCAGAAGCGGTGGTGATTGCTCCAAGCGCTCTGCTATTCTCAGCAACACTCAGTGAGATGAAATTTGGGATACCTGCCGCTGCAGTAAAGAAGATATCTCCCGCGATCCCCCATGCCAGACCTAAAGCAATACTTCCTGTGAGGCCTCCTGCTAGACCTACGAACATTCCTGACACGACGCCTACAAAAGAGGCAGCCAGTGTCCCGAGGAGAAGGTGATCCAGGCCTGGAATAGACCCGTAAAATGCGAGAGAAAGGGCTAACCGTATCGCTAGCGTGAGCGGATAGGAAATGAGAAGCACTGGCAGGGAAAGCCTGAGACTCAATAGAATGTTTCTGGAAAAGCCTTTTGCCTCAAACTCCCGGGTGAACCTGGTCGATTGAAAGCAGCAGGAACCTATCCAGGCGAAAGGCTCAGCGATCCAATACTGCCAGGCGCGTTTCATGCTCTCACCACCGTCCGGTATGTTTCTTCTAATCGTTGCTCGAATTCCTGCCAGTAAGTGGGATCGTCAGGACGGAAGTGAGAGGGGTCTTCTTTGGCGGCAAGCTTCGCTTCTTCTATCATTCTTCCTGTCAATTGTAACCGTAAGGGGAGCTGCCCTCCGAATTGCAGCAGTCGCGATTGCTCTTCCTGTGTGAATTTTGCCTGGGCCCCCTTGCTCTTAACAAACTGTTTTGCCTCTTCAACCGCGAAGGGCTTGAGGAGAAGTTGCGGTAGGATATTATGCAGCGGACTGGTTTCGAGATCCTCGTTCACAATGGCTTTCTCGACATCCAGTAAAGGCCTTTTACTGGCCACTACTAACACGAGGCCGACCTGGGAGACCGCACGTAACTGCTCGAGAAAGCGCAAGTCAAACCCTTGTTTGCCAGAAAGTCCCTCAAATTCATCGATACACAGAACCAGGAGATAGTGTTGCAGGACGAGGTCTCTTACCCCGTCTTCCAGCGCACTTAACCCCTGGGCCGTGCGGTTAGTGCCGACAATGGCAAGTTCCTCTAATGCCTTGGCTGTGAAACTGGCTACCGTTGCGCAATGAGGGGAAGTCGCATCAAGATAACCAATGCGCAAGCGGGGACCAAACTCCTTTGGTGCTGTCAACATGAGGTATCTCATCAACCATGTTTTCCCGATTCTTCGCGGACCAACAATCGATGTGGAGGTTCCGTTGCGAGTACGCGTCTGGAGAGTCACCTTTTCGAGTACCCTACCGTAAAACTCGTCAACGTCAGTCAATGGTCCGCTAAAAGGAAAAGCTGAACTGAAGCGGGATGGCAGTATTTCATCTTTTCCCCCGATGCCTACGGGAGGCTCCTCACTTTGTCGAAGGGGATGCTGGAAATCCCCAGGTGAGAAAGCCTCTGCTACGTTATGAAATGTATCGGCCTCGGTTGGAGAAGATGGCAGAGATACATGCTGGTATGGGGAAAAAGTCATATTCGGAGCAAAGTTTATATGGATATTTGGCGTCGAAGGTGCAG
>JBOGTO010000153.1:0-2800 GCA_050695155.1 Ktedonobacteraceae bacterium
CCATGCTGCCCACTGCTTGTATATCGCCAAAAAAGCCTTGACTTTTGGCCTCCAAAATGTTATAAATGTACATGTGAGTTGTGAGATGTCCCAGAGTTGGGGCATCTTTTTTGTCTTCTTTATCTTTTCCAGCCTTCAACAAACTTTCGACCAACCTCTAAACCATGCTGGTAGCCAGCAACCAACCCTTCGTCTGTGACATCCGTAAAGCCCGCGCCCAGAGTGGCCGGGTCGATTTCCGGGCGGATAATGTGAATTGGTACGCCTTGCCAGTTATCGGGGATGGCCTCGCTCTGGAATATGTCGTGATACAGGATGCCCGGCTCGTTGGCGATGGCGATAATCTCATGATAGCCGCACTGTGCCATCTCGATAGCGGGGCAAGCGCAGGTATAATAGCCATCGATATAGGGGCGACCCGCAATCCACGCGGGAATATTCCAGGCATGGAGCATACGAGTAGAGGCGTAGATCACCTCGTCCATATTGGCGCTGGTGAGGCGATATTGCTCATCAGTGGCGGCGGTGTCAAACAGGTACGCCTGTAGGTGTTGCTCGGCCCAACTGTGGTCGCCGCGCGCGGCCTGCAATAAGAGACGGCGGCCCAATCTCCGCGCTCCGTCTCCCTGTGTTACCAGCGCGGCTTCCGGGGTTATTACGGCACTGGTGGCAATCACGATACGCGGCATAGCGGGCAAAAATGGCGCATTGCGCAGGATATGTCCCGACGCGGTAATGGTCTCAAGTACTGAATCGCTCATGCTCTTGCCCGGCTGCTCGAGGGTTTTTAAGGCCACGCGCCAGTATTTCAGGGCGATGTCGTTAGCCTGCCCAATAGCGGCAGAGATGGCGGGAAAAACTGTTGACGACGTGGCGGCATAGGCACCAGCGCGTATACCCGCCGCTTCAAATGCGCTCAATACGCCATGCGCGAAAACGCCCTTGAAGCCCCCGGCTGCGCTGGCAATTGCCAGCGTCTCTCTGGTTATCTCTCGCATCAGGTATATGGCACCCAATCTTCGGCAAGCGGAATATCGGTGAGTTTTTTCTTAGAAGACACTGCATCTTCTGCTGCTTTAGCCGTATTGACGGGCGAAGGCGCATCCCCTGGACGCAGGCGCAACAAAGCCTCCAGTTCAGCCTGCTTGTAGAGACGCTGGCGTTTGATGCCCTGTTTATAGCTTTTAAGTACGCCGCGACTCACATAGGCATACAGCGTGGACAACTTGACTCCCAGAAAATGGCTGGCTTCATCCCCGTCCAGGTATTGTTCGCCTTCTAACTCGATCATGCTTCGTCTTCTCCTACCTCAATCATAGGGATTACCGCTCACTTTGTCAACACTTCTGGATAATTGTGGGTTAGAATCAATGTAAATCAAGCTATATATAATAATATCAAAGACTATTGACTTTTATCAAGCTATCGGGTACAACTGATAGAGAGAGATAGTATGACAAGGAGAGAGCAAATGTTTACCATTCCTGAGCCAAACGAACCTGAATACTTTCTGGACAGTTTTCCGCGCGATGCTTTTCCGGTGTATGAGTGGGCTGAACGTCCCATCACGTTGCCCGCCGAGGCGTGGACGACCGAGACAACGCACCGCGATGGGCAGCAAGGCGGACTTCCGCTTACAACCGAACAGAGCCTCAAAATTTATGACATCCTGTGCCGCTTCACGGGCGAGTCTGGCGCGATTCGACAGGCCGAGTTTTTTGTCTACCGTCCATCTGATCGAGCCGCCCTGCAAGGCGCGCTGGAACGCTATCAAGGAGGCGCACCCATCGAGCCGACGACCTGGATTCGGGCGACGGCCAAAGATGTTGTACTGATTCGCAGCCTGGGTGTGCGCGAGACTGGAATGCTGGCATCCGCTTCGGATTATCATACATTCCACAAGTTCAAGCCCGGCGGCAGAAACCAGGCCGCGCAAACCTACCTTGAAGCCTTGAAGATGACGCTAGATGCTGGCATTCGTCCCCGTCTGCACCTTGAAGACTCTACACGCGCTCCAATGGACTTCATGCGCCCGTTTATCGAGAACGCGCAGGAGATCAGCGCGGCCTATGGTCCCGCATTGCGCCCGAAATTCCGCATTTGCGATACGATGGGACTGGGACTGCCCTTTGAAGATGTGGCATTGCCGCGCAGCGTTCCACGCATTTTTCAGGAAATGCGCAAACTGGGTCTGCAACCAGCAGACCTGGAGTTTCATCCGCACAACGATACCTGGCTGGTGGTGGCAAATTGCCTGGCAGCCATACGCTCCGGTTGCGGCGTCATCAACGGCACCTCGCTTGGCAAAGGTGAGCGCACGGGTAATGCGCCGCTCGAAGGTGTCTTACTGCATCTCATGGGCATGGGCTACTTCCGCGAAAAGCAGCCGGATTTCACAGCTTTGAACGAACTGGTGACGCTCTACGCCAATATGGGAGAACCTGTTCCCGCCAAATATCCGCTATATGGCCGCGACGCGCACCGCACCAGGGCAGGCGTCCATGCCGACGGCCTCAACAAATTCTGGTGGATGTACGCGCCATTCAATGTGCCGCAACTGCTGGGCAGACCACTTGAGGTATCGCTCACCAAAGAAAGCGGATTGGCCGGCCTGATCTTCCTGGTGCGCCAGCATACTGGTCTCGACATTCACAAGGACGATCCCCGCCTGCAAAAAGCCTACGCCTGGCTAATGGAGGAATTTGACAACGGACGCCAGACCAGCGTCGAATGGGAAGAAATCGCGCCTATGCTTGCTCTCTGACACATGCGGCAGTATGAGACATGGCGACCGCAAGGG
>JBOGTO010000154.1:0-5115 GCA_050695155.1 Ktedonobacteraceae bacterium
GTGTGACCTTCTCCGAAAAATGGCAGGCAGCGTAATGTTCTCGCCCCTCCTTCGCCTCGTACACGGGTTCGACCTCGCGGCATATGTCCTGCGCCATGGGGCAGCGTGTATGGAAGCGACAGCCCGACGGAATCTTGATGGGGCTTGGCAGATCACCAGAGAGAATGATGCGCTGGCGGCGCTTCTCGATCTGCGGGTCGGGAATAGGAACTGCCGAGAGTAATGCTCTGGTATAGGGGTGTTTGGGCGCGCTATAGAGTTCGTCGCGGTCGGACAGTTCCACGATTTTGCCCAGGTACATGACCGCGATACGGTCTGCCACGTGGCGCACCACGCTGAGGTCATGCGAGACGAAGAGATAGGTCAGATGGAACTTCTGTTGCAGGCCTTGCAGCAGGTTGAGGACCTGCGCGCGAATAGAGACATCCAGCGCGGACACCGGTTCGTCGGCGATCACAAACTCAGGGTTGATGGCAAGCGCGCGCGCCACCGCGATACGCTGGCGCTGCCCGCCACTAAATTCGTGCGGGTAGCGGTCGATATACTCAGCACGCAGTCCCACCACACGCAGCAGTTCCGATGTGCGATCGCGGATCTCGTTTTTGGAGGCCACCTTGTAAATATGCATCGGCTCGGCGATGAGCGAGCCGATGGTATAACGCGGATTGAGCGAAGCATAGGGGTCCTGGAAGATCATCTGCACGCGCTGGCGTGCCTGGCGCAAAGATTCGCCTTGCAGTTTGGCGAGATCCATATTATCGAATAAGATTTGGCCGGCTGTCGGCTTGTAGAGGCGCACAATGGTGCGACCAATGGTGGTCTTGCCCGAACCACTTTCTCCCACCAGGCCCATCGTTTGCCCACGCTCGATGGTGAAGCTGATGCCATCCACGGCGCGCACGTAGCCCACCACGCGCTGTAAGACAATACCGCTGGTCAGCGGGAAGTGCATCTTGAGGTCGCGCACATCAAGCAGTGTCTTGCTGGCAACAGCCGTATCTGTTTCAAGCATTTATTTCTCCTCCGACGGTTGCAAGTCCATTTCCTTCAAGGAGGCCTGCATCAGCTCAAGTCTGGCCTGGCGGCGCTTTTCCGCGTAGGCTTGTTCTTTGGGGTCGGTCACATCAACCCAACAGGCTTTCAGGTGTTCCGAGTTGCCCGCCAGAGGATCGAGCGAGGGCATGGTACGGCAGATGGCGCGCGCGAACGCGCAGCGCGGCATAAACGGGCATCCGGTGGGAGGCTTGATCAGATCGGGAGGCGAGCCTTCGATGGTCTTCAATTGCGCGTGCCGCTTTTCGTCCAGGCGCGGCACGGAAGCCAGCAAACCAAGCGTATAGGGATGACGAGGGTTGGCAAACAGTTCATCGGTTGGGGCGGTCTCCATGATTTTACCGGCGTACATCACAATGACGCGATCGGTCACGCCGGCCACCACTCCCAGATCATGGGTAATCAAGATTACAGCGGTACCAAATTCTGAACAGACGCCGTTGATCAATTCGAGGATCTGTGCCTGCACCGTCACATCGAGCGCGGTAGTAGGCTCATCAGCGATAAGCAGTTTGGGGTTACAGGCCAGGGCGATGGCGATCATGACGCGCTGGCGCATTCCACCACTGAACTGGTGCGGATAGGAGTTAATGCGTTCACTGGCTGCCGGAATGCCCACCTGATCGAGCAGGGAGATGGCGCGTTTCTGCGCTTCGTCTTTGTCGAGTTTCAGATGGATGCGCAGCGCCTCGCCGATTTGCTTGCCGATGGGCATGGTAGGGTTGAGACAGGTCATGGGGTCCTGGAAGATTATACCGATTTTTGCCCCGCGAATCTTGCGCATGTCTTTTTCTGGCACATCGAGCAGATCCTCGCCATCGAATAAGACGCTGCCACCGGCATATTCACCTGCTGGTTGGGGCAACAGGCGCATAATCGAGAGGGCTGTGACGCTTTTGCCGCAGCCGCTCTCACCTACGACTCCTACCTTTTCGCCCGGTTTGACAGCAAAACTGACTCCATTCACCGCGCGTACTCGACCAGCCTTGACCTTGAAGTAAGTTTTCAGGTCCTGTACCTCTAAAAGATACTCTCCCAAGGTAGTTGCTCCTTAACGCATTATTTTTAACGTTCCGTCATATAGGGATCGAGCGCATCGCGCAATCCATCGCCTACCAGGTTCAAGCACAGTACTGTCAAGAAGATGCCTGCGGCGGGGAAGAGGATCAACCAGGGATCGAGCGCGAAAAGAATCTGACCAGTACTGATCATATTACCCCAGCTTGCATCGGGCGGCTTGATGCCAAAGTTGAAGTAGCTCAGGACCGACTCCAGGATGATGTTGGTACCCATCAGCAGGGTAGCGTTCACAATGATCGGCCCGGCTGCATTGGGGAGAATATGCCGGAACATGAGGCGAAAATCTTTCGCGCCGATGGTGCGCGAAGCCAGGATAAACTCGCGTTCCTTGAGCGCGAGAAATTCTCCTCGCACCAGACGCGCCGCGTAAGTCCAACCAAAGATAGCTATCAGAATAATCACGCTTTTAGGTGTGCCATCAGTGAAGGAGGCCGAGAGTACGAAGAGCAGCAGGTAGAGGGGAACGGACAGGATCACATCGGTAAAACGCATCAATATATTATCGATGATGCCACCGTAGTACCCGGCAATGGCACCCATACCAATACCGAATATCAGGGACATCAACATCGAGGTAAAGCCTACCAGCAGCGAAACACGACCACCGGACATAAAACGCGCCATCGTATCGCGCCCCACATCATCGGTTCCGAACGGATGCACGAGCGAGGGAGTAGCAAGCGTTGCATTGACATCCAACACGTCATTAAGATTTGGGTCAATCTTCCAGATTACGGGACCCAGGAAACAGAAGAGGAAGAGGAAGATAATAAACGCGGCCCCGACGATGGCCGTGCGATTGCGCACGAAGCGATCGAAAATGATGCGTCCCTGGCTGCGTCGTTTCTGCACTAGCTCCGTTGCTATTTCAAGATATGGCTCGACTTCTTCCTCGGTTGCATTGTTAAGATTAAGCCGCTCAGATATATCCATGGAGGTTTCTCCTTTTTCAGTAGCAGTAAGACAGCTTTGTCGTTTGACTACGCTCACGAATAACGAATACGCGGGTCCATAACTCCATAGAGAATATCGGCCAGGAGGTTGAAGACGATGACGAAGACTGCGCCGATCATCAGCATGGCGATTAACACGGGATAGTCGCGTCTATCCAGGCTATCCAGGAAGAGCAGGCCCATGCCATGCCAGGCAAAAACTCCCTCGGTGATAGCAGCGCCACCGGCCACAGAGCCAAAGTCGAGCGCGACGACGGTGATGAGAGGGATCAGCGCATTGCGTAGCGCGTGGCGGAAAAGCAGGGATACTGGCCCGACACCTTTCGCGCGCGCCGTGCGCATATAATCTTGCTTGACGGTCTCGATCATACTGGAGCGCAGGTAGCGGCTCCAGCCGGCAATAAAGGCGATTGCCAGCACTGTCATAGGTAACACCAGGTACCAGAGATGATCCAGGAAGGAGGAAAAAGGGTTGGTAAAGGTGACAGATACCGACGAGGTGCCAGAGGTGGGAAACCATTTGAGCGCCACGCCAAAAGTATCATCCACCAGCAAACCCAGCAAAAAAACGGGCATCGCAATACCCGCGTAAGCCAGAATGGTCAGCGCATAGTCGGTGGCGGTTCCCTGGCGCACACCTGAGATAACGCCCAGCAGAATGGCGATGACTAACGCGAGCAGGAGCGCCGAGCCAAACAATTCGAGCGTATTGGGAAAGGCGCGGCCAATGACCGTTGTGACCGGCTCATTGGTATTGAATGAATAGCCAAAATTCCCGGTCAGCGCGCTCGTTACCCACTTGACGTACTGAATTGGCGCGGGATCATCCAGTCCCAGAGAGGCGCGTAGTTGCGCCTTGGCTGCTGCCGTCTGGTGTGGATTAAACAGCACTTGATCGGGGCCACCTGGGAGCAAATGAATCAAAATAAACATGGCAACGGTCATCAAAAAGAGCAAGGGGATGGCTTGCAGGCTTCTGCGTATTATATATCGTCCCATAGTCACCTCCGACGAGCAAAAATTGGGGTCGATTGATGTTGGTCATAGTGTACCATACATATTACAATTCTGTCAGCACTTTGTCCATGAAGATGAACATTATGTCAAAAATATCCCCTGGCCGGACATCGCAAAGGTGTCCAACCAGAGGGTATCTCATCGCCTGCAAGGGCAGGCGCTATACAACGACGCTACTATACTCGTTCCGACTTACGCGGGGCATTTGCCGCCATCGCACCACCACTGCCAGATGTTGACGGTTTCGCCGACACCCACCAGGGAGGGGGCGTAGTTGTTGGTGCCATTCTTGTGAATGGACACGTCAGGAGCGGCAAACTCCACGATGAACGGGAAGTCCGACAATTCGATCTGGTGAATCTGGTCGAAGGCCGCCTGGCGGGTCGCCGGAACAGCAGACGACTGCTCAGCTTTGTACGCGGCATCCATCGCCGGGTTGCAGTACTTGCCCAGGTTGCTGGGGGCATTGCATTGGAACAGCGAGGACGAGTCGGGGTCATAGCCAACGGCGGTGGCATACTCGGCGATGTCAAAGGTGCCAGGTTTGGCATCGTTCAAGATCGGGCCGAAGAAGGTGCTGGCCGGGTAGTTCTGGATGTCCAGTTTGACGCCAATCTTGGCGAAGTTCTGCTGGTTAATCAACTGGTCATCACTGCGCCACAGGTTGCCCGCCGTCGTCGAATACTGGAACTCCAGCTTCTGGCCGTTCTTGCTGCGAATGCCAGTGGTCTTATCTACGGTCCAGCCCTTCGAGTCGAGCAGGGCATTGGCGGCGTTGAGGTCGAACTTGGGACACTGGATGCCCTGGGTGTAGCCAGGGTTCTGCGTCGCCGTGTGTTCGGTACACAGCGGCCCTCCCAGTCCGCGTCGCGCCACCTGGATCAACGTGGTCTGGTCGACCGCCATCGACATGGCCTGGCGCAACTCCACGTTGTTCGCCAGCAGCTTGTTGTTGAAGTTGAAGTACAGCGCCTCAAAGCTGTAGGTCTTGGGGTCAGCCACCACCGCGTAG
>JBOGTO010000155.1:0-4092 GCA_050695155.1 Ktedonobacteraceae bacterium
GTATTCGTCCCTCGCAACGATTGTGTCGTGCGATGTGTCATGTATACTGTGGTAGTGTGGGGTTGTCACGCGAGCACGGCGACCGCACAGGGCGATTTAAAAGTGGCCTGAAAGGCGACCGCCAGGGTCGCCTCTACTATGAGCGTCCCGTCTCTCAGAGCCGCGTCTTAGTAGAGGCGACCCTTGCGGTCGCCTTGCTCTTTCCCCATCACCGCCCTCCTGGCAATCATTCACAAACCCTGGTTTACGGATTAGGCGATTTTCCCGGAAAAGTCACGTTTCCTTGCACAATGGCATAGCCTGGCAAGCCAAAGGCAAACGCCCAATGCACATTTTTACCTGGACAACCCGGTTCGCCCACCACATTCTTTTGCAGGGCTTGCCATCCATAATTACCGCTTCCAGTACTCCCTTGATCGTTCAAATCCTGACATGACACGCTATACAGGTATTGCAATAGATGTTGCGCGTCGGTTGGAGCATTAATGAAGACTCGCGTACCATCCCTGTGATACGAGATCATGCGATTTGCTGGAACCTTCGGCGCTACATCAATCTGTATGGAAGGCCAGTGTCCCTCAAGAGGATTGGGTGCTGATCGAGGAAAGATGTTCTTCTGCGGCTGAGGAACTGACGTGTAGAACTGCGTCTCTGCTGTCAGCATCACATAGCCGCTACTTGTGAGCGGGAGGTACTTCTGTACAGTGAGGGTCTGGCCCGATTTTACTGGCGTACTACTCTCAAAACCGGGGCAGCTATGATCTGTAGGTATGGAAATGTTATAATTTGGCCCGCCTGCACTCGTCATCAGGATTCCGGTTACATATCCGCAGCCACTCCCTACAAATGGGATGCCTGCATACACCGTTTTATCTGTATGGTTGGTCAGCGAGATGTCGGCGGCCAGCAATTCACTGAGAAAGTATGGGCCTGGCGTCAGGCTTAGCGACATGTCAAGGCCACCTGCCGATGAGGATACTGTCACCATATTTGCAGGGGTGTGAACTGGCTCAGGAGAACTTCCTACTGTTTGCGCTTGACGATGCTGAAAGAGCAGCAGCGATGCGCTGACAATTGCCGCAACTACCAGCACGGCAGCTAACATACTGGCGAATTGCGTCATTCTGCGGCCCCTGCGCGCCGCAAAAGGATGAGGCTTTGTTTTCAGGACTGGATTTGAGCCGACTACTCCAACCGACTGCTCTGTTTCGTCTCTATCGCCAGAAACGGTCTGATCGCTGCTGAGCAACCGTTGCTTCGCGCGCTCAATAGTCTGCGCTTGCTGCTCCGGTGTGAGTTGCACGGGAGGAGGATAAGCTCGCCGCAACATCGAGACCAACGCGATATGTTGTGTTTCTATTTCTTCGGGAATACTATCATCGAACGGCTTCATGGCTTGATACCCCTCTCTGTCTTCTCGTAGATGGCGCGAAGCTGGCGCAAGGTACGCGCGAGCATTTTGCGCACGCTGCCCTCCGGCTTTTCGAGCATGTCCGCAATGGCAACCAGTCGCAGGCCATTGCCATAACGCAAATGAATCAGTTGCTGTTGAGCAGGCGAAAGCTGCGCCAGGGCGTGGTAGAGTCGCTGGTAATTCTCCTGCTGCACGGCGCGTTGTTCCGGCGTCAACGCGCCATCTTCTTTTTCTATGACATGCTCCAACGGCAACATAGTGAGCAGGGCAGCATGACGGTAACGGTCAATCACTTTGTTGCGAGCTACGCGCCGCAGCCAGGCCAGTTGCTGCTCTTCGCTGCGACCTGAGAGCGCGGCGTGGTTGTGCGCCGCCATGAAGACCTCTACGAGCAGGTCCTCGGCATCTTGCTGGCTGGCTAGCTGCTGGCAGAGATACGCCAGAATGACGGCAGCATAGCGATTATAGAGGGTAGTGTCGATGCCGTTTTGCCCCGCATCCGTATTGAGTTGTTGCATCCTCGCCTCTTTTGTTTGAAATGAGATCTCACTTATTAATGTCGTATGAAAAGACAAAACGTGGCATCTTGACAGATGGACGATTGTCCATTATACTGAACACTATAATAATGGACAATCGTCCATTATACTGAACAGGACGGAGATGTGTATGAGTTCTTTGCAGGTCACAACCAATCTGCTTGCGCAGGCGGTGCGCGCGCACCGCGAGAGCAGAGGGTTTTCGCTGGGAGCGCTGGCCGAAAGGGCTGGCATCTCAAAAACGAGCATCTCTAAGATTGAAGCCGGGCAAGGGAATCCTTCGCTTGATGTGATGTGCCATATTGCCAGCGCCTTAAACGTCCCTGTCGGCTCGCTCTTCGGCGAGGAGAGTCGACCACAATTGCAGGTCATTCGCCACGATGAGGGGCAGGTTGTCACCTCCGATTCGGGATTATCTATCCGGCCACTGCTTACCGAGGGACGTAATCACCGCACGGAAATCTACGAGATGCTATTGCCAGCGCAGATAACATATTGCTCCCTCGCGCATATCTCTGGCACGCAGGAATTTATCACCTGCATCGAAGGGGATCTCTGCCTGGGGCCAGAAGGGCAGGAGGTATATCTGCAACCGGGAGATGCTGTATGGTTCTCCGCCGATCATCCCCACTCCTACGCCTCTAGTGGCGGCGCAAAAGCGCTCTTAGTCATGAAATATCCTCCCGCCGCGCCGGGTGTTTTGCCGTGAGTGAGGTATTTCCCATCAGGTTGTTCTTCTAATTGAAAGGAAACGAGAATGTCCGACAAACGCGAAGATTTTCTGATCAGGTATGCGCATGATTTTGCCCCTTTCATTGTAGCGCGAGCATCTGGCTCCTGGCTGGAGACGACGGATGGGCAGCGCATCCTCGACTTCACCTCTGGTCAGATATGCTCAACCATTGGACATAATCATCCACAACTGGTTGAAGCGGTGAAGCGGTCGCTGGAGGATGTGATGCATCTCAATTCCTGGATGTTGTCCGAACCTGTGCTGGCGCTGGCTGAAGGGCTTGTGGAACTGGTCGGGCCATCCCTCAATAAAGTTATACTGGTCAATACGGGAGGAGAGGCAAACGAGGTCGCGTTACGCCTCGCCAAAATGCATACGGGGCGCTTCGAGATCGTGGGGTTGACGCGCAGTTGGCATGGCTTGCAGGCTGGCGTGGCTTCGCTCAACCTGGCGGGAGGCCATGCCGGATATGGACCAATGATGCCCGGTACGCTCACACTGCCCGCGCCGTATGCTTATCGCTGCCCCATTCGCCACTGCAACGGTACATGCGACTGCTCCTGTTTAGAAGCCAGTTTCGAGGTGATTGACCAGCAATCGGTGGGTTCCCTGTGTGCTGCAATTGCTGAACCAGTGTTGTCAGCAGGCGGCATCATTGTCCCGCCGCCCGATTACTTCCGGCGTTTACGCGCTCTATGCGATGACCGCGATATGCTCTTGATCATTGATGAGGCTCAGACAGGCTTTGGCCGGCTGGGTGCTATGTTTGGGTACGAGTTGTACGGGATCGAACCGGATATTTTGTCGGTGTCCAAGACTCTCGGCGGCGGGCTGCCTATTGCCGCTACGTTTACGACTTCAGCCATCGAGTCAGATTGCTATGATAAGGGGTTCGTGCATATTACCTCGCACGTTTCTGACCCGCTTCCAGCCGCCGCCGGACTAGCTGTTATCGAGGTCATTGAAAAAGATGGTCTCGTTGAACAGGCCCGGCAGCGCGGGGAGTATTTGATGGCGCGTTTGCGGGAACTACAGCAGCGCCATGAGCAGATTGGCGACGTGCGAGGGAAAGGGCTGCTCGTGGGCATAGAATTGGTGGAAGATCGTGTCAAGAAAACTCCGGCGGACGCGCTGGCGATAGCGATGGGCGACGAGTGCATACGGCGCGGGCTGTCGATGAATATTGTACGTTCCGCCGGCGGCTTGCCCAACTGTTTCCGCATGGCACCGCCATTATCAGTAACGGAACAGGAGATTGATACTGCCATCCAAATTATGGATGACGCGCTGACGGCTGCGTTAGCCTCCCGCCTTACTCGCCTGTCATCCGCGCTTTAGCTGTTATCCTTCGCTTCACCTTGTCATCCATCGCGGCGCTCAGGATGACAAGGTGAAGCGAAGGATGA
>JBOGTO010000156.1:0-3402 GCA_050695155.1 Ktedonobacteraceae bacterium
CCGCACATTTGTGTCGAATCGCCTCGCATAAATCTGTTGGCTGCATAACTCTCCCTTTCCAATCTGTGAGCAACGATGGTGGCTACGTTGTTCTTCATTATACCTTAGAGGTACCAAAAACCTGCTATGTATTGAAACCTCTGGCGAATTGCAGTATGTTAAACTTGATGAGAGAAGGGTACAATCAAAGGGCGTTGGTAGAAATATCAGTCTAGTAAAGTTCCTGCTAAGTCGCTGTGTAGTTTCTTTTGTATAGTTCGTGTATAGTTTGCCTTTTTGGAGTCTCTTCAACGCTTATTTTTCCTTGACTAGGCCAGGCTATCTAAAGTGATACGAATAAGTAAAACAGTTCGTTTTAGAAATAAGCGGGTTGAGGCGGTTCAGAACCGTTGAGAGAACCGACGAAAACCCGCCAGAAAGGGTGTATATGGAACCGTTGATTTCGATTACGCGCGAGCGACTTGACCGTGAGGCGCTGGTGGCGGCTGTTTCTCATGCCAGCGTGGGGGGGATTGTGGTGTTCGAGGGGGTGGTAAGGGATAATGCGCGGGGCAAGCAGGTGCGCTACCTGGAGTATGATGTGTATCCTGAGATGGCGGTGCAGCAAATTGGCGAGATTGTGGCAGAGGCGCAGAGACGCTGGGGTGTCGAGCGCGTGGCGGTGGCGCATCGCGTTGGGCGGCTGGAGATTGGCGAGGCCAGCGTGATTATTGTGGTCGCTTCGCCGCATCGCGGAGAGGCATTCGAGGCTTGCCGCTACATTATTGATACGCTGAAGACGACGGTGCCGATCTGGAAAAAAGAGGTTGCCACTAATGGGGAAGAGTGGGTTGAGGGATAGGCACTTACTTTATCGCAATTGGATATGTTATAGTTGGTAATAAGTAGTCATTGTTTTCCCGGAGCATACATCGTCCGGTCCTGTGGATTGGGTGATGTAGACTATCTCCCGGAGGTTATTGATGAACTTGTTTGAGAAACAATCCCGGCTTAACCAACTCTTCACGCAAAGCCCCGTTAATGCTGCTTACCTGGCTGGCTCGCTCTCGAATCGCACTTCGTTTGGACACCTGACCGATGTGGATATTGCGATTTTGCTGATGGAGCAGATCAAGTCGGATCAATTTCTGGATTACCAGCTTTACTTCTTCAGCGAACTGGCGAAACGGCTGGAGTCGGACAATATCGACGTGGTGATACTCAACCAGGCTTCAATGTTGCTCAAGTTGCAGGTGATTAAGTACGGGCAGATTCTGTTCAGCCGCGATGAAAAGCAGCGCGTCTCGTTCGAGACGAAGGCGGTCATGGATTACCTGGACTTTAAGAAGTTTGATGAAATACAGAACCAGGCGCTGGGGCGGCGGCTCTACGGGCAGGTTTTGCCGGTAGATAAAGAATTGCTGCAACGGCATTTGAAGCAGTTGCGCGAGGCAATCGCCATTTTGCGCGACCTGGGCAAGGCTTCACGCGAAGAATTTACCTCGGATTTTCATGTGTTCGGGCTGGCGGAGCGGTATCTGCAAATCGCTATCGAGGCTTGCCTGCGCATCTGCGGTATCCTGGTGGCGTCGCTAGGATTGCGCAGACCGGAGGGCTACCACGAACTGCTCAGCATCGTAGCCTCACAACGCCTGATCCCCCAGCAGCTCTCGTACCGGCTCGAAGTGCTGACCAACCTGCGTGATGCGCTCGTGCATGACCCCGGTTCCTTAAACAGCGATCTGCTATACGATCATATCCAGCAACGCCTGGAAGATTTCGATGCCTTCGCAATGGCGATTGAGGAAAAACAGGCCCCTTGACCTGGAATACATCACGAATTTGCGCGTCTAATGTTTCGGGAACAATCATGAACCTTCAAATATGAATCAGGGATAATCTGTAGGGGCGGGGGATGTGGAGAGGATGGGAGGGGACGCTTGCGTCGCCCGCGTCCCTTCTTTGCAGAGGTATGGCTTCATCGGCATAGGAGACGCGGGCGACGCAAGCGTCCCCTCACCACCCATCCGCCGCCCCCGCCCCTACGGACGTATGTGTCAACATTTATTGAGAGGGCAATATCACGCCTTTGAACAGATTTCCAGTGTATCTCCACAGGAGAACAGCTATGCATATACCCTACACTGGCAAAAAAAGATGGTTCCTATTTTTGCTGTGCCTGCTTTTGTCTGGTGCGCTGGCTGCGTGCGGCGGTTCGCAAACCAATACGCCTACGCCCACACCGATACAGGCATTGCCCACAGTGCAGCCAACGATTACCATATCCCAGGCGGATACGACCATCGGCCAGTTGATCGAGCGGCAATCCTTTAGCGGGTCGGTACTGGTTGCCAGTCATGGAAATATCTTGCTCGATAAAGGATATGGTATGGCTAACTGGCAACGAAAGCAGGCCAATGCACCACAAACGCAGTTCGCTATTGGCACTATGACCCAGGCTTTTACGGCGACGGCCATCCTGCTGCTGCAACAGCAGGGGAAGTTGAATGTGCAGGACCCGGTTTGTAAGTATATCTCCAGCTGTCCCACAGCATGGCAGCCAATGACTATTCAGATGCTGCTGACAGATACATCCGGGCTTACACGGCAATTAAGCCAGTCAGATATGCAGGCCACGCTGGCGCTGCCTCCATCGCCGCAGCGCAGTATCGCCTACCTTGAAAAAGAGACGTTAGACTCTCCGCCAGGAGTGGCTTTCGCTTATAACAACATGGGCTTCATTGTAGCGGGAACTATTATTCAAGTGGTATCAGGCCAGAGCTATGCCGATTACATGCGCCAGCATATGTTTCAGCCATTGCACATGGATCATACGGTGGTGGTAGATGGCGCGGCGGCGGCAAGCCAGCTAAATACGCTCGCCACGGGCTACCAGACGTGGCAGCAGCCTGCCGATGTTGGCAATCTGGACTTTTTATCGGTATACGCGCCGGCCGTTGGTATTGTTTCGACAGTAGAGGACCTGTATCACTGGAATGAGGCTCTGACCGAGCATACTCTGCTTCCCGCGCAAACGGTGCAACAAATGTTCACTGACTATCAAAAGACGAATGTAAATGGCGGCTGCATTTTCTTTTTGCCGATGGCGACGACAGCGACATGCCCCGATTACGGCTTAGGCTGGTCGGTGGGGAAAGAGGCGGGTCACTCAGTGGATGAGATTGCCGGGTTTTTCGCTGGCTACCTGTGCTATATGCAGCGTTTTCCAGACGATCAGTACACGATCATTGTGCTGGCAAACCAGCAAAATTCCGACCTGTCAACGATTAGCCCGACGTTGGAGTCGGTGATGTTTCACTTGCCACCAAATTAACATAGGAGGCAAGGGGCGCGCGAAATTTCGCGCGCCCCTTGCCTCCTATGTTAATTTGGTGGCAAGTGAAACATCACCGACTCCAACGT
>JBOGTO010000157.1:0-3468 GCA_050695155.1 Ktedonobacteraceae bacterium
CAATCGCCTTTGCCACCTCTTTCACCCCGTAGGTATGGAACAGGAATTGTATGAGGCGCATCCGCGAAGTTGGGTGCCACAACGTCTTGCTAAACAGCTTGTCCACAACCTCATGCAAATCGGTGGAAATAGAGGCAAAGCGCGATGCTTCATCCCTATCCTGGGCCTCTATAATCCAACGCTGCCTGATTGCCTCGCTATCCAGATTGGTTTTGATGAGGATGATGACATCGACTGAAAGCGTCAGGTATTCGACGTTTAAGGAAAGTATTTTTATACTCTCAATAGCACTCTGTGGAATAGCGAACTCCGTTTCCAGACCACGTATCGCCCCCGTAACGAAATTTGCATCATCAGATTTAATTGGTCTTCCTCTCCAATCAACACCAGGTGCAGCCATGTTTTCTTCAAAAGAGGCAGACCAATGGTAGGGATAATATGCCACTGAGGAAGATCGCTCCACAAGAATGACTTGTTGATCTTTTGTAACTACTACACATTGCAAACTAACTGGCGTGGGAATAATTGCCGTTCCACGATCATTCGAATCATATGTTAGCGCAGTGTTTGTATACTTCTGTCGCACAGATATTTTCGTTCCATCAAGGTCCGTCAAAAGGGGCTCATCGAGGAATGGGATTAAACTACAGTAATCGTAAAAACGCAAAGGAGCCAGTATAATATCAAGACGACCAAAATCAGTAAACGATGGGGTGAATGAAGCAAGCCGATAATGAGAAGAATTGAAATAATGCTTTTCAATAGTGGGAATTTTTATTTGTCTAATCTCTTCTAAATCAGCAGGTACTGGCATAGGGCTACTCAAAACTATAGTACGTATTTCATCCGCATCCCAACCAGCAAAGTCTCTACTATTTGTCAGGATAATACAATCGTCTACGGCAAAGCGTTCAATTTCTGCTTTTTGCATAAGCCAGAGAGCATTAGGTGACGCCAGCGAATAGAGATCAGTTGATGATAAGTTGGTTTGCAACTGTTCACCGTAGCCATAACCCACCACAATCCTTGCTTCTGATGCCAGGTATTTTATTTGCTCTGCCGGAGTCACTTGACTAATTTGGTGTACGAACTTTTCTCGCAGCTTCTTAACGTTGTTTTTGTGTTTCTTTACAGGACGGCCAGGTTTATGCGGTGTCGCTAAGTAAGCTCTCAAGGAATCCTCATATATCATCCAGGTTCGATCTCCAAAACGCCGCCCTTCGAGTTTGCCCTGCCTTAACAGGTATGCTAAATGGTTCAAACTCAAACCCGATATTCGGCTAGCCTCTTGTGTTGATATTTCTCGCCTGGGCTGAATCGTTCCTGATGCTTCGTTATCTGGCATATTATCCTTGCACACTAATTAATCTCACTTATAAGCGCTATTATAGCATGGAGTAACAGAGATGAATAGCATCAAATTAATACAGCCTATATTCACCATATTAATTTAATTTGTTCAAAATCATCTTGACAAATCAGGTGAAGTAATGCTATATAATGTCTGAGAAGTATTTTATGAACACGGAAGGGAACAAATCGCAATGAAGGAACAAGAGGTTGAGCGCCTGTTGCAGCGCATCAAACACAATTGTGAGGCCATAGCGCGGATTATGGACGAGCCGCATTATCCAGATGCCGGCAGGGCTATTAACCGCCGCGTGCAGGCATTCGCTATCCGTGAAGAACAATTGATGTGGCTGGTGGGAGGAAGACAATCGCATTACATGGCGTTTCGCATGTTCAGCGAGGCCATAAAAATTCAGTAGAAAGAAAGGTAACGTGGATGAACGAAAACGGTTATGCTCAACAACACTCTGCTCTGCCTGCAATTGTGCTTGGTTTTGGCGACATCGCAGCTATTAATAACATCGTTCGCGCCTATATTGCATATGCGCGGCGCACAGTTCCCCCTTCGCAGCAGCGTGAAATCGAGTGCCACCTGCTGGAAGGGGTCTCGATGCGGCTGGCCGGGATGCGCCCGGACACGCCAGAAGTGAGCCTGGTTTTGATGGTGTCAGAAATGCGCGCCCTGAATAACGCCCTGCTGGGCTTCGCTGACTTTGTGCGTAAGAAAGTTCCACCCTCACAGGAACGCGACGAGACATTACAGGACATCGAGCGTTTCCGTATCCAACTGGCGCGTCTGCTGCCCACACGTCCCATTCAGGCGTGAGCCAGCATCGCACCTGATACCAGCGCGTGAGCAGGCATTTTTCTCGACAGCGCTGGCACTATTTGGCCGCACAATGCCTCAACCGTTCGTTGAATGCCTTCGCTCATGTCGATCTGTGGTTGCCAGTCCAATAGCCGTCGCGCCAGGGTGTTATCCAGCACGAGAGCGGTTGGCTTGATTTTTGCGCTGCCAATATAAACAGGCTGTAGATCACTTGAGCATTGCGCGGCGACGAAGCCGAAAAGTTGCGCGAGCGTATAGCCGCTGCCCGAACTGATGTGCATGGTGCAGTTGCGGCCATGTTCCAGAATGCGCAGATTGGCGCGCGCCACGTCATCGATATAAATATGATCGCGTATATCATAGGCCGACCCACGAATGACCGGGCGCTCGTTCCGCGCCAACATATCGACAAAATAGGCGACGGGATGCCGCGCCCGTTCTCTATGCAACTCCCCGTAAATCTGGGCGTAGCGCAAAATCGTATGCGCTAACCCATATTCCTGCGCATAATGGCGCACATACCATTCGCCAGCCAGTTTGCTAATATCGTTGGGACGCTGCGGACTCAGGGGTGTGTCTTCTCCGATTATATGCGGTACGTGCTGCTGAGCATTTGAAATGGAGAGCGGCTGGTAGAGCGTTGCGCCATTAGAGGCATAGATGAACTTCGTGACGGACGCGCTGACGCATCCATCCAGTACATTCAAGAGGCCGCGCAACTGCACATCCGCGTCAGCGAGCAGCGATTCTGCGGGGAAAGCGGCGGAGAGCTGCGCGGCATGGTGGCTAACCACATCTGGCCGCTCCTGTCGCAAGACCTGCTGCACCTTCGTATCACGAATATCTAACTGGTAAAAGCGCGCGCGTCCATCCACATCCTGCCGCGAACCATGCGCCAGATTATCAATTACCAGCACATCATGACCGGCATCGAGATACGCTCTGGTCAAGCGAGAGCCAACAAAGCCCGCGCCCCCCGTAATGGCTATTTTCATATACGCCTCTATCCTCTATGCTCTTTTATCAAAAATACCAGGAGCGCAATCGATGCGCTCCTGCTGTTTGGTATTCGCTATGTCTAGTGTATCCCCTTACCACAAATCAAATAAGGATTCCTATTAAGAACAGGAAAGTCACCAGGTTATGGCGCGGTACGCGCCAGACTGATGATTTTTGACAATCAAATCGGGGATTTGTTCATCTGCGTCCTGTAGGGACAAGGGGCGGGGTGGAGTGGATGAGGGGGCCTTGTGCTTGTCCTGGTGGGAGGGCGACCAACATGCCTCACG
>JBOGTO010000158.1:0-24456 GCA_050695155.1 Ktedonobacteraceae bacterium
GGGAGGGGACCCTTGCGGTCGCCCTGCAACCTACTACTTGTTGGGAAGAGAGAACTACTTCTCTTCTCTTCCTGACAGAAAACGCTATAATAATAAAAGATGATAAGCACAGATCGTAGACGAAGGATATAAGGAAGATTGCATGAATAACTGGTTCTTACTCGCCGCCATACCCGTCTTTGGTATATGTGTTCTGGTTCATGAATTTGGACACTTTATCACGGCCAAATGGGCGGGCATCCGCGTCGAAGAGTTTGGCCTGGGCTTTCCGCCGCGCCTGGTTGGATTTCGCAAACGCGATTCCGGCGGCTGGGAAGTGATCTGGCTCGGCGGCAGGCGTAACGCTGAAGATAGCTATGACGCTGAAAAGCAATCGCCCTTTAGTGGCACGAGTGGTGGGTATAGCAGCGTTTCTCCCGAAAATGAAAAGCATCATACCATCTATTCTCTCAACTTCCTGCCCATCGGCGGCTTCGTGCGTATGCCGGGCGAGAATGGCGATATAAACGACGAAAGCGGCAATTATGATCCGCAGAGCTTCGCCGCGAAAACGGCGGGCAAGCGCATTATCGTGTTAGTAGCCGGCGTCACCATGAACGTGATTCTGGCAATGATCCTTTTCACTATCGCCTATAGCCTGGGCGAGCCGACCTACCCGGCGCTTATTGGCAAAGTGGTGCAAGGTTCGCCTGCTGCCATCGCGGGCTTGCGGCCAGGAGACACGATTGTCTCCGTCAACGGCCAGCCGATGTCGCAGTTTACCGATTTGCAGAACGTCGTCACTAACGCGATTAAGGCGGATAAAAACCAGCACGCTACCCTGCCAATGACAATGGTCATCCGGCGCGAAGGGAGCAACCAGACCAGCGCCGTCACGGTCAATGTGCGCGAGAATCCCCCGACAGGCCAGGGGCCGATGGGCGTTGAGGAAAAGATTGTGTTTGTCAGTTCACCCGTCTGGCAAGCTCCTTTCAAAGGTATCGCGCATACGTTTAACGTTACTGGCGACTTCGTGAACCAGATCGCCATGATGATCGGGGGCAAAACCAAAGTACAGCTTGCCGGGCCTGTAGGTATCGTCGACATCACAGGCCAGGTGGCGGCCAGTGTGCCTGACCTGGGTTGGTGGCCTATTCTAAGCCTCACTGCTATTCTAAGCCTCAACCTGGCGATCATCAACATTTTACCGATACCCGCTCTGGACGGCGGGCGCATCTTATTCGTATTGATCGAAGTCCTGCGCGGGGGCAAACGTCTCAAACCTGAACGAGAGGGGCTTATCAATTTTATTGGTATGGCGCTTCTGTTGACCCTGATGGTGGTTATCACGGTAAATGATGTCATTCACCTGGGCAGTTAAGTCTTTTTCACAATGGAGCAAATACATCATGCGACGGAAAACCCGGCAAATTCATGTTGGCAATGTAGCGATTGGCGGCGATGCGCCTATCGCGGTGCAATCGATGACCACCACTTATACACGCGATGTAGACAGCACGGTGGCGCAAATCCTGCGCCTGGAAGACGTGGGGTGTGAGATAGTGCGCGTGGCTGTGCCAGAAATGGAAGACGCGCGGGCGATTGGCGAGATTCAGAAGCGCATTCATATCCCGCTGGTGGCCGATATTCACTATAAACATAGCCTGGCTCTGGAAGCCATTCGCCAGGGCATTGACTGTGTGCGCATCAACCCCGGCAACCTTATCAATGGGCGTCAATCGCTGGAAGAGATCGTCAAAGCCTGCAAGGAACGCGGCATCGCTATGCGTATCGGCGTCAACTCTGGTTCCATCGATGCGCTTGACCAGCGCGGGCAGATGCAGCGCATCCAGGTACGCCTGCGCGACGATGGAGTGTTGGAGCGCAGCGACCCGGCGGAAGCGCGTCGCAAAGAGCGCGAACACCTGGCGGAACGCATGGTGACGAAGGCGCTGGAATACATCGGCTGGTGCGAAGCATTAGACTTCCACGAGATCAAAGTCTCGCTGAAATCGTCCGCTCCCCTGACCGCCGTTGAAGCCTATCGCCGCTTCTCCGAACGCTCGGATTATCCCCTGCACCTCGGCATTACCGAAGCCGGTACGCTGGTGACGGGCGCGGTCAAGTCCTCGGTGGGCCTCGGCCTGCTGCTTGCCAGTGGCATTGGCGACACTATTCGCGTCAGTCTGAGCGCCGAGCCGGAGGAAGAGATTCCTGTCGCCTATGAAATCCTGCGCTCGCTCGAGCTGCGCAATCGCGGCGTCACCTTTGTCTCCTGCCCGTCCTGCGGGCGCGTCGAGATCGACGTAATCAGCATTGCCAACGAAGTTGAGAAACGCCTTTCCAAAGTGCAGACGCCCATCCATGTGGCCGTGATGGGCTGCGTCGTCAATGGCCCCGGCGAATCGCGCGATGCCGATGTTGGCCTGGCAGGCGGCAAAGGACGCGGCGTGATCTTTCGCAAAGGCGAAGTCATCAAAACGGTATCAGAAGATCAATTCCTGGATGCCGTGCTAAAAGAGGTCGCCAGTCTGCTGCCCGAACGCGAAGCCCGTCTCGTCTACCCCGAAGGCGGCATCCACGAAACCGCAGGCGTGCATCGCACCCGCGACGAAGGCATCGGCGAGCGCGTCGCTAAAGGATAATCAATCTCTAACATACAAAAAAGCGGTTTCATTGCGAAACCGCTTTTTTCATGGGCGATACAGAACTCGAATCTGTGACCTCTACGATGTCAACGTAGCGCTCTAACCAACTGAGCTAATCGCCCTGGACTGGACAGGCATAATATTAGCATTGCTGGCCGCGCTTGTCAAGTGAAAAATTTGACAATTTCCCTGTGTTATCTGAGAGTGATATACTAAATCTGAGAGAATATGGAACGAAACAGGGTTTTCTCGCGTCTAATTCATGGGTGTTGAGGGCGCGCAACGGATGCCAGCGCTTATTTTTCCTGAGCAGGATTTCACAAACAAATCGGCTACCGACTAATCCAGATTGTTACCAACCACGTATCTTTACTTAGATGCGTGCTTACCTGTTAGTTACAGTTTAGGAAGAAGATTTGTATGCGTCATTCGCTATTTCGTTTTGTTGCTCAGCGCGGGAAGCCGCCAGCCATCCCGGCCAGGCGCTACCTTGTCCATATAGTGGCCTTATTTTTTCTGGTAGCGGTGATCTGGACCGAGTTCGGCAATATGGGCAATACGCAGCAGGTACATGCTATTTCTTTTGACCATACCAGTCCCACAGTTGATACGGGCTGCCAGAGATTCACTTTCTCTTCTGATGGCAACCCTTTTCCGCTCTGTCCTGGCCCTTTCCCTACTGGCGGCAACTGCGTCTGGTGGGCGTGGGAGCAGTGGCACTTGCTCGGCTATAACCTGCCGCTCAACTGGGGCAACGCCGCCGAGTGGGCCGTCGATGCCGAACGCTTCGGCCTGCCATTGGGAACAAAACCGCGCCTGGGTTCAATAGCTGTCTTTCCGGTCGCTGATGGGGTATGGGCTTTTGGTACGGCGGGTCATGTGGCCTTTGTGACTGGAGTGAGCCAGGACCAGTCTAGCTTCAATGTCACCTACCAGAACTACGGCGATAACACTCCTATGTTCGTTGGCGCAGGCTACAACGTCTCGGTTATCAACGAACCTCGCTACCAGAACGGGCAATTGCGCTTCATCTATTTCCCAGGCACGATTGATCCGAGTCGCTTTATGAGCCTGCCGGGAGTGAACGGTAACGGTAACGTTGTATCGGCAGCGCAGATCGCCCAGGTAGCCCAGGCCAATACACAAATGAAGACCGACATTAACGCGGGAACAACCAGTCGAGTCTCACTTGGCCTGCCTCCCGGCTCGTATGACCAGGAGTTTAATGCCGACTTTACTGGTACCGGCCTGACCGATTTATTGCTGTATAATCGCCAGAAAGGCAGCCTGGATGTTCTCACATTTTCTGATCGTTTCGATCAGAGATTGCCGCACTCAACCCTTTCGTCTGATGGTCAGCATCAATCGCCGTACAATACTGATCTTCCCCAGCGTGTGAGCCTGAGCGATTCCATCACGCCTGTCAATGGGTGGGGTTCGTCGCTCGATATCCAGATTGGCGATTTTACAGGCAGTGGACGCGCCGAAATCTTGCTGTATGACCGTGTTTCGGGCAAAATTCAACTGCTCAGCCTGACGCCCCAACTGAAAATCGCAAAGCATATGACGCTCCCAGGTTGGGGACCAGGTTGGGAGGTGTACGCGGGCCAGTTCGACGGGCAGCATAGCGATCTTTTCCTGTATAACCGCGTGATCGTGCCTGATCCGACTTTCCAGCCTACTCCAACTACAACCACCACAGGGCCGACCCCTGTGCAAACGGCTGAGCCAACTACCAGCCCCAGCCCTTCACCAACAAAGACGCCATCGCCGTCGCCCACGCCAACCAAAACGCCGAGTCCGACTCCTTCCCCGTCGCCATCGCCGAGTCCGACGCCATCACCGTCGCCCAGCCCAACTCCTTCCCCATCGCCATCGCCGTCGCCATCGCCGAGTCCAACGGCCAGTCCATCGCCGTCACCAACAGCAACCGAAACGCCGAGTCCGACGCCATCGCCCAGCCCATCGCCTACAGTGACGCCGTCTCCATCGCCAACGCCGTCACCGAGTCCGACCGATATCGATGCTCATGCATCATTTACGGGAGCGATGACATTAAATAGTTTTAATGCGCCGTCGGATACGCCGCAGAAACCGGGGCCAGGTGGGGATCTGAGCGGGGGCGCAAGCGTCGATACGCAAAGCGTGGGGCTGTCTCCTAATATCATGCTGGTCAGTTTCAAAAGCGACTTCAGCATCAAGCAGCAGCAACAGTATACCCTGATGCATGATTCCTGGGAGGTCTACACTGGCCGTTTTGACAATCCCAACCAGGATGGCATCTTCCTCTTCGATCGCACGGCTGGCGAAGCGCGTATCATGGATTTTAGCAGCAAGTTGCAGGTGAACCATTATCAGGTGCTGTTCAGCCTCGACGGGAACTGGGACATTCACACGGGCGACTTTAACGGCTCCGGTCGCGCTCAGGTGTTGCTTTATGATCCCGGCTCGGGCAATACGCAATTTCTCGCCTTTGCCCCTGACCTTGCAGTAGAGATGCAAGTTGATGATTCCGGCCTGCCCGCCGGACAGGTACTCTACGTCGGTCATTTCGGCTTGCCCTCGCTGAGCGTCATGTTCTTCGACCCGGTGGCTCAACGCAGCACCTTCTACGCCTTTAGTAAGTTCTTGCTCGTCGCCGAAAAATACACCGCGCAGAGTTGGACTCAACACTGGCAGATACTTATCGGCTCCTTCCTCGACCGCTCAACCTGCCTGGCTAACCACACCTGTGCCACCGGCGACGATGTACTGGCCCTCAACCGCCAGACGGGTCAGGTGCAGCAATTCATCTTCACCTTCGGCAATGAGTATCATGTCTTCGACAACCGTTCGCAGCCGTTCCTGCGCGATGGAGCGGCCCCGGCGATGAGCACTGTCAATGCTTCGTCTTTCGTGCCACAAACGATACTCAACACGGGTATTCTGAATGATGAACTGTACTAAGCTCTGTGCAGATTCGCCAAAGTATGGTATCATGGGGCGTACTATTTCGTTCATTCGCGCTTGAAAGCTTCAAGAACACCATGCTTAACATTCTATTGATTAATGGGCCGAATCTCAACACGCTTGGAACACGCGAGCCTGCCATTTATGGCACCGTCACGCTGGCGCAGATCTTTACGCTGCTGCAAAAGCGCGGCGCGGAACTGGATGCCAGTGTCGAGAGCTTCCAATCCAACCACGAGGGAGCTATTATCGACTTTATCCAGCAGAAAGCGGAACAGGCGGACGGCATTATCATCAATCCGGGCGCGTTTTCGCATTATTCGATTGCGCTGCGCGATGCGCTGGCAGCCGTGAAAGCGCCCACCATCGAAGTACATTTGAGCAATATTTACGCGCGCGAAGAGTTTCGCCACCAGTCGCTGATGGCTCCTGTTTGCAAAGGCCATATCGTCGGCATGGGCTGGCGCGGCTATCTGCTGGCTTTCGAAGGGCTGGTCGAACTTGCGCGCGAACAACAATCCAAAGAAGGAAACGTATGAGCCAACAATCTCTTGAACAGGTACGCGCCTGGCTTACGGCGCAGGGCCTCGATGCATTTCTGGTGACACAGCCACAGAATCGCTCTTATTTAAGCGGCTGGCGCAATGATGATACTGAAAACGCGGGCATGTTGCTGATCGGGCAACAGCAACAGCTACTTTTTACCAACAAGCTCTATGAAGAAATTGCCGGGAAGGAAGCGGTTGGCTGGCAGGTAATCATTCCCGAAGCGCGTCAATACGCTGCCGCCGTTGTAGAAATTGCTAAGGCCAACGGCTGGAAAACCATCGGCTTTGAAGCGAGCGCCATGACCGTCGCGGAATTTGAAAAGCTCTATATCGAGGCAGCCGATAGCCTGACTTTCAAGTCATTTGAGGATAGCTACGTTGACCAATTGCGCCAGGTCAAGCGGGAAGACGAACTGGCTCTGCTCAGACGCGCCATCGCCATCACCGACGAAACCTTCGCGCATATCTGCCGCTGGCTAGAGCCTGGCACGACTGAGAAGGAAGTGCAGTTTGAAATCACGCGCTATATGATCGAACTGGGCGCGGACGGCACGGCCTTTGATACAATCGTCGCGTCTGGCCCGCATGGCTCGATGCCGCACGCGCACGCCGGGCAGCGACAAATTCAGCCGGGCGAAATGATTACTATCGATATGGGCGCGCGCTACCAGGGCTATTGCGCCGATATGACGCGCACCATCTGCCTGGGTGAGCCAGCCGAGGCGCGTATGACTGAAATCCATGACATCGTGCTGAAAGCCATGAAAACTTGCGAAGCCGGTATCCATGCTGGCATGACCGGCAAGGAGGCCGACGCGCTGGCCCGCGATGTGCTGGAAGCGGCGGGACTCGGAGAATATTACGTGCATAGCACCGGTCACGGCGTCGGCTTGCAGATACACGAAGGCCCCGCGCTTTCACAACACTTCGGGGAAGAGGAAGTGCTGCCGGCGGGCGCGGTTGTCACTGTGGAGCCGGGCGTGTACATTCCGGGCTGGTCGGGCGCGCGCATCGAAGACTGTGTGCTGGTGACTGAGCATGGCTGTGAGGTATTAACCCAATCACCCACAAAACTGGTGATTGAGCGATAAAGGAGCTATTCCGATGATTTCTACCGGAGATTTGAAAAAAGGCATTACCTTCGAGTTTGAGGGACAGCCGTGCAGCATACTGGAATGGCAGCATGTCAAGATGGGGCGCGGCGGCGCGATTGTGCGTATGAAGTTGCGCAACCTGCGCACGGGCGCGACCTTTGATCGCACCTGCGATGCCGGCGACAAGTTCAAGCGCGTCGATCTGGACCGCAGCACCGTCACCTACCAGTACCAGGATGGCGATCAGTATCATTTTATGGATATGAGTACCTACGACGACATCGTGCTGACTTCCGAGCAACTAGGCGATACCAAAAACTATCTCATCGATAATCTTGAACTGGACCTTATTTCGCTAAATGATGAGACAATTTCTGTGGACCCGCCCGAAAAAATTGTGCTGCGCGTAGACTATAGCGAGCCGGGCTTCAAAGGCGATACCGCTACGGGTGGCACCAAACCCGCTACCACCGAGACCGGGCTAGTAGTGCAGGTTCCGTTATTCATCTCGACGGGAGATATGATTCGCGTCAACACCACAACCGGCGCGTATGTCGAACGCGCATAGGGAGGCGAGATGGCCGCAAATGACTACGACCTGGATGCAGAGCAAGAGCAAGATGCCGCCTCATCACCCGGTGTGATTAGCATTGAACAGTTGCAGCGACTGGTGCAGGCTCTCGATAACAGCGATGTCTCAGAACTGGAGTTGCAGCGTGAGTCGGATGGTGTTTACCTGGCGTTGCGCAAAGTCAAAGTGAGCGAGACGAACATCGCGTCAGAGGGCGCGCTGGTAGTGACAGCCACCAATGGCGTCGCTATGCCCGTTGGTGCCGATTCCCCCGCGCCAGCCGCGAAAGAAAAAGAAACGCAACACAAAATAACTGCTCCCCTGGTCGGCACCTTCCATGTCTGGGCCAGGCCGCGTGGCGGCGCGCTGGTCGCGGTAGGGGATCGCGTCAAAGCGGGCCAGCTTGTGGGAACCATTCAATCGCTCAACGTGCTTAACGAGGTGGAAACCACCATCGCGGGTCGCGTCATCGAAGTGCATGTGCAAGATGGGCAGCCCGTCGAATACGGGCAGCTATTGATGACTATTGATAGTGCCGAGGGGGCGAAAAAAGCATAATGTTATTTCTTGACGCGCAATCCATCATCAGCGTGACGCAGTTGTCTCTTTATATGAATGAGGTTCTAAAGTCGGATGAACTCTTGCGTGACATATGGGTGCGCGGCGAGATCTCTGGCTGCAAGACCTACAACGGTCATTGTTATTTCACGCTGAAAGACGCTGAGGCAAAGCTTGCATGTGTCTTCTTCAAATATGCCCGCCTGCGCACCCCGGCTCCAGATTTGCGCGATGGTATGGCAATTGCTGCCAACGGTCATATTGCGTTTTACGAGCGTGACGGCAAACTTCAGTTATATGTTGAGCGCGTCGAACCGCTGGGCGATGGCGCGTTATTTCTGCGTTTCGAGCAGCTAAAAAATCGCCTGGAAGCTGAGGGGCTATTTGACCCGGAGCGCAAACGCCCCTTGCCGCCGCAACCCTCCGTTATCGGTATTGTCACCTCGCCGCAGGCTGCCGCGTTGCGCGACATGCTGCGCGTTCTGCGCAATCGCTACCCGTTGGCGCGCGTCATCCTCTCACCCACAACAGTGCAGGGCGCGGAAGCGCCGCTTGCCATTGCCAACGCCCTCGACCTGCTGAACGCGCATGGCGAGGCCGATGTCATTATCGTCGGGCGCGGCGGCGGCTCCATCGAGGAATTGTGGGCTTTCAATGAGGAGGTGGTTGCGCGCGCCATTGCCCGTTCGCGCATTCCCGTTATTAGCGCTGTGGGACACGAAACTGACTTCACCATCGCCGATTTTGTCGCCGACTATCGCGCCTCGACGCCCACTGCCGCAGCGGATGCGGCGGTTCCCGACATCGCCAACTGGCGGACCGACATCCGGGCCTATCAGGTGGATCTGTCATCGCTCATTGAAGACTATTTTAGTGAAGAGCGCGACGAACTGGCCCTGGCAGCGCGCGACCTGCAACGGCTGAACCCGCAATTCCAGCTCGACCGCCTGCGCCAGCGACTCGACGATACTACCGCGCTCATGCAAAGCCGTATGGAATATATCTTGACCTTGCGTGGCGAACGCCTGCGCGGAGTCGCCATGCAGTTGCACGCGCTTAGTCCATTGCTTACCGTCGCGCGCGGTTACGCTGTAGCCCGCCGCGATGCTGACCAGCACGTCATTACCAGCATCCAGCAAGTCCAACCCGGCGACGATCTGACCATTCAGGTAACGGACGGTCACATTCACGCAAAAGTCCAATAATGAAGAGAGAGAAGAGGTCTGTGGAATGGAAACAGTTTCTTTTGAAGAGGCGTTCGCTCAACTCGAAGCGGCAGTAGCTGCATTACAGGATGGACATATGCCCCTGGAGCGCGCACTGCACTACTATGAAGAGGGCATGAAGTTGGCCCAGCATTGCAACGAGCTGCTCCAGAAAGCAGAACTGCGCGTACAACAACTGCATATCAGCGATTCAGGCGAACTTGAAACCACACCCTTTGAATAAGCGTCATACATACGTGTGTATTACGCGTATCACTACGACAGAATAGACAGAGGGACAAAAAAACCTTTCATGAAGACGATCCTGGATAACCGCGTTCTGGTTGCCGCCTCTACAGCATGGCTGGTCGCGCAACTCTTGAAAACCATCTATGAATTGATTCGTTACCGCAAGCTGCGTTTCGATCGTCTGGTCTCATCCGGCGGTATGCCAAGCTCGCATTCCGCGCTGGTCTCCAGCCTGGCTGCCGCCACTGGCCGCATAACGGGCATCGATTCGGTGCCATTCGCCATCACCGTCGTGCTTGCCGCTATCGTCATGTACGATGCTGCCGGAGTGCGTCGCGCCGTCAGCATCCAGGCGCGTATCCTCAACCAGATGATCGACGAGGCATTTCAGGGCAAACCATTTGCGGAGAAAAGGCTGCGCGAATTGATTGGGCACACTCCCACACAGGTCATTGTTGGTGGATTGCTGGGCATCGGCATCGGCCTGATTATGGCTGGATGAAGATTTTCTCCATAATTTTCCAAAAAGATGTGCTTATAACTTTGAAATAGCTCTCAGATATGTTATACTATCGCTCAAGATAGAGTTATTAACTCATCGCTTTCTTCTGTTGTTCCACCCATTCCACTGGCTCAACTAGCGCCGCTAAAGGAGGTGTCTTACACTCTACCGCAATTAGTTGATACTCGTCCACGCCTTTGTTTACCACGTATGATCGTTGTATGTATCTAGCATTCGCAACGGCATCGGCTCAACGTGTTGCTCGACACGTTGAAACAACTACGTCTACTCCCGTATGACGTAAAGGAGGCTCTCCCGCATGGATACAAGTATCCGCCAGGTAACTACCCAGGCGACTCTTGAGGAGAAGAAGAAACTCAAGAAAGAGTTCAAGCTCTTCGACATGATTTTTGTTACGATTGCCGCAATTATTGGTATTGACACTCTCGGCGCGGTTTCCTCCAATGGCGCGCAGGCTCTCACCTGGCTACTCATCTCGGCTGTCACATTCCTTATTCCCTATGGGCTGCTCACGTCAGAACTTGGCAGCACCTTTACCCAGGAAGGTGGCGTGTACGAATGGGTGAAACTGGCTTTTGGCCGCATCCCCGCATCATTTGCCGCTATGCTCTACTGGATTTCTAATCCGTTGTGGGTCGGTGGCACGCTGGCGATTTCAGCTATCGCCGCCATCAAAGTTTTCTGGTTCCAGAATGGCAACTACCTGTTCTTTGGCAGCCAGACAGGCAACGCGGTTACAGAAATCGTGATTGCCCTGCTCTTCATCTGGGGCGTTACCTGGAGCGCTATCCTGTCACTGCGCGTTGGCAAATGGCTCTCCGTCTTTGGCTCCTACGCGAAATTTGCCCTCTTCGCCCTCTTCGTCGTGCTGGCTCTGGTCTACTTCAGCGGCGGCCATTCAACCGGTGCGCATATCGTCGTTGGTGACATTGTGCCTACCGGCAACCTGCCCTTCATCTTCAGCGCCATCCTGCCCATATTGATTTTCAACTGGGTGGGCTTTGAACTGCAAAATGGCGCGGGCGAGGAGATGGTGAATCCCCAGCGCGATGTGCCGCGTTCGCTCATTCGCGCGGGTATCATCGCGGTGATTGGCTATGCTATCCCCATCACCGTGATCCTCTTTACCCTTTCAAAGAGTGAGCTATCTAGCGCCACTGGCTTTCTCAATTCGTACAGAATTGTCGAAAGTGTGTTGCCCACGCAGTTTGCTACCATACTCGGCTGGATCGTGGCCCTGGCCTTCATCCTGGCCCTGGCTTCCAGCGGCGGCACCTGGATCATCGGCGCAGACCGCACCTATGCTATCGCGTCGCTTGATCGCACCGCTCCCGTGCTGTTGGGTCGCTTTAGCGGACGCTATGGCACGCCGATTGCTGTGAACACGATGTCCGGCATTACGGCTTCTATCGCCATGATAGCTGCCGTCATCATCAACACGTACTTTGGCAGTGGCTCCATCTCAGGGCTGTTCGGGCTGGTACTCGGGTTTGTGATTTCGACGACCACGCTGTCGTACCTGTTCATCTTCCCGTCATACCTGATGCTGCGTATCAAATATCCCCATGTGCATCGGCCTTTCGTAGTACCCGGTGGCATGGCCGGCGCGGTGATTGTGACTGTTCTGGCCTTCCTCTATGCTGCTGTCGCCAGCATTTTCCTGCTCTGGCCGACCGATTCCGCTATAACAAGCAGCGGATTTAGTCGCGCGACTTACGAACTGGCGAATTTCATCCCGCTAGCCGTAATTGCCCTGCTAACCATCGTTTTCTACGTCTGGGGACACGCGGAGAAGCGTAACGTGGATGTAGTTGTTGACTATAACGTGGAGACCAGGATTGAAGTGGTGGGCGGCGGCGAATAGTTGTCTGCCATTTTGGTGATAATAGTGAGAGCGTCCACGCGGGCGCTCTCACTATTTCTTCTCCTATTTTCCTACCACCTGGCGTAGTTCGTTGACGACTTGCTCCAACTCTGCGGCGGTAGCATTGGTGCCGCTCGCGCCCTCGGCCAATTGTTCGTTTACCTGCGTGTTCACTTTGATGGCCGTTGCCAGTTTCTGGCTGCTCGACGTTTGCAGGTGAACCGCCTTCTCTATATAGGCTGCCGCGTTAATCATCTGGCTCAGAATCTGGCGCGTGGATTGCGCATCGTAGTGATCCCAGTTCTGCATTAGCTCAAGCCCCGATTGATGCAGGTGCCGCGCGGCTATACGTGTGGCGTTGGTGTAGTATTGCACCGACTGCAAGCCTACCAGCGACGAATCGATCACCCAGGTCTGCTCGGTGGCCGCGCTCTCCTGCCTCGTTGACAGTGTTTTCAACGCGCCACTATTGCGGCGCAGGCGTTCGACCGCCGCGAGGATCGGGCTGGTAATGAAGCGCCCCATGCCCAGACCGACCAAAGCAGCCAGCAGCAGTACAGCGAAAGCGATGATGCTGGTTGTCAGCAATTGCTCGTTGGCAACGGCTGTCACCGTGCTGACCGGGCTGAGTACAAAATAGGTCCAGGGAACATTTGTGACGGCATGTTGCGCAACTTGAAACGAACCACTCTGACCAGCCGGGGTCATCTGGAATGTGGCGTTCTGATGCAGGTTCACCGGCGTGCTATTGGATTGCACCGGCACCGCGTCCTGTGAGCCATAGCGTTGTTCGTCTTTGATGACGCTCTCTAACGGAGTCGAAAGCGGAGCAACGGCTGTAAAAAGCAAGGAAGGGTTGTTACTGGCGATACGCACACCGTTCTCGTCGAGAATGAACGCATCACTCCCGTTACCGTTCGCGCCCTTGTCGCTCGCAACGATGTTCCAGATGTAATCAAGATTCAGGGTTGAGCGAATAAAGCCTAGCATGAGTGGCGTGCTGGCGGCGGTATCTACTATCGGGGAATAGATGTCGATGGTGGCTTTATGCGTCGTGGGCTGATAATAGACTGGCGAGATCAAAGTCTTCCCATGCAAAACCTGCTGCAACTCGGCGGGCGGCACAAAATATTTGCCATGCTGCGAGGGCGTACTGGTGGGATAATTCAGGCGGGGGTTGCCTTTCATATCGAAGAGCGTCCAGACGGAGTAGTGCTTATCTCGGAAGACTCCAGCGACCAGCGCATATTTCGCGTGTATGGTCAGGTCGGCGGTTTCAAGCTGCGGCGGCGTTGCCAGAAATGACCATACCGTCGGCACCTGGCTAAGTGTTTCGGCGTCAAGCAAACGCTCCGTGAGATAGCTATCAATCAACTCCACGCGCGTCCGCGCGTCTGACTGCATGGCAATGTTGGCCTGCGAAATCAATGTCGGGCGCGAACTCAGTTCGCTGTAGGCGAGGGTTATCAACAGTGGCACAATAGCCGCCAGCATGAGCAGCAGCGATACACGGAACGAGAGAGAAAGTCGCCTTCTCCGGCGTTCTTGTGGCAGTTGAGCCGGGGGTGTCTCAAGTTGCAGCATAACGATCATCCTTACTAGTCAAAAATACCAGCTAACGCCGTATGACCCCGGCGCGTTCAAGGTCTTGCAGGAGTGCATCTATCTCGCTCACACTGCGCCCTATCAAACGGGCAAGTTCGCTTGAGGAGCGGTGTCCATCTATTAACAGGTACAGGCGTCTGTGCGCGCGTGACAGGTTAGCCTGCTCGATCATCTGGAGCGCCTCCTCAAGCGCGCGATGCTGGAAAGGAACGCGCGCGCCCGGCCTCATCATTGCATTGCTGTCGCGCGGTTTCGTGGCATTCCCGTTGATGCTCTGATCGGCGATTTGACTGGACTGCACCGTAGGAAGCTTCACGGTTGTGGCTGGCGAGGTCGATGGAGTAAAGGTGAAACGGCACGCGCTCCAGGTGTTCAGACGGTTAAAAGCGGCGGTTCCCTCAAGTTGCTGAACACGCGCGCGCGCCACCTGTCCATTGACAAAAAAAATGATACCATGTTCCGCCCCACTGCTACTGTCTCGTTCAGCCGTGAGCGTGCCTGTTTTGCGACCAAGTTGAATGACCTGTATGACGTTGGCAAGCCGGTCTGTCGAAGTTGCAGGCTGCGGCATGGTTATGTTGCTCCAATAAATGATATGGGAATCCTTTACACTGCAACTTTACACTTCATAAAAAGCCTGGATGATGATAGCGTATTCTAAAACAGATTCAGCATAGCATAAACCATGTCGCTTCACAAAATCGATACATCTCAATAGGACATTTGGTTCATCTCATTTCAAAGCGTTCCAGAGAGTACTTTTGGTCGGGTTCTCTATGCTTATGGCGTGAAACGTGCGATAATACGGAAAATCTGTCGAATTGAAAAACTTGTATGCTGGTATTGCACATGATATACTTCCTAAGCGTCGAGAATTGTTTAGTTTATGGGAAGCGGGTAGCCTATGTCGATGGAGCCGCGTAATACTTCTCCCTTGCCCGGTACTCATTATAGCGTGGGAGGTCAGTCTGACGGCGTGTCACCAATAGAATCGCTCTCGATTAACGACCTGGCGCGTTGCTGCTCTGAGGAAACCAGCAAGTTTCTCAAGCAGAATGCATCCAACGACCGTTATTGCCTGGAATTATTTCGTCGCGCCATCACCAGGCGGAGCGAGGATGCCTGGGCCTGTATTTATCAACAATATGCGCCGCTCGTCCTCACCTGGGTCAACCAGCACCAGAGCGCGACCTCGCTGCTGGGTCAGGATGGCAGCGCCCCGCTCGTCAATGCCGCCTTTGCCAAATTTTCGCAAGCCATGACGCCGGCGAAAATGGACAATTTCGATTCTCTGGCCGCCGTTTTGAAGTACCTCAAGATGTGCGTGCATAGCGTGATTGCCGACGAAGTGCGCTCGCGCCAGGCGCGCCAGTACGAAGAAACGCTGGAGTTGATCGAACACGAACCCGCCTCCGACGATCCCGCCGACGATGTGGTGTCGAGCATCTCCGCGCAGGGACTGTGGCAGGTCATCCAGGAGGAACTCAACGGCGAGGACGAGCGCATTTTGATTTACCTGGCCTACGTGCAGGGCATGAAGCCCGGCGAGATTAGTAGCCAGCATAACAGACTTTTCCCAACGGTGGAAGATGTCTATCGTATTAAACGCAATGTATTGGAGAGGCTGCGACGCAATCGCCGCCTGCAACTTTTGTTCAAACACCAGTATCTCTCATAATCAGAAAGTCCTATTTCCAGCCTTTCTCACTGTAGAACAGATACTAAAATAGCGTGGAAGTTCGTTTATTCAGGTGAAAAGAGCAAATCGATTCAAATCCATTGCTTAAAGGAAAAGCTCATGGAGTGTAGTACACCCGGCGTTATTCGCGATGAAGAACTGCTCGCATATGCGGCAGGAGAGAAGGTAAGACCAGCCGTTGAGGCGCATCTTGCGCATTGTCAGCGCTGTTCGACCCTGGTAACAGAATTTCGCGGATTAGAACGCTCGCTTACTCAAAAACTTTACCGGTGGGATTGCCCGCCGAATCAAATACTTGGCGAATACCAGATGGGACTGCTCAGCAGCGACCTTGAGAAGGCGGTGCAGTTGCACCTGAAAAAGTGCGTGCTGTGCGCGGCTGAGGTGGCGACGTTCATCCAGTTTATGGCGAACGATCCTATGCTTGTGGAGCGTGTAGCCGTTCAGCCCTCCTCTCAAAATAATCATGTCGGTGTCAAGCAACAGGTGAAACGTACCCTGGAAGAACTGCGCGACCGCTCCGCGACGGGAGTGCGGCGCATCGTGGCAACGTTTGTGCCACCGCAGCCACGCCTGGCTATCCAGCGTAATAAGGTCATTGATGCCGCCGTCTGGCCGCGCCGTTACACCGTCGAAGATTTCAGCATCTCGATGCAACTCGAACGGGGGACGGAGCGCGCCGATGCGTTGCAATTGATCGGGCTGGTGACACGCAAAGGCGCGTCCCTGGAAGCGCTGCAAGGTATACCAGTCTCGCTCTTATCGCAAAGCAGCTCTGTCTACACGCAGCTGGTCGATGAACTGGGCAACTTCGTCTTCGCGTCGATCTCGCCTGCCACCTATTCACTGGAGCTGCAACTGCCAGACACCACCATCGTCATCGAGCAACTGCCCGTTGACCTGCAGGACTGAAGCCCGTCAAAAATACTTCCATCCTGTATAACGCGCAACGTATGTCACAGTAACTCAGGATGTACCTATGGGGATCAAAGAGTCCACACCTTTTGAGGAGGCGTGGACTCTTCGTTGTGCCAATTCCTGTCCTTTTTTAGCTCATTAAGGTCGTCAAGAAGATCGGTTTCCTGTGCAACCATGCCATGAACATGTATACGAATTCGGAGCCATTGTTTAGGGGGCAATATCACAATTGTTTCTCTCAGCCTTTGGAATGTGGGGGTCATCATAGTAATCAGTACGAGTCATGATTTGCCCTTTCACCAGTAAAATGCGAGTTGCTTGATTGCTCTTGTATGAGATTTGTTTTTTTAGGAAGGAACCTGAGATATTCCAAGCACCTTGCGGACACAAGTTGCATCATTTTATCTTCTAAAGAGAGTAACGTCGAATCTCCCGTAGGTGATATAGTATGAACGTCTGTGAGAAAAACTTTCCAGAAGACCACCCATTTCTCCATATTGTAACTACAATCAGTGCAAGGAAAGAGGACACTATCTATGACGACATCATCTTCTGTTTTACTCCCTTCGGGAGGACAGCGCGTTCTGGTCATCATTGCCCATCCTGATGATGCTGAGTCATTCTGCGGGGGAACGATGGCGCGCCTCGCAGCAGAAGGACGCGAGATTCACTATCTTCTCATAACGAGAGGCGATAAGGGAAGCGACGAACCTACCATGACGCCGGAACGCCTTTCTCTTATCAGGGAGGAGGAGCAACAGCAGGCTGCTAAGGTCTTAGGGGTGCAAACCGTGACCTTTTTAGAGGGGTACTATGATGGCGCAATTGAACCAACCCTCCCTCTACGACAAGAGTTGACACTGAAAATACGTGAATGGCAACCTGATGTCGTGTTCACCTTTGACCCGTGGAAGCGATACGAGATTCATCCAGACCATCGCGCTACTGGTCTCTGTACCTTTGATGCCATAGCGGCTGCGCGTGGACATATGAACTATCCTGAGCAGGTGCGCGATGGCCTTCCCGCGCACAAGGTCAAGCAGGTCTATTTTTTCAATACCGATCAACCCAACCATTGGGTCGATATAAGTGAGGTCATCGAGACAAAAATAAAGGCTCGTGAAAGCCATATCAGTCAAATACAGCCCGCAAATCCTCCCGCTGGCTATTTACGTCGCTGGGCAATGGAGACAGGCACGGCTTCTGGGTACGCCCTGGCCGAGGCTTTTCATTATTATGGATTATGATTGTCTCTGGTTGCAAGGATATCTGAGAAAAGTATCCTTGCAATGTGTAAAATCTAATACATACCCAACATCATCCCAAGATTACAGACATAAGGATTTGTAGCATCTAGCTTTTGAAGCCCGGAGAATATCTTTTTAACCTCTAGCTCATCTTTCAGAGACTGTATAACTTTGGCTAGTTTGTATGCCTCAATTGCTGATGCTGCGCTTGCTTCAAGGTCCTTTTGCGCCTTGTAGAGATTTGCTTCAGTAAGATACAAATTGACGTGCCAGGTCAACGAGTCTGGCAGGAGCGTTTTTCTGGCCGTAACGAGCTCACTATGCGCTTCTCGCAACCTTCCAAAATGTATCAACGTTTTTGCTTTTTCATGGTGAAGTGCGGTTGCATTTAATCGTAGAAAAGTATCATCTTCATCTTGCGCGCTCCTGTAAACCAGCGTAGCAGCCTTTTCCTGCCATTTTTCGCATTGCTTCCGCGCAGATGGGTCATGGGCGTCCAACGCACTAACTTCAGCAGCAATTAGATAAAGTTTCCCTCTGAGAATAGGACCTATCTGTTCAGCATGATCTAATGCAATCTGAACATCTTTTTTCGCATGTTCAAGATGTTTCCGCCTCTCATCTTCAGATGTTTCTGCCTTTCTGAGGTCTAAATGGACTCTGACACGACGATAGTGGGCTGATGCGATAAGCTCTACATTTTCAAGCTTACCAGCAATTTCTATGGCTCGTCTGGCATACATCAACGTTTGTTTCTTGTCCATCCGCCGGAGCGCAAAACTCGTAGAAAGTAGGTAATAGCGACACACCATTTCTTGCCAGGGTTCTTGCTCAGCTGTTGGCATATTGCGAGCTATGGGTAATAATTTGTCCAGGCTCTCATCGACTATGTCGGCAATGTAACCAGGTCCTCCATTATAGAGATAGCCACGCCCCATGCGAAGAATATTTTGATAAAGTGTAAATGTATCATCTTCCAATAGCTGTACGATGTCAGCAAAGGTATCTTTTTGCTCTTCTGTGTTCTGTCCATAGACCATAAAACGCCAGTCGAGCGCGAGGAGCGCGGGCGGGATTCTGAGTAGCTGCGCAATGATCTGGCGACGTTCAATTGAGTCAGGTGTATTCAAGTTGACGGTTCCCTCTAATTCCTCGACTGTACGTTTTGATACACCTAAGGCAATTGCGAGATCTTGTTGCGTCCTGAAACCACGTTTGAGTCGGTAACAGGTAATGACTTCTCCTACATGAGGATAAATGCCCATCCCTGGTGAGAAATCACCATAACGCGACCACCAATAACTTTGGGTATCACTCACCGCTTATCTTCGTCCTTTCGCCAACTGCGTGATCTTGAGAAGAAGTGTACTGTATAAGTTGATAAATTACAACTACTGAAATTTCTCTGGAAGCCTCTTTTTCAACTTTTTGCTGCGAGTTCGCAAAACTGGCTCGTTTACGCTAACATCTTTTTCCCTTACACTCTCATCAGAAAACCTCTTATGGTGCTGATATTTATGAGGAGTGTATTTCATGCAAGAAGAGAACAAAAGTGAAGTGGCGCGTATCAAACGCCAGATAGAACTGGAGTACGAGGCGGCTCAACGTGCCATGTATGGCTTTGCCGTTGGTGTAGCGAAGCATGAGTTTATCACGGCGCGTATGGAACACATGGGTCGCTGTCACGAACAATTGGTCACGCTGGTGGGGGAGCGAGAGGCGACCAAAGCCCTGGCGCAGGCGTTGGAGCAGGCTGGAAACGAGGCATCTCCAGAGAAAGAGGTGGCGTAATGAGTTATGACCAGGGAGCAGAATCGAGCGCCGCGTTTCGCACTTATCTGCAACACTTCGAGCTATCTCTGGTGGATGTGGCAGTGGCGGCGCGAGTGCGCCTGCTGACGGTGTGGAAGATCGAGCAGGGGCTGCCCATCCGTGCGGAACATGCCCGGCCGTGCGAAGTGGTCTGCAGCATCTCACTGGGATGTCCTATACGACGCTCATCGCCGTCATTCCTGCCGAGATTCTGTTCATGACCCAGGCATCGCAAGCCGGGAGGAAGCTATGAATCTGGCGAAGGAGGGTGATCGGGAGACGATACCAGGCGGCTTAGACGCCAAGCCGACTATGCAAGACTTGTGGTTGAGGCATCCTGAAATCCAGAATGCCGCTATGATTGAGGCTCCGGGCATTCCCTACCTACAAGTCGTCTACGCCTTCTGTGGCTATCCGGTCACACAGCAGGAATTTGACGCGGTCCTTAATGCCTTCAACCGGTGAGCCGGTTGCCACTATAGTCAGGACGACATTGCAGGTGTGCAAATCGCGTCTACTATACAGGATGGTCAGAAGTCTAATTTTTCTGTTCCCGAATAGCCCGCAGCAAATGCTGTTCAACGTGCCGGGCATCGCTCTCGATGGTGAAACGCTCTTCAACTGTCTGACGGGCCGCCGCGCCCAACCGTTCTCGTAATGCTCTATCATCCAGCAATCTTCCTATAGCCATCGCCAGTTCCTGTTCGTCGCCGGGAGTCACCAGCAGGCCGTTGGCTTCGTGTGTGAGAATTTCGGCTGGCCCGCCCAGGTTGGAGGCGATGACGGGCAACTTGCGCGCCATGCCTTCGGCGATTACCAACCCAAAGGGTTCCTGCCACAAGGAGGGGACAAGCATCACATCCGCGCGGTCGTACCATGCAATCAATTCATGCTGGGGTATTTTGCCGTGAAACGTAACCGCCGGGGTAAGCCCTTTTTCGTGGAGCAAGGTTTGCAATTCGTCGATATACACCTTGTCGCCACTGCCAAAGATGTGCAGGTGGAAAGGCAATGCATCGCTTTTCACTATTCCTCGTTGCTTTGCCAGCAGGTCGAGCGCTTTGATAATCACCGCGATGCCTTTTTCTACCCGCAGGCGACCGGCATACAGCAACTGAAAAGACTGCTCTTCCCCTTTTTCCGCTCGTTCAGCCAGAGGCAGATTCAGGAAACTGGCATCGATGCCATTGTAGATGACCTCGATACGCGCGGGGTCAATGCCTTCCTCGACGTATTTTTGTTTCACCGTATCGCTGACCGCGATCATCGAGGCATGTTGAGGGATGGGGAAAGAACCAATCAATCGCTGTTTCAGTGCGCTGGCTTTAATGCGCGATTGCTCGGTATCTGGTTTGCTGGCAAATAGCAACCAGTAGCTGCCCAGGTGAAAAACGATGGGGATAGACAGATGCGCGAGCGTTTTCATCAATGAAGTGACGCCAATACCCGTCACCTCCCAGATATACAACACATCTGGTTTCGTTTCCGCGATTACCCGCCGCAGTTCACGCGCATTGGCAGCGCAATGATAGCGACGGTAAAAGTTGTATAGCTGCTTGAATTGCTGCATGACCGAACTGCGCTTATCGAAGTGGGCCACAGGGAATATGCGCAGCGTGCGCCAGATATGCTCGTCCTTATGTGCCTTTGCCAGGCCATAAGAACTGGTTAGCGTTACTACCTCGTGTCCCACCTTTGTCAGCTCTGCCGCCACATCGTGCGCCAGTATTTCCGCTCCCCCCTCTACATGTGGAGGATAGAGGTTGCTCAACAATAAAATACGCATCATTATTCCTTACTTTAACATGGTCTGCACCGCTTTGCGCCTGGTTATATGTATCGTCCTTTATCTTTTTTAACGAATAGCCGAAGTTGAATAACAGAGATCAATTAGTATTAGTCAGTGTAGCTAAACGGGGTGCGTGAAACAAGGTAGAAATGGTTAAGAAACTGGTATGATTGGCAACATTTTGTAACCCAATCTTAACCAATAGTTCGCTAAATCGGGGCTTGTTGCCTGCTACACTGCAAAGCAATGGAGCGAAATGTATCTATACATATGCCGCTGTCTTCGTTCCGGGGAAGACGTACATTAAACACACTGACTGAAGGGAGTTTTAATAGACACGATGGGTACGAAAGTATTAGTAGTTGGACTCGATGGCGCGACTCCTGACCTTGTTGAGCGCTGGGTGGCTGAAAATAAATTGCCGTTTCTCAAACAGATGATGCAAAAAGGTGTGTATGGCAAATTGAAATCCACCTATCCGCCTATTTCTCCTGCCGCGTGGACCACCTTTGCGACGGGCTATAATCCTGGCAAGCATGGTACCTACGATTTCCGCGACTACGACCCCAGACGCTATAGCTGCTTTGCCGATACTATCGTTGACTCCAACGCCTTTGCCGGTAAGTCGATCTGGGACCTGGTGGGAGCCGATGGGCAGAAAGTCGGCGTGATTACCGTGCCTGTCACCTATCCAGCCTGGAAGGTCAACGGCTTCATGGTCTCAGGCTATCCCACGCCCGACGCCGCTAAGTCCTTCGCCTATCCGCCAGAGTTTGGCAAGCATATCCCCCCGCTCACCGAAGATTCCACGTTCTTCAAGTCTGCTTCGCAAAGCGAAGTACTCAAAGAATTGATACGCATTACCCACCTGCGCACCGATGTCTCGATTGAGGAGTTAAAGAAGGATGACTTCGGTCTGTTCATTATGGTGATTGGCGCGACCGACCGCGCGCATCACGACTGGTGGAAGTTCATCGACCCTGAGCATCCCGCCTATAATGAGCAAGAGGCCGCGCTGTACGGCAACTACATTCTGGATGTCTACCAGGCGGCTGACGCCTGCATTGGCAAGTTTTTAGAGGTGGTTGACGACGATACCACCGTCATCGTTATGTCGGATCACGGCGGCATGGCGCATCCCAAATACAATCTCAATACCAACCACTGGCTGAAAAACCTCAACCTTTTGCAACCCACTCAAAAGGCGACCCAGAGCAAGAAAGGTATGAAAGCGGCCTTCAAGCAGTTCTATCGCACAAAAATCCGCCGCCTGCCTTATCTTGAAAAGCTCTATCGCAAGCTGCCGCAGCGTCTCAAAACGATGGCAACCAATCTTGATTCACAGACCATGATGAACCTGGATGTCGTCAACTGGAAACAGACAAAGGCTTACCGCTTCCCTATGTACCCACCGGTTGAGGGCATCATGATAAACGTGGTTGGTCGCCAGGCGGAGGGTTGTGTGCAGCCGGGCGAAGAGTACGAAGCGCTGCGCGCGCGCATTCTGGAAGAGGCGCGCAAACTGCGCGATCCCCGTACCGGCGAACTGATCGTGTTAGAAGCGTACCGCCGCGAAGAACTCTATCACGGCGAACGTCTCGAAACCGCGCCAGACCTGATCCTGGTCACGCAGGATTGCTACAAAGGTGGCACCTCCATCGACAGCCTGGTCAGCGAAGTACCACTGGATGTGATCTCCAAACTGAGCGGCGTGCATCGTATGGACGGCATTATTCTCGCCCAGGGGCCGCATATCCTTAAAAATGCGCGTGTTGAAGGGGCTGGCATCATTGATGTTGCGCCAACCATCCTCTACGCGCTCGGTATGTCCATTCCGTCAGATATGGATGGCAAACCCCTGACCAGCTTCTTCGAGGAATCCTATACCAGTTCGACGAGCGCCAGCTACACCGACGAGCGCAAGGTCGAGGATGTAGCCAGCGATGACTATGGTTATTCCGAAGAGGAAGAGGAAAGCGTCCGTCTAAAGCTCGAAGCTCTCGGTTACTTATAACCTTCATCAGGAGATGATATGCGCATCTTATTCGTGTCTCCCTATCCGCCCTCGCGTATTCGCGTGCGCGGCTATGGTCTGCTTGCTCAACTCCAGGCCAGACACGATGTAACTATCGCGGCGCAGTGTTCTTCTGAGCAGGAACGAGCGGATGTAGAGGCTTTACGCAAGCAGGGTTTTGAGGTAGTGGTGGTGGACGAATCAAAAAAGCGGGCGGCTCTGCGCGGCGGGCTGGCAGCCCTGAGCGTACAACCTCTACAGGTGGCATACGCTCGTTCAGCGCGTTTCACATCTGTCGTGCAGCATCTCTGTACACAACGCACCTTTGATGTGATGCATGTGGAACACCTGCGCGGCATCGCCTCGATGGAACCGCTCTTCAAAACGCAGCCGCTGGTGTGGGACGCGGTTGATTGTATCAGCCTGCTCTCCAAACATACCATGACCGCCGGCCCTGGCGCGTCAGTGCGAGCGGTGGCGCGCTTTGAACATAAGCGCACGCGGCGCTACGAAGCTCGCATGTTAGAAGCTTTGCCACATATCGTCGTGACCTCTGAACGCGATCGCCAGGCAATGATCGCCCTGCGCCGCCAGCATGGAGCCGACCCGGCCAGCAGCGATGAAGCGCTGGGCGCGGGTATTCGTGTCTTGCCTAATGGTGTTGACCTGCGCTATTTCCATGTCATGTCCCAGGAAAGACAACCGCTTAACCTGGTCTTTTCGGGCAAGATGAGCTATCACGCTAATGTAGCCACCGCGCTCTATCTCCGCCAGCAAATCATGCCCCTCATCTGGCAGCAACGGCCCGATGCCACGCTGGCGATTGTGGGCAGCAAGCCGCCCAAATCCATTCAAAACATGGCAAGCGATGCGCGTGTCACCGTGACGGGCTACGTTGACGATATGCGTAGCTATGTTGGCCGCGCCCAGGTCATGCTGAGTCCGATGGTGTACAGCGTGGGCATCCAGAACAAGGTATTGGAGGCTATGGCGCTTGGCACACCTGTGGTAGTTGCATCCCAGGCGGCTGAGGCTTTGAGCGCGCGTCCAGGGCGCGATTTGCTTGTTGCGGAGACGGCACAAGAATTCGCTCAGGCTACCTTACGACTGCTGGATGACGCGGCATTACGCGCCACCCTCAGCGCTGGCGGACGAAGCTATGTAGAGCAGCATCACGATTGGAG
>JBOGTO010000159.1:0-9695 GCA_050695155.1 Ktedonobacteraceae bacterium
ACGTTGTTCGCCAGCAGCTTGTTGTTGAAGTTGAAGTACAGCGCCTCAAAGCTGTAGGTCTTGGGGTCAGCCACCACCGCGTAGTTGCTCAACGACTTGTAGACCAGGGCTTTGGACACGTCCAGGACGTAGGCCGAGTCGATATTGCCCGCTTGCAAGTCGGTGGTCACGGTGTTGAGGTCTGGCACGATACGGAAAATGACCTTATCCAGGTAAGGCAGCCCCTGCGAGGCCTGGTAGTAGTTGGGGTTGCGCACCACCGTGTAGTGGTCGGTGGGTTTGCTCTCACTCATCATGAACGGGCCGCTCGTCACCGAGGGGTTCAGGTTGTCGGGCGATTTGAGAATAGAGCCGGGGTCCATGCTGGCAAAGTGATGGGCCGGCATGGGGCCGTAGAAGCCATCCGCCCAGTTCGACATGAAGGAGATCAACGGGCTCTTCAGGTGGAAGGTGATGGTCAGATTGTCACTGGACACATCGGCGCTGGCAATATCCTGGTTGTTGATGAGGTTGAAGGTGGCGAATTTGGGGTTGCCCCACAACTTCCAGGTGAAGTCCATGTCCCGCGCATCCAGGGTCTGGCCGTCAGACCACTTGAGGCCAGAGCGGAAGTGCAGCGTCCAGGTCTTCAGGTCGGCGCTGATGCCGCCATTGGCCGCTGTCGGCACTTCGGTCAGCAAGCCCGGTTGCAGCTGGCCTTGCGGGGTGCCATACACCAGCGGCGCGTACAGCGCGAAGTCCACCATCTGCGAGAAGGTTTCGCTCGACGCATTGGGGATCAAGGAATCCGGTTCTTCATACAGGTCGTCGATCCAGGTCCCGCCTTTGACGGCTGTGCCTCCGCCTGTCGTCGGGGTGGTACCGGTTGTCGGGGTTCCGCCTCCGCAGGCGCTCAACACCATGAGCAGCACCGCCAGGGCCGAAAAGGACATCACGAGAAAGCGCGATCGGGGTTTCTTGAGCATAGTATCCTCCTGGAACAATAAACAGTGGCCCACCTCCCCCGAACTTCCCCTCTTATTTCATACAAACGCACCATTTTCATTCATATGATGAGAGAAAAGCCTTTACAATAGGGGCGTTAAATAGATAGGCACGTAACATGGGCTTATTTCACTAAACCCTGTCACCTAAACATACGCAAGAACTTACTTCCTTTTTATCAAAAAAAACGTGGAAAAATGGGTATGAAAGCGTGGAAAATACATGGAAAATGCGTGGAAAAAAGTGCCATCCCACAGTCTGGGGGGCCAGTTCGCCATGTTCAATATATTTTCTCCGCCCTGGCAAGTTGTTGCATCAGGTACATGTCGCGCCAGCAAGGCGATCAATATTCGCCGGCGCATACGCCTGGACATTATACCGGGCGGTTTGAACTTCCGCGTGTTCGCTCTGCTTCAGCATGTTCAGGGAATGAGCATAGACCAGGGGGTGCAGGTGGAAACGTTTCCTCTGGCCGCTCAACGCGCTCTCCGGGACATCAGGAGAAACGGGTTCATCAAATGGAGCCAGCTCGATGAGGGAATGCCGTACAAACTGTCCGAGATCCGCAATTGTGTCAGCAAGACGCTCATACAGCGGGTCAACCTCATCAACGTGGGCATTTCCTTCGCCTGCGTGGGTGCTGGCTAGTAACTCGGAAGCAGGCCCAATCGGCATGTTACTCACAGAGTCGCCGGACTCAGCCATCCTCCTATCCATTCCACCTGAGAGAGCAGCCGCTGCGTTTTCCAGGTCAAAGACAGTCAGGCCCAACATGGAGAGGAACGCAAAACGCCTCCGAGCCTGCGCGTCAAAGGCGCTCAACGCCTGCGCCAGGCGAGATCGCAGCAGGTAGCCGCCATCCAGAACATCATCAAGGGGATGTTCGACTACATGAGCAGCCAGAAACGGAAGAGGAATGCCTTCCACTGACACTGCTGTAGCTGCCGATTCGATTGCCAGGGGCAGGTATCCGACTGACGCGCACACCTGTTTAGCAGCCTGGACTTCTTCAATTGATAAAGCACACTTCACTAGCTCTGTAAAAATTTCAAGCGCGGCATCGGGTTCCAGAGGCTCCAGATGGAGATGATGCGCGGCGAGCGCGGGAGGGGGGATGAAGCAACCAGTTGTAAGGATCACGCGGTGCGCATAGCCAGCGTAGCTTCCTTTCTGTTGCAGCAGAGCTTGTTGATCCTGGGCTAATAACGCCTCTGCCACCTCGCGCAATGGGAATTGCTCGTCCACACCATCGAGCAAAATGAGGGCGTGTTTGTCCGCCAGTACGAGCCGAGCGCGATCAAGCATACTGGCGAGATCATTCTCTACTGCCGGTGGCACAGGTACTCTTGATCTACCATTGGAACTGCTCGCGGGATATGATGGAGAATAGGGACCGAAGAAAGCAATCACATCGGCCAGCAGGGAGAGCAGCCCACTTCTCCCTCGACGACCAGTACATGTGAAAGCAGCAATCCCGTCAGAAAAGGCTCGCAGGTGCATCTGCTCGTTAGTAGCCAAACGATGCACAACTTCGGAGGCGAGCGTGCTTTTCCCGACCCCTGGCAGACCAGTAATGGCATAGAGACCGCTATCCATCATACACAGCCTATCGATAACTTCTTTCACTACAGGCTCACGGCCAATCAGGCGCTGAGGACGTGGGGGCAAAGGCAGCACTCGCTGGCTATTATGTTGTCTTGACTGGCGTTTATGTAAGGCGCGCAGGTGTTCAGATTTGTGGTCGTCCAGTTCAGTTAGCCCTGCCGCTTGATAATATACATTCACATCGCGGGGTGTTGCGCAGAGCAGCCAGGCCAGAGCCGCCACCCGCACGCGCACACTGCCACGAAAAGGATAGGCAAAGGAACCAGCCTCGAGGCGCGCCAGGAAATTTTCAGTAATATCTAGTTTGTTGAGCGTAGGATCGCCTGACACATGTTCGGCAAGCGCGCGCTGGCTACGAAAGCCATATTTCAAGCGCCGTTCACCGATCCAGTGTCCGAATTGCACCGAATTCATGGAAATTCCTCATTGATTGTGAATATAGGGTTTGCCAATGTCCACCTGCCGTTTCGTCCAGTGCAAGGACAAACAAACAGGTATATAATTGTACGCTGGCAATAATCCAGATATCTCAATGAGGAAACTGAACCCTCGCATTTCTTTTAGCGGAAAGTCGATATAGCCAGTTCTTTCTGAGTGATGAATTCAAGCAAGGCCGGTGTCCCTTCCCGCGTTTGCTGCATCGCCCGTTGGATGGCCGGAATGATCTGTCCCGGTTCGCTCACCCGTTCGCCATAGCCGCCAAGCGCGCGGGCCATATCCGCATAATGCCCGGAAATATCCGTGCTGCGATACTTCTCTGTCGCCACTTGCATAACCGGCAATTCGATCGCCATCGAGGAATTATTCAGCAGGATGGAAAGGATAGGGATACGCTCGCGCACCGCTGTTTCAAAATCCATGCCGGTAAAACCAATGGCCGCATCTCCCCACACGTTGATACAGAGTTTGTCTGGATGGGCCAGTTTCGCGCCCATCGCCAGTCCCAGGCTGTAACCCAACTGCGTCGTCTTGCCCCATCCCACATACGTCAACGGCGCGCGCGTCTCCCAGAAAGGCGAAAGCTGATCGCGTGGGCTGCCTGCATCGTGCGTGATAATGGTATTGGCAACATCAACAGTATGCAGCAAGTCCCAGATGATTCGGTATGGGGAAAGCGGTATCTCGTTAGAGGTGAGCCGGGGCATCCATTCGGTAAGCCACTGGTCTTTGCCCGTCTTGATGGCCCGCACAATACTCTCGCTCCGCCCGCGAACTTTGCCGCCGAGCCGTTCTCTGACCGCCTCTACCAGCGCGATGAGGGTTAGCCCCGCATCGCCGATCAGTCCGTAGTCAATGGGGTATTCTTTGTTGAGGTCGGCGGCATCCAGAGTCGCTTGAATCACCACCTTGCCTGCTGGCATACGCACGCCATAATTGGTGGTGGCAAAACTACAGCCGATGCCAAAGATTACATCGGCATCCGTCAGAAATTGATGTACCGGGCGTGGCACAGCTAGTCCTCCTGAGCCAAGCGCAAGCGGGTGGGTTTCTGGAAAGGCGCTCTTGCCCTGTAAGCTAGTGGTGACGGGAGCCTCGAGTAATTCGGCCAATTCGCGCAAAGGCTGCCACGCACGCGCATAATGCACACCTTGTCCAGCGTAGATGACGGGACGCTTAGCCTCTACCAGGACGCGCGCCACTTCGTCGATAGCAACCGGGTCAGGCAGCGAGCGCGTGCGCGGCGCTGCTCGATAGACGAGCGGTTCGGCAACCTCTTCCATGAAGACATCGAGCGGAATCTCTACCATGACCGGGCGCGGTCGCCCATTTCTGACCTGGGTAAAGGCGCGTCGCATTGCGCTTATCACGCTTGCAGCAGCGACAACCTGCTCGACCGACTTGGTGACATGCTGGAAATTGAGGAACGCATTGAAATTGGGTGGCACGTTCATCAAAGCGCGTGGATAGCCTGCTGGCAGCACCACGATGGGAACTGAGTCGCCATAAGCCTGGGCTACGCCGCCAAAGGCGTTCTCGGTGCCTGGCCCGAACTGCATGGTAAACACGCCGATGCGCTCGCCAGAAGTGACACGGCTCACGGCATCGGCCATATGCAAGCCCGTTCGCTCCTGTCGCACGATGATAGTGCGAATGTCAGCCTCGGCTGCGGCTTCGATAATCGGGTTGACAGGATAGCCAATGAGGAATGAAACGCCCTCGCGCTTGAGGATTTCCGCGATAGCAGCGGCTACTTTCATACTCTCCTCGCTTCTTATTTGATCTGGAAATCTAGCTGCGTTTGGACCAGAGCCGGTCAAGCAGAATCGGGCCAATGATCGAAATGGCGGTAAACGCGCCATAGGCCAGCGATGCCCAGCCGATTGCTTTGCGCATGGTCGCTTTGTTGTCTTTCACGGGTAGATTGCTCCTCTTTTCCTTGCACCAGAGATACGTTGTCTATACTATTCTATCTCATTGTGATGAATATGTGTTGCAACTCAAAAGGCAGGATCATGCAGGTGGGGCCGGAGAGTGGTCACTTGACGAGATAATAGCCTATACCTGGTTCAGTGAGAATGTGGAGCGGTTTTGATGAATCAAGTTCTATTTTACGACGCAGTCGCCCGACATAAACGCGCAAATATTCAGCGTCGCGGCTGTGTTCTGTACCCCACACACGTCGCAGCAGCGTCTCGTGCGTAAATATCTTGCCCGGATGCAACGCCAACTCTTGCAGCAAACTGAATTCTGTTGGGGTGAACTTGACGCGCTCGCCGTCGCGCCACACCAGGCGCTGCTCAAAATCAATCTCGATATTGCCAAAACGCTGCGTGCCAACCGAGCGCGGAGTATCAGCCCAACTGGTACGCCGCAGGACAGCCTGTACACGCGCCACAAGTTCTCCTACGCTGAAAGGTTTGGTCAGGTAATCATCCGCCCCCTGGTTCAGCGCAGCTATTTTGTCGGCCTCTTCTCCCAGTGCAGTCAGCACGATGATGGGTACGATGCTGGTTTGCCTGATGCGACGACATGCCTCCAGCCCATTCATTTGCGGCATCATAATATCCAGTATCACCAGGGCAAAGGTCGTTTGCTCGAACTCCGCCAGCGCTTCCCATCCATTGGCGGCAAGCTTCACTTTGAAGGCGTGCTTTTCCAGCGAATGCCTTACAAATTCGCGGATATTTGGCTCATCATCAACCACTAAAATATACTTCTCTTTTGGCATCATCACCCTCCTTTTCAGGTATTCTCTCCCTTGCAAGCCTGCAATTACAAATACTGCTGTTGTCGCTCCTGGGCGCGTAACACCATAGGAGGGAACCACAGGTAAAATACCGCGCCGCTCTTGCCATCGATTCTGTTCTCGGCCCAGATGCGCCCTCCATGAGCTTCAACGAAACCCCGGCAGATAGCCAGGCCCAGGCCAACCCCGCTGCTGCTTCGTTCGTGACCACTGTCAATTTGATAGAAGCTATCAAAAACACGTTCGACGAGGTGCGACGGAATGCCTGGCCCATTATCGGTGATATGCAGCGTAAGCCCTGTTCGTTTCTTCGTCTGCCCATGCTCATAGCTGGCTGAAATCTCTATGAGAACGTCCGGGCCACCATACCGTCGAGCGTTCTCTAAGAGATTGCGCAGCACGATCTGAATACGTCGTCCATCCACGTAGAGAAGTGGCACATCGTCAGGTAAATCGATCTGAACGTGGTATTGTTCCTGATGTACAGCAGCAAGGGCATCTTCGAGCAGCGAACTGAGATGGTACGCCCCTGGATAGAGCTTGAGTGTGCCTGCCTCCACCTGCGCCATCTCCAGCAGGTTTGTGACGAGATCGGCCATACGGTTACTCTCCGCCACGATCTGGCTCAGGCCGTACTCCTGCCAGTTCGTATCCATCTCGCCATCAGTTTCTTCTAAAAGACTCGTGGCAAATCCCTTAATGGCTGTCAACGGGGTACGTAATTCATGAGAGACGATGGCTAACAGGTTGCTCTTGATACGCTCTGCCTCGTTTTGTCTGGTAATATCTTCAAATATCCTGCCACGTCCAATCAACGCGCCTTTTGCGTCTCGCACATGGAAAAGACGCATACGAATATCTCGCGGCGCTGGCACAAATTGATTATGCGCCTTATATGAACCACGTATCGGGAACTCTACGATGCGTGGCCCGCGCCCTTTCGCTACCGGCTCAACTACCTCGTGATAGCCTTCAGGACGGTCGAACATCGCGGACAGTCGCTCCTGTAAGTTGTGATCCTGAATGGTACTGTTTATCAACTCTTGTTGAGGAATACCCACCTCGCGGCTAAAGATGTGGTTGGCATACACAATGCGCCCATCTGGACTTTCCAGCAGCACTCCCTCATCCATGCTGCGCATGATGGCATCCAGGGTGTAGAACTGCGTCCGAATCGTCTCATCGCTTTTCTGAAAATGAGAGTGTATCTCTCTCTCCATCGCCGAGAAAGCCGCGACCAGGTTGCCTATCTCGTCGCGCCGGCCTCGCTCCCTGTCAAGCAGGTCGGTATGCATCACCTGGACAGGCTGGTCCGGTTGAATCTGCGAAACGGCTTTCACAAGTCGGGTGAGCGGGGAGATAACACGGCGATGCATCATAAACCAGAAAAAGATTGCGCCCAGAATGAGCAAGGCCAGTGCTGCTATCAGCCCATGCTGAAAATTCGTGAGCGCGGCAAAGGTAATATCTGTTGGGCGTTGCACCACTATTGCCCAACCATATTCGGGTATGGGTACGTAGCTGTAGAGCCAATCGCGGGTCTGAGCGTGCGTGATGAAATTGCCAGCTTTGCCCTGTAACGCATCGTGAGCTGCGCGTATGAGACCACCATAGTCTTCAGGTAAATCGAGAAAGGCAAAAATCCCTTTGGTCGTTGCTATTGTCTGTCCAATGTGATCGATGACCCACAGACCCACTTCGCTGCTCGGTGACAGGCGCTGGTGTATGGTATTCAGACGAGAGGTGAGTTGATCGAGAGACAGGTTAATAACCATCACACCGACTATGCGCCCACTGTCATTCGTAATACGGGCAGCAATAGAGACGACATAGGAATCTGTAATAGCGCTAATACCACCTGATGAGATAACCGGCGTGTCGCTTTTGAGAGCTGCTTGAAAATAATCGTGAGAACTGAAATTTTGACCGATGGCGCTTGGACTGAAGGGATAGTTGATGATCATTTTACCCGACGGATCGCAGACATAATACAGGCTAATGTCAGGATGAGCGTTGGAGGCGTTGGCGAAAACCGATGCGAGTTGCTTCAAGTCCAGATCTTTAGCGGCCTGAGCGGTTGATAATTCGCTATCTATCTCTGTCGCGGCCCGCAGGTTGGTTCCGACTTCCAATGCGACAGCTTGCGCGAGGCCCAGATCGGATTGAAAAGCGTTTTGCGTCAACACATTCTGTTGGAATACGTACAGCCCCACGCTCCCCAGCAGAACCGGAATGACAAACAGGAGATAAAGGCTGAGTAACTGTAGACTGATCTTCTGTCGTATCAGGTAGTACATGCTACACCTCCCAGAGAGCAAACAAGAGCTTTTCTGTGCTTAGTATGCCTGAAACCTGCTTCCTTAGCAATCCCTCTTTAAAAGTCGCGCATCCAGCGCAAAAATTGTTATGTATTTAGTTATATTTCGATGGCTGTGTTTACGGGTTTTTTACAGTATGTCACGTATACTTGAGGTATATTTGTCTCTGTATGCTCGGCCCACTTCTTTCAGCTTGCTACCAAAGCGTCAGTTTTTATGATGGCAATGAGCGAAGAGAGCGAGTACTGTTCTTTTATTTGTGGAGGGAATTGACATGTCCAAAACCACACCATTTGCACAGGGAAAGAGACGCGGTCGGCATGGGTACGTGCGGATCGTATCTGCCTCTCTAGTGCTTGTACTCGCACTGGCAGCATGTGGCTCGGCTTCCACTTCTACCGCCAGCGCAGGCCCGGTGACTATGGGCGTTCTATCCTGCTTTACAGGCACCCTGGCTAGCCTGGGACAGGCCATGCTACAAGGCTCACAGGTAGCGCAGAGAGCGATCAATGAAGCGGGTGGCATCCTCGGAAGGCAGTTGAGCCTGGCCCACGCCGATACCCAGTGTGACGAAGCCGACTCGGTTCCCGCGCTGCGCCAGCTTCTGGCGGCCCAGAGCGTGGTTGGGATTATCGGCCCGGAGACCCAGGAAATCAGCGCCGATGCCCCCATCATCACGGCAGCCAAAATACCGGATGAGTTCCAGGGCGGCAGTACCCTCTTCGACCACAACACCAATACCTGGTTGTGGCGCGACAGCCCCTCCGATTCCCAACTGGGTGTCGCCATGGCGCTCTATGCCCACAAGAAGGGGTACCAGAAAGCCGCGCTGCTGTTCTACTCAGATATAGCGGCGCAGACCTTCGCCGCGCCGATTACGGCAACATGGCAGAAGATGGGCCACCAGATCGTGTCTAACGTGACCGTCGCCCCGGACCAGACCTCGTACCGCACGCAGGTGCAGCAGATCATCAACACGCACCCGGATGTGATCTTCACGCAAACGGATGCGGCCACCGCTGCCGTGCTTTTCCAGAACTTCAAGGAGTTGGATAACCTTGCCATCCCGTTCGTGGGTACCGACGTTACCGGTGTTGATGAGTACCTGAAGGCCGTCACTTACCCCATCGCCAACGCTCATCTCACCTCAGTCTACGGCACATCGGTCACGGGGCAGGCGAACGATGAGTTCAACAAGGTCTTCGCGGCCCAGTTCGGCAGCACGGCTCAACCCCTCGCCAATGCAAACTACGCTTACGACGCGGTCATCAGCCTGGCACTCGCCGTTGATAAGGCTAATTCCACGTCGGGACCCGCCATTAACGCGGTCATGAGCGCAGTTACCAGCCCACCGGGAACCCCGTGCTACACGTATAAAGACTGCCTGAATCTGCTCAAGGCAGGCACGAAGATCAATTACGATGGTGCCAGTGGCGACCTCAACTACAACAAGTACAACAACGTATTCGGACCCTACGGCGCTTTCCAGGTCAACCTTACCGGCCAGGAACAGCAGGTTATGCTGCTCTCAGCGCCCGACCTGGCGGCGGCTACGCCGTAAAACAGAGTGGCAGCCACAAATCAGTTCCAGCCATCGTTGA
>JBOGTO010000160.1:0-10338 GCA_050695155.1 Ktedonobacteraceae bacterium
GGGAATGTGTGTACCCCCCGTCCTGTAGGGACAAGGGGAGGATGTAGGGTTGGGCGGGGGCCTTGTGCTTGTCCTTGTGACGATGTGAGACGCTGGGGTTGCGCGAGGTATGATGATCGCACTCCCACCAGGACAAGCACAAGGCCCCCACATCCACCCAACCCCGCCCCTTGTCCCTACAGGACGGGGGACGACCGATTCGTAAAACATTCCCGTTTTCGGTTAGCAAAATTCATCAGGACGCAGGTGGCATTCCATTCCCCTATTCGGTCGGCAAAGTTCATCAGGACGGGATCGGACAATTCCTTCATTCGGTCGTCAAAAACCATCAGGGCGGGGGTACACATTTTACCGAGTCAGGTCGGTGATGTTCATCAGAAGACACTCCTGGCGTATAATAAAGCAAATTGCGGTCTATCGGTGCCAATGATATACTTTGGCATGGTTCCACTGACATATAATAGGGGGTGAGCGGAGTATGCGAGTAATCACCACCATTCCAGAGATGGTTGAGGCGCGCGCAGCATGGTCTGCCTCTCACAAGATTGGCTTCGTGCCAACGATGGGCTACCTGCACGAAGGGCATCTTACGCTTGCGCGCCGGGCTTGCTGCGAAAACGATGTCGTGATTGCCAGCATTTACGTTAACCCGACCCAGTTTGGCCCGCGTGAAGACCTGAACACCTACCCGCGTGACCTGTCGCGTGACCTGCGTTTGCTCGAAGAGGAAGGGGTAGATGTCGTGTTTGCGCCAGCATCAGAGGAGATATATCCTCCCGGTTTCGTAACCTATGTTGACCCAACGGGGCCACTGGCTGAGGAAGCCGAGGGAGCCAGCCGCCCCGGCCACTTTCGCGGCGTAGCCACCATAGTACTCAAGCTTTTCCAGATCGTCAGGCCGCATCGCGCCTATTTCGGACAGAAAGACGGGCAGCAAGCCGCCGTCATCGCGCGTATGGTGCAGGACTTCAACCTGCCGGTGCAACTGCGCATTCTGCCAACCGTGCGCGAAGCCGACGGCCTCGCCATGAGCAGCCGCAATGCCTATCTTCTGGAAGAAGACCGCATCGCGGCGCGTGTACTCTACAAAGCATTGCAGGCAGGACGCGCCACTTTTGAAACCAATCCGGGCGAACGGGCGTCGCTGGCAACGCGCGCCATGCTCGACACCGTACAGGCTGAACCGCGTGCCCATCTCGACTACGTGGAGATACGTGACCCCCGCAGCTTCCTGCTGCGAGAAACGCTTGCGCCTCCCGCGCTGCTGCTGATTGCCGCCAGAGTAGGCCCGGCGCGCCTGATCGACAATTTCCTGTTACGCGAAGATGGCACCTGGGATACAGGTATCATCGTCCAATCCCATGACTGACTAACGAAAGGACCTGACAATGACGCAGGCGAAAATGACGGTACCGGCCATCCGCGAGAGAAAAAATGGCCCGAAGCTCAAAGTAGTAACGGCCTACGATACCCCCACAGCGCGTATCGCCGACCGTGCGGGAGCCGACATCATCCTGGTTGGCGATACCCTGGCACAAGTTGTACTGGGCTATGAAAATACACTCCCTGCTACCATCGACATCATGCTTCATCACACCTCCGCTGTGGCGCGCGCCAAACCCAACGCGCTCATCGTCGGCGACATGCCCTGGCTCAGCTATCACATCTCCGTCGAAGAAGCCGTGCGCAACGCCGGACGCCTGATTCGAGAGGGAGGCGCGGACTGCATCAAGCTGGAAGGCGGGCGCAAACGCCTGCCAGCCGTCAGGGCTATCCTGGATGCCGAAATACCCGTCATGGGCCACCTGGGCTTGACCCCTCAGTCTGTTCACGCTATGGGCGGCTATCGTATGCAGGGCAAACGCTTTGAGGCAGCACGCGAACTGCTCGAAGACGCGCGCGCCCTGGCGGAAACCGGCATTTTCGCGCTCGTCCTTGAAGGCGTACCCGATGTGCTGGCCCAGGCCATCACCCACGAAATCTCCGTTCCCACCATCGGTATTGGCGCGGGCCGTCATTGCGATGGTCAAGTCCTTGTCTTTCACGACGTGCTGGGTATGCACAACGACCACCTCGCCCGCTTCGTGCGCCAGTACGCCCACCTGGCAGATACCGCTACCGAGGCCCTGCAAAATTTCTTTGCCGACATCCAATCGGGCGCGTTCCCCAACGAATCCGAAACGTACCATACCGACGAGGAATCCGCGCGTTTGCTGCGCGACTTTATGAAAGATGGGGATTAAAGATGTCACGCTCGAAACATCCGGCGAAACTGTTTTCTCAGACTTTGCGTTAAGCTGTTGCCCGTCAGGCGTTGTAGCAGGTATGGTACCCACGTATGCAAATAGAGGCGTTGGCGGGTATCGCTCTGCTTTCCTGCATAGCGCTCGACCGTATATGCGCGTGTAAGTTCATCCAGGATAACAGCATCAGGGGGCGCGTCGGATTGCTGGTCGTGTGTGTTTGGCTTGATGGTTGAGAGAAGTCGCGCTTGATATTCGATGGGCGTTTCGTGCGGTCTGTATCCAAGCGTTTCGTCACGCTTCGCCACGCCTTGCAGGAACATACGATAGCGCGCGCGCGCCGACATCGGATCAAGCGCTTCTGGCTCTGTCTCGCCATCCAACTGTTTGCGGCGTTGCCTCCGGCTTCGCCACACCTGGAGAAGCGATAACCGCTCACGTTCTTCATCCTCATGCGCGTGATACAGCCAGTATGCCACCAGCGCGAGCAACAGCAATACTAGCAAGATGGAAAGCAAGTAGATCACTAAATAGTGGATTGAAGAGGGTGGCGCTTTTGGAAAATGAGGGATAAACGGTTTCTTTTTGGGTGGTACTATGGCGTGCCTGTGCGACAATGACAGGAAGAAGTTATTCACCCACAAAAAGAATGCCTCCACAGCATTTCTAAACGGTATGAGTAGAACCGCCAGTGGTGGAAAGAGGAATGTTTGAAATAAGAGAAATATTGCTACCAGACCGCTCCAGAGTGCTATCAGAGTAATGGACCATTGCCACGTTGTATTCGATGAAAGACTACCCCGCAAGAGAAAACGCTGTTCTCGCCTGACCTGCGCAAGCCGGTGTAGTGAAAAGGCCAGTAAACTACTTAGAAAGAAGACTGGCAGCGCGAAGACCAGCGCATTGAGCAGTACGCTCTGCCGAGGTGCCAGTCCAGTGGCAACACAGACAAGTATGATCAAAAGTATGGTGACGTTTACCTTAAAGGAAGAGATGAGTTGCTCTTTATGCAAGTCTAGCTGCCCCTGGTACATCCTTCGCAGCCAGACCAGTGTAATGAGTGTTATACATAGGATGAGCGCAGGCACGTTTGCGATGAGAGAGATGTGTATTCCGACGAGCAGCGCGAGCGCAATCACCAGGCCGAGCAGCGATAAAAGCGGCGTAAATATCCTTTTCTGGCGAGAAGGTCCTACTCGTTTTACGAACATGATCCACCAGTACGAACCCAGCAGGAGTAATACAATATCGCTCTCTCCCAGGGGAATAGTATTGCTCTTTCCGCTGAACAGGAGGTTAAAGAAGAGCAGGATCAGGACGATCGGTTGCGCTTCCATCAGGCTGACGGCCAGTGGAACGGCGACCATTTCAATCCAATTGAAAGCGAAAAGCGCTTGCAGCAATGGCTTCGTCCTTGTCTGTTATGTTAGCGTTGGCAAGTTCATACCACTTTTCCTTTTCCACGTACTGGACAGGTAGATTCATCATATCTACATCGGCGTTTTCGCCCGGACTACCTACAAGCGCAAGCTGGATTGCCATCTCGCGCGCCTGGAACTCTTCTAACCGTTCGATGGTATCCTTTGTGATGGCCGTCGCCGCGCTCACAAAGAGAATGGTTGTGCCAGGCGAAAACATGGGCGCTTCCTTTTCGATCATCTCGGCGATGGGGCAATATTCGTGGGAAACTAGTTGGGCAAGCGCGGCGAGAATGCGCTGGTATTGACCCTCATCGTGGGCAAACGGCAGGCAGACGCCGGGAAGGGCGGCATGACGTACTCTGCCTGCTGCGAGTAGGCCGTTATTACGCTGTCCCGTTCTTTGTTCTGGCGTCACAGTTGCCATAGCTCCATTGGTGAGCAAACCTACCCTGTAGCCCTCATCTAGCGCCCATACCGCTAGTGACGCTACTAATGCAATACACAGTTCCTGAATATCCTGGTCGGCCCCGGCCCATGTGCGCGCATAATTCCAGCTATCCAGTACCAGCAGGAGACGGGGCGTGCTGCTATATTCGTAGATCTTACTTTGCAGCGAACCATAGCGAGCCGTAGCCTTCCAGTGAATACGCCTGGGGTCATCACCCGCTTGATAGTCTCGCACGCCCGCAACTTTTTGCGGGTCCTCGTGAATACGGCGCGATGTCACATTGTCGCCGGATGGATAGAGCGAAGAGAGGCCAAAAGCATCGAGCGCAGCAATGGGGGGATAGACCAGCAGCGTTTCATACACAGGCAGCGCGAGGTAACGCTCCAACCAGCCCAGTGGATCACTACTCTGCAATCTGATTGGACCTATCGTGTAGAGTCCCCGCGCGGCGCAGCGCATACGTAAACGCCGCGTGACTCGTTGCAAAGACGAAAGCATCCACCTATCGCTTACATAGCTTATTTTTGTGCGCTGCGCCGTCTTCGCATCGATAACAGTGAGCGGCGGAGTAATAAACGCTTCGACCTTCAACCATGTGGCAGGCAGCCATTTCTGATTCTCGAAACGCTGCGTGAGTATTACCTCGTCGCCAAAAAAGTGATCACGCTGGTCGAGTTGCTGTTGGATTTCCAGGTGCCGCAAGGCAACGCGGTACCAGATTTCTGGCACAACGCCAATCACCAGTATAAATAAGCCTGCCAGGAAGACCAGCGGCTGCGGCATAAGCAGGCCGAGTGCGCAAAGAGCAACGGTGAGTACATACCAGACACGACGCTTTTTAAGCGGAGCCAGGTCGCGGTGTAGCAGGTAGTCCTCGCTGTTCATCTGTCCTTCTACCTTTTGGCTGGAGGTACGATCACTTCTACGGGGACGGAGATAGATTGCACGATCTCGGCGATAATTTCGCGGTTGCGCTTGCCGCGCAGGCGTGTGCGCGTGGTCGTAAGCAGGCGGTGCGCCAGCACGCTGGGGGCCAGGTGTTTGATGTCGTCCGGCTGCACATAATCTCTTCCGCTAAGCGCAGCATACGCCTCACATGCCCGGTAGAGCGCCAACGTCCCGCGTGGACTGACGCCAAGCTGTACGGCAGGATGTTCGCGGGTTGCTAGGATAATAGCTAGCAGGTAGCGTTCCACATCTGGTTGCCAGCTAACCAGTCTGATGGTCCGTTGCAGTTCCAGTATTTCCTCGGAAGTTATCACTGGTTGCAGGGTCTCCAGAGGATCATCGAGCTTAAAACGGTGCAACATAAACTGTTCCTCATCCTCTGAAGGATACCCCATCTGCACATGCAACAAGAAACGGTCAAGCTGTGCCTCTGGTAATGGAAACGTCCCCTCAAGCTCAATCGGATTTTGCGTAGCCAGTACCAGGAACGGCCTGGGGAGCGCCATCGTCTCGCGGTCAACAGTCACCTGGCGTTCTGCCATCGCTTCGAGCAGCGCGGCCTGTGTACGCGGCGTCGTTCGATTGATTTCATCCACCAGCAGTATTTCCGCGAAAACAGGTCCCTGGCGAAAGATGAATTCATTGCGCTTTTGATCGAAATAGCTCACGCCGGTAATATCATTGGGAAGCAAATCTGGCGTTCCTTGCACCCGTTGAAAACTCACACCTAACGAGCGAGCTAACGCTTTAGCCATGATCGTCTTCCCCATCCCCGGTACATCCTCGATCAACACATGACCATCACTGAGCAAGGCGACAAGCAACAGATCAATGACATCGAGCTTTCCGATGATGACCTGCGCAATATTATCCCGAATGGCAGTTGTTAAATGTTGTACTTGCTGCATAGATCAAATATATCATGAAAGACTGGTAGGGTCTAGCAAGCGAGAAAATAGCTACTTTAGCCATGCGCCCCATACGAATACCGTTACTTTGCCTATTGACGCTGTAAGGGGCAAATGGTATGGTTATCTCATCCTCAATCATGCTGTTTTCTAGTAATCATTGGACAATGAGGGACATAACCATGAGCGCGTCGGAACCCTCTATCGCGCCCTACAAAGTGGCAGCGATTCAATTTGATCCGGCGTTGGGCGAAAAAGACAACAACATCTCCAACCTGCTTCGCCTGACAGAAGAGGCCGCGCGGCAGGGAGCGCGCCTGATTGTGCATCCAGAACTGGCAACCACCGGCTATTGCTGGCTCTCGCGTGAAGAGGTTGCGCCCTACGTCGAACCTGTGCCTGGCCCCACAACCGGTCGCTTCCAGCAACTGGCCGCGCAATACGATTGCTACATCGCTACCAGCTTGCCGGAAGTTGACCCTACCACCAACGTCTATTACAACTGCATGGCCTTAATCGGCCCATCCGGCCTCATCGGCGTCTACCGCAAGGTGCATTCCTACATCTCCGAGCCACGCTGGGCGCGTGATGGCGATCTCGGCTTTCCCGTTTGGGACACGCCGCTGGGACGGCTGGCCGGCGTTATCTGCATGGATGCCGAGTTCTTCGAGGCCACGCGCATCCCGGCCCTGCTGGGCGCGGATGTCCTGCTTTTCCCCACTAACTGGCTGGAAGAGAAATGCCCCAGCAATCGCTGGATGGCGCGCGCCTTCGAAAACGGCGCGTACTTCATCGCCGCCAATCGCTGCGGCCTCGAACGCGGCGTGCAGTTCAGCGGCGGAAGCTGCGTACTCGACCCCGATGGCACCATTCAAACTTACCTTGATAATGGCGAGGGTATCGTCTATGGCGAGATTGACGTGACCCGCGCCCGCGATAAACGCTGGGGGCCGCTCGTCAAAGACGCAAGCGGAGTAGCCCACCTCGATCCGGTCGGTGATCGCATAGCCGACCGCCGGCCAGCCGAATACCTCACGCTGGTCAATAATACCTATCTCTGGGAACCCCTCAAGTTCCACGGACTGTACGACCTGGGAGAACTGCCGCCCGGCCAGCTTTCCTGCGTTGGCATCATGCAAACCGACCTCTCAGCGTTCAAAGGGCAAGCATACAGCGCTCCCTTAGACACGCTGGCGAGTATATTGCGCACCACCCTGCGCGACTATGACTCCGCCCGTCCCGATGTGCTGGTCTTGCCCGAACTCATGCTGCCCGGCCCATTACCGTCCGATCAACACCCCGACCAAACAATCGCTACCATGCAAGCGGGAGCCATCGAGGTTCCGGGACCGGAGACAAATGCCCTGGTAGCCCTGGCAACCGAGTTTCAGATTTCGCTCGTGCTGGGCGTGGCGGAACGCGCCTTTGAGAATGGCGCACAATCGCCAGTCTATTATAATACTGTCCTGCTGATTGACCCTGAAGGCGTCTATGGCAAGTATCGCAAGTTGCATCTGACCAACAGTGATCGCCTGTGGGCCAGTCCCGGCAATCTGGGCCTGCCCACCTTTGATACGCCTGCGGGTCGCATCGGGCTGGCAACCGGTTATGATGCACTCTTTCCCGAAACACTGCGTGTGCTGGCTGGCAAAGGCGCTGACCTGGTGTGCGCTCCTGCTTATCTCAACTTCCCCGACCCGGTTGGCCTCGGTCCGTCGAGCATCAAGTACGGCGTGACGCTCGCCCCGGAGGAATACGATCCAACGCACTCCCTGATCTGGCGTCTGCGCGCCGCCGAACATCACGTCTACCTCGCCCTGGCGAACTGGAGCGGCGCGAGCGATGGTTTGCGCGCCAACGGCTATAGCGGCATCTTCTCGCCCTCCACGTCCAGCTATCCCTGGGCAGAGGTCATTGCGGAAGATGAGCCAGATGCAGTCTATCCCGCGCCGCCGGAACTCGCCATGATGACCATTGACACGCGCGAACAGCGCACCGGACGCCGCGTAACCACGCCCATGCGTTTCGCGCCCGGCGAGGTGGCCGGCTCGCTGACGGGAGAGCTGGCCTACGATATACGCGAAACAATTCCTGGCAACGTGGTGCGCAGCAAACCCCTGCTGCGCAAGCGCGTGCCATTCTGGTATCTTGATCTGATAAGAATACGCTAAGGAGTGATTGAACCATGAGATTGCAGGACAAAGTAGCGCTGATTACCGGCTCCGCCGGAGGTATGGGCAAGGCCGCCGCCGAGCTATTCGCGCGCGAGGGTGCGAGCATCATCGTGACCGATGTGCTTGCCGACGAGGGCGAGGAGACCGCGCGAGGCATCCGCGAAGCGGGCGGCAAAGCCATCTTCGTCAAAGCCGATGTCTCTAAAGAAGACGAAGTCGAACATCTGGTGGCGCGGAGCATCGAAGCCTTCGGGCGCATCGACGTACTCTACAACAACGCTGGCATCATGCCTGCTGATGACGGCGGCGTCACCGATCTCAGCGAAGCCATCTGGGACAACATCATGGATGTCAATCTCAAAAGCGCGTTCTTCTGCACCAAACATGTCGTTCCGCACATGATAAAGCAGGGCAAGGGGTCTATCGTCAATATCGCTTCCTTCGTGGCGCTCATGGGCTGCAGCGTGCCGCAGGACGCCTACACTGCCTCAAAAGGCGGCATGATCGCCCTTACCAAATCGTTCGCTATCCAGTATGGGCCGCACAGCATCCGCTGCAACGCCATCTGTCCGGGGCCGATTGAAACCCCCCTCTTGCGCGTGCTGTGGACAAGCGAGGAGGCGCGAGATCTGCGCCTCAATCGCATCCCGTTGGGTCGTTTTGGCGAAATCAATGATATAATCTATATGGCGTTGTATCTCGCCTCCGACGAATCATCCTGGACAACCGGCGCGTGGCTCGTCATCGATGGCGGCATTTCCTCGAATTATTTCTAATGGAAACACAAACAACAACCGATCTGTATCAACGCTTCCAGCAGCGCTTAGAAGCCGCCGGGGGAGAAGCGTATCACACCGAAAACCTGGCAGGAGCGGCGGACATTATCGCCGCTCATCCAGCGCTTGCCCAAAAGGAAATCGTGGTGCCTCCCGCATTCGGAGCGCACCCATCCTGGGGTGCCATCCTGCTCATGCTGACCGAACGCGGCATCACCATCCACGAGGCAGGCGACCCCGCCAGCGTCGCCGACTTCCCGGCGGGCCTCTCCAGCGCCGAACTGGCAATAGCAGAAACGGGTTCCATCATGCTAGCGGAAAACGCCCTCTCGGCCCGTATCGTCAGTATGCTCACCCTCACCCATTTCGCCCTGGTGCAAGCGAACACCCTCTATCCCATGCTCGAGGCTGCTGGTCACACGCTGCAACAACTCACCCAACCCGGCCCCGACCAGCGCCACTACATCTCACTCGTCACCGGCCCCAGCCGCACCGCCGACATCGAACGCACCCTCACCATCGGCGTACAAGGCCCCCGCGCCCTGTGTGTTATTATGGTAGGGTAGGGAATATTTGACAACAGAACAGGGCAATGGATGGGGTAATAATGGGGACGCTCGCGGCCCTGGCGTCCTGATGGATTGTGACAACCGAATACGGGAATGCGCATCCCTGCGTCCTGTAGGGACAAGGGGCGGACGTGGGGAAGGGTGGGGGCCTTGTGCTTGTCCTGCTGGCAACGCGATTCGTCTGGGTTCGGTGAAGCAGCATGGTTAGACCCCGACGAGGACAAGCACAAGGCCCCCGCATCCACTCTACCCCACCCCTTGTCCCTACAGTCAGGGCGCGATGGTTCGAATCATTCCTGCATCCATTTGGCAAAATTCATCAGGATTGGCCCGAAAGGAACACAACATGGACAAGACAACCTTCATCGACACGCTCGTACAGATTCGCGCACAATGGGATGCTCTCATAGCTCAAATCGACGAGCAATGGATGCTAGAGCCAGGCGTAGAGGGTGACTGGTCAATCAAAGACATCATCGCGCATGTCATGTGGAACGAACTGGAAATGATCCCACTCATACAAACCCGCACCCTCACCGGCTCCGAACTCTGGGACCTGCCCCAGGATGAGCGCAACGCAGCCGTCTACCAGCAATACCGCGATCACCCATTGCCTGAAATTCTCTCCCAGGAACAGCAAGCGTATACTCAACTCCTGGCGCAGGCAAAAACCCTCAGCGACGAAGAACTGAACGACCCGCATCGCTTCAAAAACATGCCCGATACCGAAGACTGGATACCCTGGCGCATCATCGCCGGCTGCTCGTTCACGCATTATCCTGACCACATGGCTTCTATAAGAGAATGGCTAATCCGTAGGGGCGGGGGCGGATGAGGTGGGGTGGTGGGGG
>JBOGTO010000161.1:0-3472 GCA_050695155.1 Ktedonobacteraceae bacterium
CTGCTCTTGCTGGAGGCGCAATACTACCAGCAGTGCAGCTTCACCAGTTGCGGTTTCTTCTTTGAAGACCTGGACCGCATCGAGCCGCGCAACAACATCGCCTTCGCTCGTCGCTCCATCAGCCTCATATGGCAGGCGTTGGGCATTGATCTGCAACCCGCCTTTGTCAGCGACCTGCAAGCCGTGAAAAGCTGGCGCACGCCGGGGCTGACGGGCGCGGATGTCTATCACCAGTTGCCCATCGTGCGCCCCGACCAGTTGCCGCCCCTGGCACCAATCTCGTTGAATGAGCAAGATGAGGAAGAGGATATTGCATGATGAAATATCCTCTCGTTACCCGCTCGTCACTATCCACAAATCGTTGAGGGTGCTGCCGGCTTTGCCATTGCCAGCCCCCGCGTAGATGAACGCTTCCTGATCTTTGGCGTCCCAGACCATGGTTGAGTCGGTGCGCCCTGGTATGATGTGATCGTTGGATTTATCCAGAGGGGTGAGCAAATCCCACAGGTTTGTGCCAGGGTCGTAGACCCACAGGCCCCAGTAAGGACCCGCAGGATCGTTGTCGTTCCAGCCGCCCAAAAGCAGCAATTTATTATCCTTGCTGTCCCATACGCCGATGCCCTGCTGCCTCGCTCTGGGATTCGATGCACTGGCAGGTGTGATGAGCCGCCAGCCCGCACCTGTGCTGTATGCATAGAAATCATCGCGCTGCTGCCCGCTCAAATCGAGGCCACCGAGGGCGAACATCTGGTTATCGGTTGAGTCCCACGCCAGTATTTGATAGGCGCGCGGCCCCATCGGCAATTCAGCCAGGCGTTGCCAGTTGCCTGCGCTGCCGGGAGTTGGTGTATAGGCCCAGAAATCCGAAACAGGGCCATACTTACCAATGCCACCCGGCAACAACATCTGGCTGCCATTCCAGACGGCGTTAGCAGCCCGCGCGCCCGGCCCATTACCAGAACAGGCGATAGGTGTCCAGTTTCCCGCGCTGGAGGATGGCGAATAGGACCATAGATCGCCCAGGTAGCGATTATTCGCGCCCACTCCACCATAGAGCAGGATTTGTTGGTGAACACTATCCCAGACCATCGCGGCATTCATGCGCGGCGCGGGCCAGGCGCTATTGGCACACGTACCACTCGTAGAGTTCGCGCTGTTGATCTGCGACCACTGACCTGTAATTGGACTATATGACCATAGATCATTGAGCAAATTGCCACTGCCATCTATGCCGCCAAAGACAAAGAACAGGTCATCATTAGCATCCCAGATCATACTCTGGCCTGAACGGTCTATAGTAGGCGCGCCACTTGATTGCGGCAACTGCGCGTTAAGCGTTAGAGGTGGAAATACAGCCGTCTGCGGCGTTACTGTGATGGTGACGGGTGGCGTCACGGTTGGCGCGACCAGCTTCACTGCCAGCGTAAAGCTAAACTGGCTCAAGATGCCGGGGTCCGACTGGTCAAGACTGCCCAGAATGGTAAATCCCGCGATATATGTTTCGGCTTTAGATGGCAAGGGCAACAAACCTTGCAAGTTCGCGCTCACTGTCAGAGTGCCTTTACCGCCTGCTGGCACCGTCCCCTGTTCCGGCGATACCTGTAGCCAGGAGTTGACGTATTTATACGAGACGTACCAGTTGAAACTCTGATTGCTATGATTGGTTATGGTAATCGTTTGCGCGGCGGGGTGCAGCCCGGACTGGTCAAAGACAAACGGGTTTGCGCTGCCTGTGGCCGAGATCAGATTCAGGCCGGTCTGTACAGTCAGCTTGACAACGATATTCTGCGCATTCACTCCCTGACCTCCAACTTGCAACACGGTACTATCAACGCCGCTCTGCAACTGGCTCGCGTTGCTCGTGAGTGTTATTAGAGCCGATTTACCGGCCAGGAGAGTTCCACTATGCGGACTATACGTAAGCCAGGAGGCATCGAAAGATGGTGGCGATCCTATATTCCAGCGCAGATCGACCGAACCGGTATTGGTGATTTTTACCGCTTGCGATGCGCTATTGGTCATATCCACTTCATTTGTACTCAGCTTCAGACCAGGACAAACGCCCACCAGGCAAGGGTTGAACACACGCAGCGCGCCAAATGTGCCACTGCCCACCAGCAAAAAGGCCAGCAAGAGCAAGACGAGCAGGCGTCCCCGTTTTTTGCGAGACGGCGGAGGCTGCAACTTTCCCTGATCCCGGAAAGGCACCACCTCATCATCTATGGTGGCTATTTGATCGAACGATTGGGGCGCGGCCTCCCCATCGCTCGCGTCCTTTTGCGCGGATTGCCCTTTTGCATCGGGCTGAGGATGCAGGATAGTGGGAAGTTCTTCGACTGCCTGGTCTCGCTCGCGTCCGGCCAGCACAGCAGTGCGCTTGCGCCCCTGCACATCGGTCTGCGCATTGGCCGCCTGCTCCACGGCATCACGATAGGCGGCGGCGAATGCCAGCATATCGTGATAGCGTTCGCCAGGTTCTTTCGCTAGCGCGCGCAGGATGACCGCCTCCACCTGTTGCGGGATGTAGGGGTTCCATTCGCGTAACGGCGGCGGCGGTGTGCGCAAGTGTCCATGCATTATAGAGTACAAATTGCCGGTAAAGGGTAGATGACCAGTCAGCAACTGGTAGCAGGTGATCGCCAGCGCGTACTGATCGCTGGCCGGGCGCGGCTGCTCCAGCCATTGTTCTGGCGCGGTATAGGCGGGCGTTCCCACATAACAATGCAGCGAGGCATGGGTATAGCCGTCCAGAATGGCCGAGACGCCGAAATCCGCCAGCAACAAATGATCGTTGCCATCCAGCAAAAGATTAGCCGGTTTCACATCCAGGTGAACCAGGTTATGCTCATGCGCGTATTGCAATGCCGCCGCCGCACTCTCGACATAGGGCAACAATTGCTGCGCCGTGAGCAACTGCGCTTCCATAGCCGGGAGAGAGACGATTTCCCGTGTTTCCTCGCTCTCCCGTTCATCCTGCCCGCCCATGCCCTCATCTTGCAAGCGTTCGGCGGGTTGCTCTTCACTTACGGTCTCATCCTGCGGCGGCTCGCTAATGATGGTCTCCTGATCCGCTATTGGATCTGGTGATGTATTAAGCGGGACTTCATCTTGCGGGGTTGCGCTGTTCTCAAGATCAACGGCGCGGCATTCATCAAGTTCGTCTTCACTGGGCGTATCAGCTATGCTAACAGTATCGCCTGAAATCGGTTCTGGAGGTGTTTCATCGGTAATGGATTCGTTGGTCGGCGTGGCAGTGGGCATGATTGAAAGTTGTTGTGGTAGCGCCTGGCAAAACTTCTGGAGCGAATCGTGCGCGGCATATTTCATGACCAGGTAGGAGCGGCCATCTTCCAGAACACCAACGCGCAATACAGGCAAAATATTGGGGTGATCGAGAGCCGCGATTGCGCCGACTTCGCGCGCGAAGAGTTCGACTGCTTCCTCATCGGCCACGCGATCAAGTGACATGACC
>JBOGTO010000162.1:0-6576 GCA_050695155.1 Ktedonobacteraceae bacterium
GCAAAAGCGGGCGCTGCAAGTAGCGAACTAACGACGTTTTCCCTATACGGGGAGCGCCAGATAAGATAATGCCTCCCTGTCCACCCATAACTATTTCTTGAATATCTCCGCTTCTACCAGAAACATGGCCGATAATCATTTCGCCGATCTCTCGCCGACCCCGAAATGGATTGGGTAATGTTTTCCAGGTAACTTCAAAGGGTTTTTCCAACATAGAAATGTTCCTTACCAAACTAAATTTATACAGCAAAGAAAGAGCGGTTATGCGTAAGCCAGCGGCGTACCAGTTCAATCTTGAAGGAATAGATAGGATTGGATGGCGGTCCGCTTTTATCGAGTATCATACCCATACATAATCGATCCAGGTAACGTCTTGCGACAGGAGTTGGCATACTAGCCCGAAAAGCAATTTTCTTGAGTTGCACTTCCTGCAAATCTGAACCTGTCAACAAATCGATCATTTTCTCGAGGAGTAAAAATTCCTCGTGATAAACGAGTTCCGATTTGAGAAAATCAAAGTTTTGCGAAGTTCTATCCGCAATAATCTTTTCGATGATCTGGTTCAAATCATTGTCACCAACTACCTGCTTCTGCAAATCCCGGTTCAAATGGGAAATCAGGTGTTGCCCGATGAGGGTTAAATAATAGGGATTGCCTCCCGTCAGCATGACAGCGCGCGCCATAGTGTTCGGATGGATAGCAATATTCAGGTCGCGCAATGGGTCGGAGAGTAGGCGCCGCGCGCTCTCGGAGTCAAGAAAAGTCATCTCCATAGATTGGGCAAAACTAAACGTATGCGCTAAAGGTTTGGCGCTCAGCGTATGATGCGAGCTGGTTGGCAGGGCAAAGAGCAGGCTCAATTGTGGAATACTGATGTGTAATTCTTTCCAAAATGTGAAGAAGCGGAAACCTAAGATGTGCTTTTCAACCGATTCAACGGCTCCCCCGAACTCGTCAAGTACCAGTATCAAGCGTGAATCAGGTACTTGCTCAATACATCGCTTGAGAAAACGTTTGAAACGTATCTGTGGATCACTGTCGCGGAAGTCATCCCAGGAAGGAGCAACCCTCTGGAAGTTTTCCTGGAAAACCTCACCTATTCTCTCGGCAAGTTGCATAAGAATCGCCGCGTCGGTCTGTCTGCGCGCGTTTTGTAACGAACATAAAACACCCCAGGAGGGCGCGTGCATATAGCGTTCGATCAATTGCTTACAGAGTGAGGATTTGCCTGAGCGCCGCGGTCCGTAAAGAACCAGAGCGCGTCCTTCCTCAGCGTCGCATAATTCGCGCTGCATGATTTTGATTTCTTCGCTGCGCCCAAAGAACATATTGCCGCCAGCAGGGCGCGAGATGTTGAATGGATTCATCAAGACGGGCGCGCGCGTAGGCAGCATACTTACCAGTTCTTCCCAGTCAAATTCTATGATTGTTTTTGATAAGCGAGTTTTGCCTTGCTCGTGTAACTTTTCTAAGCGATCTACAGTAGGGCCAGGCGTGGCGGCTCTATCAATCTGAACCTCGTTAAAATTATCGATTTTCTCTATAGCATTCCAGATGTCGAGTACTTCCCGGTCTGAATAGACCTCGACAGTGAAGAATATAAATCCAATATCGGCTCTGGGACTGGATGCCTCTGCCCGGATACTATGTAGATAACAGTTATGCCTGCGAAGCTGCCGTACCAGGTCAAGCACCAGACCATCGCGATCTTGCACTTTCACAAAAAAGGCCACCCGGAATGGCGTTTGCATCTGCCAGGTCATAGGAATTGGCTTTGGATGTTCTCCCGGATTGCGATCAATCAAATGCGAACAGGTCTCTCTGTGAACCATCAGTTCCCGGCCACCTCTGCGCAGGCGACCCACAATAGTTGTATCTCCTGGATATGCAGGTCGGCATAATCCACACACACGTTGTCGATACGTTCCTTTTATGTGCGCCATGAGCGATGTATCAATAACAGGTACCCAAACCACTTTTTCTTGAACAATGCTGTGCGGATTTTCCGCCGCTACCTGCTTCATGATTTCCTGGGCTGCCCAATCAGGCGTGTATTCTGTCTCATCCTCTTTTTCGAGTCGCTCCAGAAATCCCTGGCGCGAGCTGATCTGAAAGCGCTTCATTAGCTGGCGCAGCTGTTCATCAAACTCAGTCAATGGGAGCGCAAAATGATAGCGACGTAGTTTATCCCGTATCAATTCATAGCCGCGCCGCTCAAGATTCTTCCTGCTAATCGCTTCCTTGATGATGCGTTTCGCCTTCGGAGTACGCACATACTCGTCATCCAGCCAGTAATAATCCGCCTGAGTTTGGCTTGATGTTCTGATCTCTACAATATCACCAGCCTGGAGCGATCGGTAGAGGGGAGCTTTACGATTATTCACAATGGCTTCAACCGCTCTGTTACCCATTTCGCTATCCAGGGCATAAGCAAAATCGAGCGCAGTCGCATTCACTGGTAACACGACAGAGGTACGATTCTTATCAAACACGACGATAGGAGCCTTTGTATCTCTTGCAGGCATTTCCTCCAAAACCGACTGCTCAATCACACTGAAAACATTTCCCTCGCTGCCTTGCCAGAAACGCTCTATGGTAGCAGCAGCTTTTGCATAGAGTTGGTAGTACTCTTTTGCATAGCGTTGATAACACTCAGGAAAAAGACAACCGTAGTTAGATACCGCGTGCATCGTATGTGTAGCGATTTGCAACTGGCAAACCCTTGCCCGTTCGACAGGTATTACGAACCTTTGCGCATGTGGACCCTGTGGATCAAGAATTAACCCCAGAGCTATTTGACTATACCCATTCTGCTTGGGATTGGCGATGTGATCTGTCACGCGGTCCTGAATATGTCCCAACTGGCTCAAGGCAGCGAATGCCATATAACAATTTTGTACTTTCGGCACAACCACATCGAATGTCGCAAGGTCAAAGCCGGTCAACTCCGATTTCAAAGAAGTCAATGTTGTATGCGCGTCCTGTAAGCGACGTTTCAACCCTGACACTCCGCATCTCTCATAAATGACAGTCACTGGCAATCCGGTCATTTCGCGGCAAGCGGTTTCTAAAAACCTTCGCGTTTCTTCAAGTACGGCTTCATGTTGCTTAAAGATACCCTCATAGTCACGTTGATCTTTCTCAAACAACACCGGGTTGCGCAGTTGCTCGGTCACATCCTCGACTTCGCGCTTGAAGTACCACATGCCGAGGCGCTTGACGATATTTAACAGGCTATTGCCAGCTCTTTCGATTTGTTTCGGTGTTGCCCTGGCTTTGGGTAGCTTCTCAGAATGTTGCTGGAGCGTTTCGAGCGCCTGGAAATATGTTGCTACCGCAATTAAAAGCGCGCCCAGGTCTTTATAAGGCGGGGTCAATAAAGGTGGCAGATTTTCGTCATCGATATAAATTTTATTACGGTTGGCCTCGTTGATATGATCGACAACTTCGTTCATGCCGGGTATAGGATGAGTCAATAGGAATGCCCTGTCGTACTCTTGCAAGAATCCCGCTAAAACGACAGGCAAAGGTAATCCCCATGAACGCAGCAATTCACCTACTCGACGCGCATCCAACCTGACCCCCAGCACATATTCGTGCTGCATTCCGATCGTCCGGCGCTCCAGAATATCGATCAGGTCCATCCACTCTAATGGTATGGGCGTCAGGTCAGGTTTCCAGGGAGTAGGAGCGAGTTGTGCATCTGCCATAATTACTGCTCTTTCTTACGCGAATAAAAATCATGCACGCTACCAAAATCGCCATATGCCCTAGCATACACCCATTTAGCAAATAAAGTCAAGCAGAATATTTACTGTCTGTAATGTTTACTTTAAGCCTTAAACGCTAGATTCAGATATTTTTGGGGTTTTATTATTGGATATTCCCCGTAGATGTCCGTCATATATTGTACTACGAAAAATTATGATGGAAATCTCACCAGAGTTGTGAATAGGATGAGAAAATAATTCTGATACCGTCAAAATCGCTAAATATTTGCTAAATTTCTGTTACTTACTTAATTTAGTACATAAGTTTCTTGTAAAAGTTTCAGTTGCTGTGTATAATTGTTGTAAGGGATAGTTCGTAAACATTGGCGAACTTTCCTGCTAGAAGGAGAGCAAACATGCGACAACATTTTGGGGTATCCCCCGAGGATCACGATCCTGACCCCGAGGAAACTTTAGAGCGGTATCATCCGTACATTGTTGCTCTCGTAAGACAGGGAGCGCGTTGTAGTTCAAACTTTGCGCGGCCTGGTCAGTTCGATCTGGAGGTTGACGAGATGGCACAACGGGTACTCATCAAGTTCTGGCAGGCCCTCGCGGTAAAACATATTGAGCATCATAAAGCGTATCTCAGAACCATTGTATGTAACGAATTTAATGACCTGTCGCGCAAGCGCAAGCAGCCCCTGCCATTGCTCACCGATGACGATGGGGAATGGTACTCAGGCGATGCGCGGGAACTTGAAGGAGCGCGGACAGTTGACCCTGCGGACGAGTTTGCGGAAAGCGAAAGCCTGGATGAGTTGATGGATTCAACCGCTGTGGCTCTCGCAAAACTGGCTCCTCGCCAACAGCGGGCTATGATCTGTGAGCTATACGAAAAAATCGACTCGACCCTGCAATTCATCCAGGTTTTGCACGAACATCGAGTTGAGGTCAAAACAGTAGAGTGGCCCGAAGATGAGGAAGATAAGCGGCTGCTGAAAGCCTCACTATCTCCTGCTCGCCACAAAATGGCGTATAGTCTGGGCTTCGACATGGATGCCCACAAAAAGAAAGCGTAACATGCTTAAAATAGGCAGGGAGGCACACTCCCTGCCATTTTTTTATGTCTACACCATTGGGATATGTTCCAAGTGCTGCTTGCCCTGCTCCTCGCGCGCGTTGCGGCGGGACTGGAGGCGTTTGATGGCGCTGCCGATGCGCTTGATGCCCTCTTCAATGTGGCGCTCTTCGGGGAAGGCAAAGCTCAGGCGGAAGTTTTGCTGGCCGCCGCCATCCACATGAAACGGTTCGCCGATGACGAAGGCCACCCAATCGCTCGCCACTTCGCGCAATAACGCGCGCGCCCGCAAATCGCCCGGCAGACGACACCACAGGTGAAACCCGCCCGACGGCGCGTTGACACGCACCTCACGCGGCCAGTACTCGGCTATGGCCGCGAGCATTATATCGCGTTTGCGCCGGTAGACCTGGCGTAGCATTGCCAGGTGTTCGTCTAGCAGATTCCGCCGTATGATTTCTGAAACAGCCCACTGGCCCAGCGCGTTGGTGTTCAGATCAAAGACCTGCTTATGCAGCGTTAGCCGCTCGATCATGGGTTCCGGCGCGGCTAACCATGCCACACGCAGACCAGGAGCCAGCATTTTCGAGCAAGTGCTGAGGTATATTACCTGCCCGCCGGTATCCAACGCCTTCAAAGGTTGTGGCTGCTTGCCCTCGAAGTAAATCTCGCCGTATGGGTCGTCTTCTAAAATCGGCGTCTGATAACGCCGCGCCAGCAGCAGCAGGCGACGGCGACGTTCCTGCGACATGACCGCACCGGTAGGATTCTGAAATGTCGGTAGTGTATAAATCAAGCGGGGGCGATGACGCGCTAGAATCGACTCCAGCAAATCAACGCGCATCCCCTCGTTGTCGGTTGGCACACCGATCACACGCGCATTGAGGGCGCGAAAGGTTTGAATTGCGCCCAGGTATGTAGGCACTTCAACCACAACTTCATCGCCCGGATTGAGCAAAAAGCGACCGACCAGCCCGATACCCTGCGTCGAGCCGGAAAGCACCAGAATATGCGGTGTATCTACCACCACGCCACGCGCGCGCATACGACCCGCGATACTCCTGCGCAGGCTCTGCAAACCCTCCACAGGGCAATAACCCAGCGCGGTCTGGCGCGCATCCAGCAATTCGTCCGCGAAGACTGAACGCAGCATCTCGGCGGGTAGCAGATCGGTCGCAGGCGTGCCTGGCGCGAGCGAAATGATTTCTTTGCGATCGCTCATCGAGGCCAGTTCGCTCAGCAAGTGAGCATCGGGACCCAGAGCCTCGCGTTCCCCTGCTGGTAAACCCAGTAGCCAGGAAGCCGTTTCACCCTCGTAGGCATCAAAATCATAGGGGTAATGGCTCCGGCGTACCAGCGTGCCGCGCCCGACATGTCCCTCGATCAAACCCTCGCTGGCAAGCTCGTTATAGGCATTCATGACCGTCGTGCGGTTGACGCTCAGCTCGCTGGCGAGCGCGCGTTCCGTTGGCAGGCGCACCCCTTCAGCAAGCTCGCCCGAAAGGATGGCTTCACGCAAACCCTGGCAAATTTGCCGGTACAGGGGTACGCCGCTGCCGCGATCTAACGAAATTAATGTAGAAATGGGAGCCGTGAACACCGGTCGCGGCTCTGTCAAAGATGCATGTTGTCTCATATGTTTCTCCTGATTGGCTCACACCAATCTAAGTATAACCTATTTATTACGCGAAATGCTATGGTCAATTGGTGGGTATAATCTCAAGCCAATCATCAAATGTTGTATATAGTAAAAAGGATTTTTATGGATGTTGTGATGTGCAGGTG
>JBOGTO010000163.1:0-5717 GCA_050695155.1 Ktedonobacteraceae bacterium
GGGTAGGATCTGGCTACTTGATGGCGAAGCCCTTACGGTAATCAGCCATATAGGACTCGCGCTGTTCTGGCGTCATCTGGTTCAGCAAGACATTGGGACTCTGGAACTCGATCCCTTTGAGGTGATCCAGCGTCCACATGTACTTGTCATCAAAGAGGACATGCGGCTGCGGGATGAGGGTCTTGCCATCGGGACGCACAAAGCCCTGGTCCTTCATCACATCAACCAGGTCCCAGCCGTGATAGCACGTTTCCCACTCGCGTTTGCCAACCAGGCGACCCATCGCAGGCGTTTCGCGGCCCTGATACGAGCCTCGGAATACCTCTTTGTCGGTCCAGTGGCAGGTTTTGGAGCAATAGGTGCGTACCTGGCCGTCAACGGTGTCCATGATGGTATCCTCGCGGATCATGCAGGGGACCATGCACGTCCAGCAGCGATGCGGATAGACGTAGCCGACATCCTCGAAGGCGATGGGCTTGTGTCCATTGGGTTTGGACAGACGCGCATAGTGTTCCCACCACTTGCCATACTCGTTGTACCAGCCCGGATACTTGAATTCGAACCACTCGTAGTCTTCTTCCGTCATGGGGTCGATGCGCCAGAAGTTGGCGAACCAGCCGGTGGCGAAGAACTGAGCGGTCTTATGCACATACCCCTTGTTGGCAATGCGGTTCCAGGCCTCTTCAACGTCTTCGTGGTGGATCTTCAGACCGTATTTCTCCAGCGGCAGCAGATAGCTGCGATAATAGTCGTCGTAAATCCAGCGTCGCCACATCTCCGCGTAGCTCTCGCGGTTCTTGCGGCGGTCCTTCGTCCCATACTCAATGAAGGTGCCGATGGCCGCGTCAACGAGGCAGTGGTTGTTCCAGAATGCATACTGGAGGTCGCGCTCCAACAGGAGCTGGTTGTCGGGGTCGGCCAGAGCCATCAGCAGGGTAGCGTAGCCATTGCTGATATGGCGTGACTCGTCAGACTGCACCGACAGGAATACAGTTGGCAGCAGATAGTCGCCATTAGCCGCCGCTTCGGACGGCATCGCCACAAACAGCGTATTGGTGAAGGCAGTTTCAGCAACAATCTGGAGGTAAATGTTCGCTGCCGTAATCGCGTCGCCGGTGGTGAAGCCCTCGCCAAACTGACGCCCGATGGTTCCCGCGTAACACCTGTCGAAGGACTTCTCGGTGGTATCGAAGCCAGCAGGGTCGATGTAGTTCTTCATGTAGTAGCGCTTCAGGTGCATCTGGATGGTCGAGTGACGCACCTCGTCAATCATCTGTAGCGCAAGTCCATTATGAAGCTCTGGATTAGGGACGGCTGAGGTAAGTAAGGGCATGGCGCGCGCCGCCGAAATCTCCGGGAAAGGACTGATGCCCAGAAACAGCTTCATCCATTCCATCCAGCGCGGCTGCGTTGAACGGAACATGTTGCCACGCAACGCGCCATCCATAGCCCCCATAGAGCGATCATCCTTCTCCTCTTGCATGGGGAAATAGGACTGCATGACCTGCTTCAACGGCTCCTTCTGTGGGGCCTTATCAAACTTGTAGTCGGTGGGATACTTCTTGACCGGTGTAGCAAAGGTTGGCTCCCAGGAAAGCTCCTGGATTTTTTGGTACGCCCTGGTGATGCTACTACGAGCCATAATGTTGCTCCTTTTTCGTGTCACTAGTCTGCTGCCTGTCAAACACGGTCAAACTGTGCGACAGTGATACTAACAAGGCTGGTTACGAAACTTATCAGGTAACGAGAACCTTACTACGGGGCTGAGTCAATGGTAACATGTTACCGGTGAGGGGGGAGTGAGAAAAGATGGGTTTGACGGTGAAAAAACGGTGAAAAAAGAGAACTAGCTCAGGTATATTCTGGACAGCAGAAATACAATATGCTATAACCTCTTATGGGGATAGTTGTCGTTGGTGGTCGCTCTATTTGTAACAAACACGTCCTAACAGACTGATTCTACCATAAAAATCCCTTTCCGGGCGCTTTCACACGCGCAGTACATCCAAACGGCGGGCAAAGGCAACGCGGCCAGTGCCATGCCACACCTGCATTGATCGAGGTGAAGGTATGACCAACCAACGTTATAGCATGGGCTTATCAATTGCCTCTCCATCGGAGATCGAGCATACCGCCCGGCAATTGACAACGCTCCGTGATGAATTTCTGACCACCGGGATTTTGGGCTTGCGCGCCCCGCGCCCCATCATCCTCAACTCCTGGCGGCGTTGCAATGTTCTTCAAGTGAATCCCGCGCGTCGTTACGCGCCGTTAGCGGTGGCCCGCGAATCCCAGCTTCAGAACATACGCGAGGCAAACGAGGTACTTGTACGCGCTACACGCTCCGTTATGGCGCATCTCACCGACTTTCTGGCCGCGTCTGGTTATGTCGTGGTATTAAGCGATGCCAAAGGTCGCCTGCTCGATGTTGTTGGAGATGCCACCATTCGCCGCCGCCTGGCGCGTATCGACTTCGTACCCGGCGGCGACTGGAGCGAAGCAGCGGCTGGCACGAACGCGATCGGTACTGCGCTGGCCGATGGGCATGGTGTGCAACTGATGGCTGCCGAACACTATTGCGACGGCTGGCAGGACCTCACTTGCACGGCAGCGCCTATCCGGCATCCATTCACCGGCGAGGTGATGGGTATTCTTGATGTGACGGGCGATTATCGTCTCATTCGCGCATTTCTTACCAGCACGCTCGCGGAAGCCACGCTCGACGCTTCGCAGCAAGTGCAAGCGCTCCTCACTACCAACGATTATGCCTCGCTCTATCGCGCAGGGTTCGGGTCGAAGCTGCTATCTCCGCCCTCGTCTGTCGCGCATGGCACAAAGTATGAGCCACACTTGTCGTCGCCCCTGGTCGCTCCTGAGCGGCCTCCCTTGCCCTGGTCAACGTCAGATATCGCCAGCGTTGATTACATCCAGGCGCAACTCGCCCTGCAACAACGCCGCGCGCTGGACGCCGAGCGTTTAGCAGCGGCATCCAGCGCCATCAGCGCCAGCCTGGATGTTTCCGTCGCCCTCGATAAGGTTGCTGAACAACTGGCTCACATATTACAGCTCAAATGCGCTGCCGCCTGCATATTCGATGAGGCAGACAATAATGAGGGGGAAGTATACATCTGGAGCGAGCAGCAGTCATTGCGCGTGGAAACCTTTTCCACCATGCAAGCCCTGCTTGGGCAAGTTGACGCTATCTCGCTCATCCGCGAACGCGGCGAGCCGGTACTCATTGATGATATCCTCACCTCACCGCTCCTACCAGCCACCTTTGTGGAAAAGATGGGCATACGCTCGATGGCTCTCTTTCCTCTGACGACGGCGCGCGGCGTCATCGGCTTTATCGCCGCTCCCAAATATACAACGTATCACTGGGTCGTCGATGATGCGCGGCTTGGCCTGGCTTTTGCCATGCAATCGGCCACTGCCATCGAGAATGCCAGGCTCTTCGATACCCTCCAGCAGCACAGCCGTCATGTGGAAGCCCTCAACGCTATGGCGCAACTCCTCAGCACGCTGCCCGATCCTGGTCAGCACTTCAATACCGTAATGGAACGTATCGCGGAGATTATGCACCTGGACGCGGGCATGGTCTTCCTCTGTGAGGAGGGAACAGACGACCTCAACCTGGTTGCGCAATACGGCCAACCTGAGATCATCCTGTCAGATTTGTGCGCGCAGCCCTTGAAGCCGCTTTATGAAGTGGCGAAGCGTGTTACTATGACGGGGGAAGCATGTCTGATTAACGACCTGAAGAGCGATGGCCGCATTATACATCAGCTTCAGCGCGATCTCGACTTTAGCGATGTCATGATCGTTCCCCTCGCCGCTAGCGGCACCACCCTGGGCATACTGCTTGTTGGCAGTCATAACGCGCGCGGACTCACCCAGGATGACTTGACCCTGTTCAAAACCATTGGACAGCAGCTTGGTATGGCGCTCAAGAATACCCAGTTGCTGCGCGCCGAGAGTGAGATGGGAATGCTGCGCGAAGCAGACCGGCTCAAAAGCGCGTTCCTCGCCAGCGTTTCTCACGATCTACGCTCACCCCTTACGGCCATCCGCGCCTCGGTTGAGAGTCTGCTCGACCAGGGGACAGATCAATCAGGGCTAGAGCAAAAAAACTTGCTGCACAATATCTCAAGCCAGGCCAGTAGACTGGGGCGGCTCGTCGATCAACTGCTTGACCTCTCGAAAATCGAAGCTGGCGTCCTTTCTCTTGACCGCGATTGGACCGAGCTTCCCGTTTTGATTGCTGATACCCTGGCGAAATTTGAGGGATTGAATAAGGGATGCCGTATTGAGCAAAGCCTATCACCTCTCCCGCTCCAATATATCGATCCCGACTGCTTCGTTCAGGTACTATGGAATCTCTTAGAAAATGCCTACAGATACGCGCCGCGCTATTCCGCCATTAAGGTAGAAGCCAGGTGGACTGAAACTGAGGTACTGATTGGGGTGTGCGATCGCGGCCCCGGCGTGCCTCTGGAAGAACGAGAGAAGATTTTCCGGCGTTTCTATCGCCTGGATCGAGATCATAACAGGGCGGCTATGCAAGGAAACGGTCTGGGACTCGCCATCTGCCGGGGTATTGTGGAGGCGCATGGCGGAACGATCTGGGTGGAGGAGCGATTAGGAGGTGGAAGTGTCTTTTACTTTACACTTCCATTGCCAAAGATCACTCCTATCGAATTTGAGGCTTTTGGGGAGGGGACAGAAGCTGCATTGTGCGTTACCGGCACAAGGAGGGAACTCTATGAGCCACTCCAAACAGCGAATTTTGCTAGTGGACGATGATCCGGGCATCATGGTGGCCGTCAAACAGGCCCTGACCACTCTCGGATACGAAATGATGACAGCGACTGACGGATTGGAAGCCCTGGCAGCCTTCGAGCGCGAAGAGCCAGAACTGGTGCTACTCGATCTGGTGATGCCGCATTGCAGTGGCCTGGAAGTGTGCCAGCGTATCCGTGAATACTCTGCCATTCCAATCATTATTCTCAGCATCAAAGGAAGCGAGGCTGACATCGTGTCTGTACTCGATCTCGGCGCTGATGACTACCTGGTCAAACCGTTTCGCCTGGCGGAACTACTCGCGCGCGTGCGGGCGGTGTTGCGCCGGGGAACCGGGCTTGTGGCATCAAAGGTCGTCTGCGGCGATTTAGAGATCGACATCGAGATGCACAAAGTCAGCGTGGCAGGCCGTTCAGTGACCCTCACTCCCATCGAATATGCCTTACTGGCTCAACTGGCCGGTAATGTGGGCCGCGTCTTGACCACTCGCCTGCTCTTGCAGCGCGTCTGGGGACCGCAGTATCACGACGCCACTGATTATATCAAGGGCGTTGTACGCCGCCTGCGCGTTAAGCTAGAGCCTGATCCCGCCCACCCGCAATATATTATCACCGAGCCGCATCTCGGATACCGCCTGAACGATACCTTGTGAAGTACGGGTGTCTGATAGGTTTTTGGGAAATCGTCTGAGAAGCGGTATCGTTCTGACGAACATTATCAATCAAAATCGGGGAATGGCGTCTCCCCGTCCTGATGAACTTTGACGACCGAAGAGGGGAATGAGGAAAGGAGGGAGGAGGCTTCCTCGTCCTGTAGGGACAAGGGGCGGATGTGGAGAGGGGTGGGGGCCTTGTGCTTGTCCGGCTGGCAGCCTGATGCGCCTGGGTTCCGCGAGGCATCGTGGTCGCACCCCCACC
>JBOGTO010000164.1:0-12060 GCA_050695155.1 Ktedonobacteraceae bacterium
ATGATAGGGGTGGTAGACCTCGATGCCATCCAGTGGTACATCGGCGCGTACTTTATCAAGCAGATCAATATCGTAATAAGTGAAGTTCTGCTCGCGGCGACCGGGATGGGCGATGAGCGCGACGGCCCCGCTGCGATGCGCGGCATCGACGGTTTGCGCCATATCTGCATGAATGGAGATAAATCCTGCCTCGCGGATAATACTCAGACCTGCCTGCCAGTCGGTTGCAAAGTTGTGTTCGCGCAACAGGCGGATATTGTCTCGCGGCAATACCACGTCGCCGCCGTTATCCTTCAACACTTCTTGCTGACGCGGAAATTCGTACCCTTTGCGACGCAACTCTGCATAGACAGCGCGTGTATTCTCAAGCTGGCGCTGCACCACGTCCTGGCTGAGCGGCAATAGTTCATTATTATGGGGGTCAAAACCATAGCATAGCACATGGCCCATCTTGCCATTCCAATCGGTACTCATCTCTACACCGGCCAGCACAGGCAGATTTTTTTGCGCGGCCAGTTCCTGATTACTGGCAACCGTATCAATGCGGTCGTGATCGGTAATGGCTACCAGGTCGTAATGTTCGGCCACCAGGTAATCAATCAACTGTTCAACAGGCCAGCGTCCATCGCTATAAGTGGTATGCATGTGAAGATCAATCGAGGCGTCGGGGGAAAGTGTAAGATTCGCGGTCAAAGGCTCCAAGTTACATTGCTCCTTAAAAGTTGGGAAAGAAATTGACTGGTTCATTGTATCTATGATACCACATGAAACGCTTTGACGAATTTGCAGGGAGAATAGGATCATCAGGCATCTATCACCCTGATGGTATAATGGCCCTAGAAATTTGGGCCACCATACCCGGCTCTCCTTTCCTCCTTATCATTTCCGGTTTTGAAGAGGTGAGGAAGAAGAAGAGAGGGAGAGAGAAAACTTGCAGATTGCAAGGAGAAGAAAAGAGAAAACATGGATACAAAAACAGTTACAAAAGAACAGTTCATTAAAGCGACACCAGAACGAGTCTTTAAAGCGCTTACCGAAAAGCAAGAATTAGAACGCTGGTTTATGCAAGAAGCTGACATCGAATTGAAACCCGGCGGAACAATTCGTACAAATTGGATACCTGGTATGGGAGAGCATGGAAAAGTAAAAGAAGTGAAGCCGTCTCAGTTGTTCAGCTTTACCTGGGAAGGTGCATTTTCGCCTACCCCGACAACTCTTACCTTTGAATTAAGGGCCGAAAAAGATGGTACGCTGCTAACATTTACCCATAGCGGTATTGGTGAGGGTGAAGGATGGGAGGCTTATCGCACTATCGACAAAGCATGGGATGCTCATCTTCATGATTTAACGTCTTGGATTGAAACGGGAACATGTCCACCGCCAGGGCCAAGAGGATAATACAAGCAACCGTAATCGTACAATATGGGTCAGAATAGCTATTTACACTATCTGGCCCTTTTGCTATCTAAGGAGCGCCATACAAAAATTTGATTAGCTGAGAGCTGCCTCAGTAAGGTGTCTATCTCGATACTTTTGGGGTTTTGGGAAAGGTACGCACCCAGGTTTTCGCGCTTCTCGGCTAGCTCTTCACCTGCTTAAAAAAGGAGAAAACACCATGACAGAAACCAGTGACATTTGGACTGGCAAAGCCAGCAGCTACGATCGGGTGCGCCCGACGCCACCAGCGGCTTTGCTCGATCTGCTGACACAGTTGATTCGCCTGCCGCATCCCGCCCTGGTGGTGGATGTGGGCAGCGGGACCGGACTGTCAACCGCGATCTGGGGCGAGCGGGCCGAGCGGGTGATTGGGATCGAACCCAATGCCGACATGCGGAAAGAGGCCGTCCGCAAAGTCGAGGACTATCCCTACACGGCACAGATCGAGTATCGCGAGGGGCTTGCTCATCAGACGGGCCTGCCTGATGGATGTGCTGATATCGTCACTGCTGCCCAATCGTTCCACTGGATGGAGCCGACTGCGACCCTGGCCGAGATCGCACGGATTCTGCGGCCCGGAGGACTCTTTGCGGCATATGACTATGATGCGCCGCCAGCAATCTATTGGGAGCTTGATCGGCTCGCCCAGGAGGTGAGTATGCGCCTGGTGGAGCTTGTCCGGGAGCGCGGGCTGGCTCAGAGCTTCAAGATCTGGCCGAAGAACAAATCTCTCGACCCCCTGCGCGAGAGCGCTCACTTCCGCTTCACCCGCGAGGTGTTGCTGCATTCTATCGAGCAGGGAGACGCGGCACGGTTTCTTGAGATGATGCAGAGCAATGCCTTCAGCCACCAGTTCCAGTTCACCGAACAAGAGATCGGTTTGGATCGCCTCAGACAGGCCGCGCTCCAATATATCGGGTCCGAACCCATCCCCTGGTATTTTAGTTACCGAGTCCGCATCGGGATCAGATGACAGATTGAACCTGGGTTGGGTGGCGCTACCAACGGAAGCAGTAGCCGACGCCGCGCACGGTTTGAATCAATTTGGGGTTGGCCGGGTCTTCCTCGAGTTTTTCGCGCAGCCAGCGCACATGCACATCGACGGTGCGCGTATCGCCCACGTAGTCGTAACCCCACACGTTTTGCAGCAACTGGTCGCGCGTTAGCACCGTGCCGCGATTACGCGCCAGGTAGACCAGGAGATCGAATTGCTTGGGTTGCAGTTCGAGTTCCTGACCCCGGCAATTGACGCGCCGCCCGGCCAGGTCGATACGCAACGGCCCGGCGACCAGTTCGCGCCCCGGTCGCCTGGATTGAGAAACCTCATCAGTAGCATTCTGCGCGTTCCCATCTTCCTGCGCGGGATTGGCGCGTCGTAGCAGGGCGCGCACACGCGCCAGTAGTTCGCGCCTGCCAAAGGGTTTGGTCACGTAATCATCCGCGCCGACTTCCAGCCCCACCACTTTGTCTATTTCGTCACTTTTGGCGGTAAGCATGATAATTGGCGTAGCAGTGGTAGCGCCCTCGCGCCGTAACTGGCGACAAACCTCCAGCCCATCCATTTCGGGCAGCATAATATCGAGGATAATCAGGTCGGGTGATTCGCGACGGGCAACCTCCAGCGCGCTGGCACCATCCGCCGCCGTTATCACCTGGTAGCCGTCCTGCTCCAGGTTATAGGCAATCGTCTCTACCAGCACCGCCTCGTCGTCCACAACCAGTATTGTACGCCCCACAGGTAGCCTCCATTTTAGTATCAGCCAAAGCGCCCGCTAATGTAATCCTCGGTTTCTTTTTGACGCGGGTGTTCAAAGAGTTCGACGGTTGGCGCATATTCGATTAGTTTGCCGCTGAGGAAAAAGCCCGTGTATTGCGAGACACGCGCGGCCTGCTGCATGTTATGCGTCACGATCACAATGGTGTAATCTTTTGCTAATTCAACGATCAATTCCTCTATTTTCAGCGTGGCGATAGGATCGAGTGCGGACGCCGGTTCGTCCATCAAAAGCACTTCCGGGTTGACCGCGATGGCACGCGCGATACACAGGCGCTGTTGCTGGCCGCCCGAAAGTCCCAGAGCCGAGCTTTTCAAACGATCTTTGACCTCATCCCACAAAGCCGCCCCGCGCAAGCTCGACTCGACGCGCTCCTCGATATACTTTGCCGACTTGCCCTGCACGCGCAGGCCATAAGCGACATTATCAAAAATCGATTTGGGGAAAGGATTCGGGCGTTGGAAAACCATACCAACGCGCTGGCGCAGAAAAACCACGTCCAGCGCTTTAGCGTAGATATTGCTGCCATCTATGACGGCCTCGCCCTCTGTGCGCGTGCCGGGAATGAGATCGTTCATGCGGTTAAGCGTGCGCAGAAAGGTTGACTTACCGCAGCCCGATGGCCCGATAAGCGCTGTCACCTGCTTTTCGCGGATGGGTAGAGAGACATCGAAAAGCGCCTGTTTGGCACTATACCAGAAATTAGTATGACGGACATCTATCTTGACCCCGGCAGCGCGATTGATGTGCGTGGCATTTTCTGTTACAGCAACTCTGCGTATAGCAGGCTTGCCGGTCAATCCGGGAATGGGCGTCATTTCGATCTCTAATTCCCCCCCAGGCTGATCTGATTTATTGGTACGCGTATCCATACAATCTCCTGTTGTGCCAGGTGTCATCATCTCATGCCCTCCTTTCCACTCCATCTGACATTGCTTATTATATGCCATTTCATAGCAGCGGGTACTCTTTATGTAAAGGGATGGCGGTATCAACAATCAGGCGATCAGCCACCACGATCAGGCGAATATAACGACCCGCTAATATCTTGCTAATGAAATAAGGACGCCCTTCAAACGAAATATGGCCGCTCCGCGCAACTTTGCGCGAGAAGATGTTTGCCCCTTCGGGAAGGGTGTTGACCCCACTTTCAAACGATTCTGTTGAAGCATTCATAGTTGTATCCTCTACGCAGCCGTTACCCTGCGTTCGATGGCGCGCCCGATGGCTCGAGCGCCGAGATTGATCAACAGCAAGATGACGATAAGCATGGCAGCCGCGCCCGCCGCGATAGCGCTGGCCTGGGCCGAAGTCATGCCCACCGGTGTATCCTGCGTCTTCAAGTACCAGATGCGCACTGTAAGCGAGTCACTGGCGATCAGCGGGTTCAGTGTAAATACGCCGCTAAAAGGATTGGTAACGCCCATAGTGAAGACAATAGCGGCAGTTTCACCAATGATTTTGCCAGCCGAGAGAATGATACCTGTGATAATGCCTGGCAAGGCCGACGGCAAAACGACGGTGCGTATCATGCGCCATTTCGGTGAGCCAAGCGCCAGGCTTCCTTCGCGCAGTTCGCGCGGCACAGCATTCAGCGCGTCCTCAAAAAGACGCAGAGCAATGGGGAAGTTCAGGCAAAGCAGCGTTAACGCCCCCGATAAGCGGCTGATATGGAACTGGAACAACGAGGCGAACACGATGAAGCCGAACAAACCCAGCACAATCGAGGGGATGCCGGCCAGCGTTTCTGCCGCAAAGCGGACAATCGTGATAAAGCGCCCCTGGCGCGCATATTCAACCGTGAAGATCGCGGCAGAGAGCGCGATAGGAATCAAAAGTAGCTCCGTCAGGATCAGAATGTAGAAGGTGTTGAATAGCTCACTGCCTATGCCCAGTTCGGTTGTGCCATAGAAAGTCGGGTCAAGCAGCACAGGCAGACCATTTTCCGCGCTGGCCGTAAAGCCCTGGACGAGCAGGTAGACGATGATCGACACAAAGAGCGCCGCCACAATCCCCGCGATGACCCAGATCACGCCTAGCGCGATGCCATTGCTTCTATGCAATCGTCGGATGAGGCGCGGCGTACTCTCTGGCTCGACTACTTCCGCCAGTTGTTCGACACTCAATTCTGCACCCTCCTGCCGGCGAAGTAACGACTTATCACGACGAAGAGAAACGAAATGACGAGTAAGACGAAAGCCAGCATCCAATACGCTTCGCGTTCAACGCCAAAGGTTTCGGGAAACTCGTTCAAGATGGTCTGCGTGATGTTGGCATTTGGCTGGAAAAAGGCTTCTAAACTGAGCAAGGTTTGCGGAAGTTTATCGCTGCCACCCAGCACCATCGCTACCGCCAACGTCTCGCCAATAGCACGGGCCAGCCCAAAAACCACCGCCGTTGCCAGCATAGGTAACGCGGCTGGTATGACCGCCCTGGACATCATTTGCCAGCGCGTCGAGCCAAGCGCGAGGCTGGCCTCGCGCACACTCTGCGGCACCGCGCGTAGCGCATCGATCGAGATACTGCTGATGGTTGGCACGATCATAACCACCAGTACCAGAATAGCGGCCCCCCAGCCAAAACCGCCCGCCGCATTACCACCCGTCACGCCGGAGGCCAGTTTTGTCAGGAACGGCACCAGCACAACCAGGCCAATAAAGCCAATCACCACCGAAGGCATCCCCACAAAAATCTCGAGCAAAGGCTGAAAGAACCTCACGATACGCCGGGGCGCGACCTCCGTAAAGTAAAGCGCGACACCGATGGATAGCGGCGTAGCGATCAAAGCCGCGCAAAATGTAATAACGAGCGACCCTATGATGAGTCCCGCCGCGCCATATTGCGGTGTATCGGTGAGATTCGCGCCGGGGTCCCAGGTCGTATTGAAGAAGTATCCCTGAAAAGATGCCCCACCGGGATCAAAAAAGATGCGCAGAGCATTCGCGCCAACAAAGATAAAGACACTCACAATCACGACAATCAACAATGCCGCGCACATGAAAAAAATGATTCGCGCAACCTGGTCCGACCTGTAACGCCGCTGCGTTTGCTGCGCACCTATCACGGTATGCTCCTTTGCTATCTGTAGGGGCGGGAGCCCCCGTCCGGTTCCCGTGCCTGTAACACACCCCGCACCAGGGCGACGCAAGCGTCCCCTCCCCTCATCCACCCCACTCCCGCCCCTACGGAATTTACACAATCTACGAGGGCTGGTGCGCGGCAATCGCAGACTGGGACATGCTCTTAATCAAGAGGAACTGGAGTTGCGAGGCCGCCGTCTGGGCGTCCGCAGTAGCCATGTAGCTTAGAAAGGCTGAGGCCAATCCTGTTGCAGGGCCTTTGGTATACATGTGTTCGATATTCCAGAAAATGTAGGTGTTACTCTCCACACTGGTTGCTGTTGGCGCGTTGCCATCGATGCTCATGATGCTGAGCTTAGAACCTTCCTGCATGGCAGCGCCGAGCGTGATATAGCCAATCGCGCCGCTGGTCTGCTCCACCGTCTGTGTCACCAGTTGCGTGCTGTCGGCGGTCAGGTTCTTCGACTGGATCGGACTCTCGGCAGTGCCTTTAAGTACATACTGCTTGAAGGTTGCGCGCGTGCCAGAGGTAGTTGGGCGACTCACTACTACAATGGGCAGGTTTGGCCCGCCAACCTGATTCCAGTTGGTGGTTTTACCGGTATAGATGCTCAGGATTTGCGCGCTGGTCAGGCTTGTTACGCCGGTCACATCGGGATTCGTCGCCAGCACGAAAACCACGACCGCCACCTGGTGATCCACCAGGTCGGACTGCGTCGAAGTCGCAAAAACATCAGAATTACCTATTTGTACAGCGCCAGATTCCGCTTCGCCCAGGCCCGTTTTGCTACCACCACCCTGCACAGTGATAGTTGCTCCTGAACATTTTGACTGGTACTTCATCGCAACGGCAGTGACAAGTGGCTGTAAAGCCGTAGAACCGGCAGCAGTGATGCTGCCCGAAGCGCAGCTAAGCCCCGGAGTCGGGGTGCTGCCGCCAGTACTGGCTGTCGGCGTGGTACCCGTATCGGTAGTACTACCACAAGCCGAAATAATCATAGTCCACACTACTGCTACTCCCACCAGGAGCGCAAAGCGCGATTGCTTCCGCATAATTCCTCCCGCCCGTTTCCTACGAGCATTACACATAGTTTCCAATAGGTGACGCGCAACAGGTATTATTTCTCCTGGCATCGTCCTACCTCAACGGTAGCATTGCAGCATTAACTATGCTTGATGGATACGTTAAGAATTGTTAAAGCACGGTTAAATGTTCCTGATAAATTTTCATAACCAAAGTCGGGAATGTCATCCTGAGCGCAGCGAAGGATCTGTGTCGTCGGCGAGCGAGATCCTTCGCTGCGCTCAGGATGACAAGTAAAATGAAGGATGACAGGCCACTACCAATCCTGGTTGGGAATGTTCACCAGGATAGGTTTCCAAAACGGAATAAAACATACCAATATGCTCTATAAGCTCCCAAAAACAACAAAACGGCAATGGCGGGAACAAGTCCCGCCATTGCCACACACATCACCGCCTACTCAAACCCGTGCAGTTCGTCGAGGCTCAACGCGGTCGTTAGCGCCAGGCTGCTCATGTTTGGCGCGCTTACAGCGTCGATGCGCTTGCCTCGTTGTCGTGTTCATGAATATCCTCCTTCATGTTGTCGCAGTTATGGCTGCTTCGCCTCGCTCTTTTGGAGAGGTCAGCGCTCATTTCTTACTGAGTACAGCATACTTGAGGAGGGAGGCGAAAAACATAGCACGGAATTATCACGCAGTTATCACGTTTAGAAGTATGATATACTGCTGAGAAGCTAGATTGTTCTAGCATAAGTGTACGCGGAGTTCTTTATGGTCAAGAAGGCGGCGCAGGCTACGCCCAATCCACTATTGCGCCTGGCCCGGCTGGAACGCGGCTGGACACAGAAGGACGTGGCTGACCGCATCGGAGCGCCATTAAACCTGAATGTCAATCGCTGGGAACGCGGCATAGCCGCCCCCAGCGCTTACTATGTTCAGCGGTTGTGCGAAGTCTTCGGCAAAAGCGCCAGCGAACTCGGCTTGCTTCCTCCACAACTCGACGGGAAAAGCAGCAGCGAAACGCCCGCACCCGAATCCATCTCCGCGCCGCCTGCTACAGCGCGTCTCTGGAATGTTCCTTTCCGGCGCAACCCTTTCTTTACAGGCCGCAATCAGTTGCTTGCTGCATTGCATGACCAGATCAGCCAGCATCACAGCACAGCCCTGAGCCAGTCGCAGGCGCTTAGCGGATTGGGAGGCATTGGTAAGACGCAAACGGCGGTCGAGTATGCCTATCGCTATCGTGACAGGTACCAGGCAGTCTTCTGGGTGCGTGCCGCCAGCCGCGAAACACTGGTGGCCGACTTCGCGGCTCTGACCCATCTGCTAGAGTTGCCGGGACAGGATGGGCAGGACGAAATGCTTATGGTGAACGCCGTCAAACGTTGGATGGGACAAAACGAGGGCTGGCTGCTCATTCTCGACAATGCTGACGACCTGCAACTTGTCACAGATTTTCTCCCGAGTGGGGGAACGGGCCATGTGTTGCTGACGACAAGGACACAGACCACCGGCAGGATCGCATCAAACCTCTCGATTGAGAAAATGGAGACCGGGGAAAGCGTCTTGCTGCTGCTGCGTCGCGCGCAGTTGCTCGCTGTTGACGAGCCGCTTGATACTGTCTCGCGCGCTACACGCATTCCAGCCCAGAAGATCGCGCAGATGCTAGATGGTCTGCCACTGGCTCTGGAGCAGGCGGGGGCATATATCGAGGCCGTCGGATGTGGTCTCTCTGATTACCTGGCCCTCTATGAGCGACGCCGCATTGACCTTCTCAAACGGCAGAGCAGCTTCGTCTCCGATGACTACCCGCACACAGTGGCAAGCACCTGGGCGCTTTCCTTTGAGCAGGTCGAGCAGGCCAATCCTGCCGCCGCCGAGTTGTTGCGCCTGTGCGCCTTTCTCGATCCAGACGCCATACCAGAGGAAATCTTCACGGAAGACGCAGATTCTCTGGGATCTGTGCTAAGTTCGGTAATCACCGACCCATTGTTATTTAATGACGCTATCCAGACCTTGCGCCGCTACTCACTCATCAAACGTGATGGCGAGGCGAAGCTGCTCAACGTACACCGGCTGGTGCAGGTGGTATTGAGGGATGGGATGGACGAGGCGGAGCAGCGACAATGGGCGGAACGAGCAGTGCGAGCCGTCAGCACGGCCCTTCCCGAAGGAAGCTTTGATACCTGGAATCGCTGCCAGCGCTGTCTGCCCCATGCGCTGATCTGTGCCACATTGATCGAGCAATTCGGCTTTACCTTCCCAGAAGCTGTGAGCTTGCTCGAACATACGGGATACTACATCGGCGAGCGTGGATTATTTAGCCAGGCGGAACTGCTTTTGCATCAGGCCCTGACCATCCGCGAGCAGACAGCGGGGCCTGAACATGCCGATGCCGCCAATACTCTCCATAAACTGGCCGCCTTTTATCATAAGCAGGGCAAGCATGAGCCAGCCGAATCACTCTTACGGCGCGCGCTGGTCATGCGCGAGCAGGCATCAGGGGCAGAACATCCCGACACTGGCAGCACGCTTAATGCACTGGCAGATCTGTACATGGAACAGAGTAAGTATGAGCAAGCTGAACCACTTTTGCACCAGGCGCTGACCATCCGCGAGCGCGCGTTAGGTACTGAGCATCCTGATGTGGCAGAAAGCCTCAACGACCTGGCGTTGCTTTACGTGTATCAGGCTAAGTATGCGCAGGCAGAGCCGCTCTATGAACAAGCTCTGAGCATCCGCCAGCAAGCATTGGAGCCTGACCACCCCGATCTCGCTACAAGTCTCAATAATCTGGCGTGGCTCTATAACTACCAGGGCAGGTATGAGCAGGCCGAACCCCTCTACCTGCGAGCGCTCGCTATCCAGGAGCAAGCCCTGGAACCTACCCACCCCCATATCGCCGCAGGTCTCAATAATCTGGCAGAACTCTATTGCAATCAAGGCAAGTATGAGCAAGCTGAATCTCTTTGCCAACGCGCCATTGCTATTCGCGAGCAGGCATTGGAATCCAACAACCCTTTCATCGCAGCAAGTCTCAACAATCTGGCAGAAATCTATCGACATCAAGGCAAGTACGAACAGGCCGAACCCCTCCATTTGCGAGCGCTCGCCATCCGTGAGCAAGCGCTCGGGTCCACACATCCTCGTGTAGCACAAAGCCTGGCTAACCTGGCTCAACTCTACGCCGATCAGGGCAAGTATGAGCAAGCTGAATCTCTTTACCAGCGCGCCCTGATGATCTACGAGCAGGCGTTGGGTAGCGAACACCCTGATACAGCCAGGGTGCGAGAAGGCTATACCAGCTTCCGGTCGCTCCATTCCTCCAATTGAATTGAATAAGCAGCCTCATCAGAGCTTCATGTGTTTGAGAAATTCGTTGGCCCGGTTCTGGTCAATGCTGGCTTTCTCCGCGTAGGCGAGAATGTCTTCGCGCTGCCGGATGTACATCTGCTTGATGAGTTTGCGCCGGGAGGGATCGATCCCGCGCGGTGAGGACTGGCTGATTTCGTAGAGGAAGCCGATCATATCCAGCAGTTTCAGTTCATCGCGCAACGCCTGGTCTTCCTCAATGGAAAACGCGCTCTGAATATCGTTCTGGATGGTTTCGATAGCCTCTTTCACGGCGGCAGTTTTGAAAAAGGGCAGAATATCGCCGATGACCGCTTCATGCGCATCATGTACCAATGCCAGCGTGACGAGTCGATCCCTCTTCTCCTGCGGATAGCCGTTAAAGGCGGACCAGTAAAGAACCAGAAAGGCAACGGCCATCGTATGCTGCCCAACATTCCACGTTCCAAAGCCTGAGACACTGTACACTCTGGGAATGTTGAAAATATTCATGAGGAAATCCAGGTTGGGATGTTTGGAGACGTGGCCCAGCATACCCTGCGGCGTAAAGATATTTTCGTAGTCGATACGTTCGCTCATGTTATCTTTCCTTATGTATACTACTGTTATACCATCTACTTCATATTCTTTTTTAGCAAACCAGAATCGACAAAAAAAGCCCGCCTATGCAGGCGGGTGGAGTGGCAACGTCCTATTTTCCCGGAGGGCTACCCCTCAAGTATCATCGGGGCTGAAAGGCTTAACTACCGTGTTCGGGATGGGAACGGGTGTTTCCCTTTCGCTATAGTCACCACCCCACCCGCATGTACAAACGGGTGGGCAATTTCCTGGTGGAGACGAGGGGATTCGAACCCCTGACCTCCGCCGTGCAAAGGCGGCGCTCTTCCAACTAAGCTACGTCCCCTCGTGCAGGGTGGGCCTTCCTGGACTCGAACCAGGGACCTCAGTCTTATCAGGACTGCGCTCTAACCACCTGAGCTAAAAGCCCTTAAATGGCGCAGAACATCGTGATCTGGACAACTCAAGAGTGGTAAGGCTTGACAAAGCACATATCTACCTGCCAGGACACACTCATATCTTCAGGTACCTCTTCTCTCATTGGAAGAAAGAGAGGATCGACCTGGGATCGGTTCGCTCTCCTGGTGGAGCGCGAACCCGACTCCCTAGAAAGGAGGTGATCCAGCCGCACCTTCCGGTACGGCTACCTTGTTACGACTTCACCCCAATCACCAACCCCACCCTCGACGCCTGCCTCCCCCTCCGAAAAGGGGGTTAGCCCGGCGGCTTCAGGTGTTGCCGACTTTCGTGGTGTGACGGGCGGTGTGTACAAGACCCGGGAACGTATTCACCGTGGTGTGCTGACCCACGGTTACTAGCAACTCCCACTTCAGG
>JBOGTO010000165.1:0-2469 GCA_050695155.1 Ktedonobacteraceae bacterium
TCCACCGATTTGCATGAGGTTGTGGACAAGCTGTTTAGCAAGACGTTGTGGCACCCAACTTCGCGGATGCGCCTCATACAATTCCTGTTCCATACCTACGGGGTGAAAGAGGTGGCAAAGGCGATTGAGGCGCGGGGGCTTGAAAGAAAATGAACAATTCCGTAGACCGGAAAAATTGATCATTCCCATGTTCTGGACTGATTGATCTCTTCTTTCGCGCGAAAAGCCTGTTCCAGATCGACCTGAAAGCAGTTTGCCAGGTCCAGCAGGTAGCTGAGTACATCGGCAAATTCCTCTTCCAGCGAGATGTCGCGTCGTTTCGCCTGCTCTTCGTACAGCCCGGCTGTCTTGCGCATTGCTTTGGCGAGTTCGCCGACCTCTTCGATAAAGAGTACGAACTTCTCAGAAGGGCTGTCTTTGGTCCAGCCGCGTTCCTGGCAGACAAGCGCGAGATAGTCTTGAAGCTCTTTCAGGGTAGGGTTGTCTTTCAGATACGCCACATCACTTCCTTTCACTAAAAGTAGGTACGCAGGTCTGCAAAGAAGGACAGAGTTAGCAAGCGCCCCTCGCCAGCGTTCTGAACCTCTTCATGCTCGAGATGCCAGGTATGAGGGTGAGGAATGTAGACGGCATTCAGTCCGGCAGCCAGCGCGGGATTGATGTCGGAGCGGGGCGAATTGCCTATCATCCAGGCGTGCTGTGGATCAACCCCTACTTCGCTGATGACTTGATGGTAGGCGGCAATATCTTTTTCTTGCACGATAACCACCTGCCTGAAGAAAGCCTCAATCCCCGACCGCTCGACCTTGAGTTTTTGTTCTTCGACCTCTCCCTTCGTGAGCAGCACGAGGTCGTGCCGGGGAGACAGGTACTCCAACGTCTCTCTGACTCCCGCGAGGAGTTGTAAGGGCTGAGTGCGAATACGTTCTCCGAACTGGCGAACCTGCTGCACGTCCTCGTCTTGCACGTCTTTTTCTGCCAGACGACGATAGGTTTCGACAAGGCTTCTGGTGAAATTGACCGAGCCATAGCCCATCAGGCGTTCCACCTCGTCCAACACCGCCTGTACCTCCTCCTGAGAGAGGCGAGAGTGATTGAGGAACGTAATAAAGGCATAAGTGGCTTGCTCAAAATAGATGTTGTTCTCCCAGAGGGTATCGTCCGCGTCGATCAATAGATGGTTTCGCATAGTAATTCACTCCTTCGCCTTTGTGTTATCTCGGGCGTCGCCTCTATTTATAGTTTTCCTTGCTATAATGTGACGGCAGTCGTTGATGCACGAATCACCAGTTCAAGCGGAACCGTGACCTGGGAGGGGACGCGCCCCTCTTCTAGCACGTCCAGCAGCAGCAGAAACGCCTGCTTGCCAATGGCGCTGGCGGGAATCGCAACTGTCGTCAATTCCGGGTCAAGGATGCGCGCGATGATGCTATCGTCGAAGCTGACAACAGACACGTCCTGGGGAATGCTGCGTTGCAGGTCTTTAGCCGCCTTGTAGACACCAACTGCCAGCACATCACTGTCACAGACGACGGCGGTAGGCGGATCAGCACAGGCAAGCAGGCCATAAGCGGCTTGATATGCCTCGTTGATGAGGAAGGGCGCTCTCGCCTGATAAGCTGCTGTGGCCGGGTATCCGGCGCGCTGCAAAGCGTCCAGGTAGGCCCGGTGGCGCAGGTGAAACGTCTCAGCATCTACAGCAGCAGCCAGGTGAGCAATCTTCGTGTGTCCTGAAGATACCAGGTGCGTCATCGCGGCGTCCATACCCGCCTCAATATTAAGCTTGAGAGATGGGAATGTGCGACTTACACCATCGACCAGTACAGCCTTTCCTTGCAATGCTTTGCGCTCGCCCTCCGTCGAAGGCTCCAGCGTACAGAATACGAATCCGTCCACTGAGCGCGACTTCAGCGCATCCAGGATCACCGGCTGCCAATCTTCCTCATTGCGAACATGAGCCAGCATCACCGAGTAACCAGACGCGCGCGCCGCCTGCTCAGCGCCTTGAAGTACGGCGGCAAAAAAAGGATTGCTAACATCGGGAACAACCAGAGCCACCAGGCGGGATCGTCCAGAGCGCAGCGTCCGCGCGGCAAGGTTGGGGCGATAGCCCAGTTCGTGTGCCGCGTGCAGAATCGCCTCCTGAGTCCGCTTCCCCACTCTCCCGGCAGCTTTCCCCCCGAAAACGAGAGAAACCGCTGATTGCGAAACCCCCGCTCGCCGAGCTACATCCACGCTCGTCGGAGGAGCAGAAAGCGCTTTTTTGTCTGTCATAGCCATCTTCTTCCCTCGTCAAGCAACAGTTATTGCCCTGTGCGATGCACACAGGCTACCTCTTTGCCAGTGATCGGATGAATCCAGCAACCTTTTCGTCATACGTATGACTTCTTTATACATCACAGGTACGCTTACTGTCAAGTAGGGACTATTCAGGGTATTTGAAAGGTCGAGTGCGGCAGAAGGCTGGGT
>JBOGTO010000166.1:0-19359 GCA_050695155.1 Ktedonobacteraceae bacterium
CTACAGACATCTTCTCTCAATTCGCCGCCGTAGGCGGCAAGCGAATTTGTGCATCGACCAGATTTTGATGTACACAAGATTTGTGTTATACTTGAGTACGAGATAGAGCCAAACCCTCTTCACACGAGATAAGCGACAGAATGCGAGAAAGCCGCCTTTATGGGAGAGACACTGAACCTGCAATTTGGTAGTCGCGAGGACGGCAGTTTTGAATTGCAGGTCAAAGAAAGCTGGTCAGGGCATAGCGTCAAAGGCGACTTTATCCCGCCGTACAGTTCCCGGCAACTGGCTAGCCTTTTGAGAAAACTGAATGCGTTGGAAAGCGACGACCAGGAGTTGCGCGAGATTGGACGGCGTCTGTTTCAGGCGTTGTGCGGCGCGACAACGTCTGACATTAGCCCACGCACCTCCGTAGAACACTCGGTACAGGCCATGTTGCGCGGCGTTATTCAGCGCACGCTGCGGCGGCGCGGCACCGTTGCTCTCACGCTCAGTTTTGCCGCTGGCTGCGACGAATTTGTGGCGTATCCCTGGGAACTGCTGCATAACGGGGAGCATTTCTTGCTGGCTTCGGGTATCTTTACGCTCACACGCGCCCTTTTGCGCCCCGATTTACCCTCGCAGTGCGAATTGCCTGTCTATCCTCCTTTGCGCGTCCTCTATATCGGCTCATCGCCCTCTAACTGTATCCCGCTCGAAACGGAACAGAGCTTTGAAAGCCTGCAACGCGGTCTCTCCTCGTTGATCGAGGAGGGGCAATTAGAGTTGAACAGGCTGGAGCCGCCCACTTTCGATGAACTGGTGCGCTACCTCAACTTCGCCGGAGGCGCGAGCGCGTTTGAAGATCAGGAGACCACTCTCCCTTGTTACGTTATTCACTTTGATGGGCATGGCGCGTTCGGGCGGCTCTGTCCGGCGGAAGATTGCGACGAGATGAACGATGCTGATGCGCGTAAGTGCGCTGGATGTCAAACGCCGCTGGGTAAGGTCAAGCCGCAGACCTATTTATGTTTTTGTGATGATGAGGGGCGCAACAGGTATATTGGCACAGCATCGTTGCGCGAGCTTTTCGTTAGCACCGATGTGCGGCTGGCCGTCTTCTCGGCCTGTGAAACCGCTCGTCTGGAGGAGAATGGTCATCATAAACACCGGCGCGCCGCCGTCGATGCCACTCTGGCGACTGCGCTGGTCATGGCGCAGGTGCCTGCGGTGGTCGCCATGCCCTTTTCTCTCCAGGATGACCTCAGCCCCATCTTCACCTATCATTTCTACGACGCCGTCGCGCACGGGCGCACGCTTGAGGAGGCGCTGGCGCGCGCTCGCCAGGCTATGTTGCCTATCAAACAATATAGCTGGTTTGTGCCGGTACTCTATCGCCATGTGGTCGAAGGCGAGGAAGGTCCCGTTCCTCTCCTGGCTGGACGCGATGAAGCCCAGGAACCTGACCGCCCCCTATCGCATCTGAGCGCAACCAGCACCTTTGTGGGACGCGAACGAGAGATTGAGGAACTCTCGTCCTGGCTGGAGGAAACGGTGCGCGGCACGAGCAAAAGGATGAAGCCGCGCATTCATCACCTGGCGCTGACCGGCCCGGCGGGCATCGGCAAGAGCGAACTGGCCTTTGAGATGGCGCGGCGCAACGTAGAAAAGTTTCCGGGCGGCATCATTGGACTTTCTTTGCAGGGCGGCAAAGCGTTAGGCGAAGCCCTGCTTGAAATAGCGCACTCCCTGCATATTCACCAGAAAGCCATGAATACAGTTGATGTCGCTCATTGCGAGCGCACCGTGCTGAACGCCTTTCGCGGACTGGCTAATCGTGATCTGACCTGCCTGCTGCTGCTGGATGGCTTTGAAGAGGTGCAGCAGAATGCGGAGGTAGGCAACTGGTATCGCTTCCTCTGCGCTCTGCCGGAACAGGTGATCGTGATGCTCACCTCGCGTTCCAATCCTTCGACCATCGCCGCCTTAGAGGGAGCGGCGTGTCGTTGGTACGAATACCCGGTCGGGAAAATGGCAAGCGCCGACATCCTCAAACTTTTCGCTGAACTGGCCGCCGGAAGCGGGCTGGACGAGCGTATCCATCTTTCGGAACCAAACCAGCAAGCCATTTTACAGGAAATCTGCACGCTACTGGATGGCTACCCACTGGGAGCGCAACTCATTTTTGGCACAGCCCGTCCCATTCATGGCAAGGTGTACGCGCCTGAAGCTGCTACCCGCTCGCTGGAAGAGGTGCGTGACGAATTGCGCGAAGCTTTACCAGAAGGCATGTGGGCCTTGCTGGATATTGCCTATCGCCGTCTATCACCGCCCGCTCAACTTTTGCTGCCTTACCTGGCAGCGTTCAAATTGCCATTCAGTCACCAGCAAATCGTGATGCTGGTGGCCCCCGAATCTCCCGCATCGGCGCGCGCCTTTGGACGTATGGAACACGAGCATTACCTGCAAGCAAACCAGCAGGAAGCAACAGATGCGGGACTGGTTGCTGCATTCGATATTCCTACAGAGCTAGCACGAAGCTGGCGGGCGGCACGCGACGAACTGGTGCAAACGTCCTTTCTCCAGTTTGATGGTCGTGTTTATACCATTCACGCGCAGGTGCGCCACTTCGCGCTATCGCACCTTTCGCAAGAGGAGCGGCGGCGCGTGCATCGCGTGGTTGCTGCATACTATAGCAGCCTGCCGCAGCCCAGCCCGGAGGAATGGTTCGCTGCCTTTGAACACCTCGAAGACGCGGGTGAAGCGCAGGATTTGCATAAAGCGATTCATTTGATTGTGCGAGCCGCCAATGCGCTGCACGCGCGCGGCTATGCCTCGTCGCTGCGAGTTATATTGCGCCGCGCCGAAGCACATGCGCTCAGTCTCGGCGACCTCTCTGGCGAGGGGCAGGTGCAATATTGTCTGGGCGCGATCTTGCGCCAACTGGGCAAATACGCGGAGGCATTGGGATGCCTCACGCGTAGCCTGACGCTGCATCGCCAGCAGCGCGAGCGGGACGAGGAAGCATGGGCGCTCTTTGAACTGGCGATGTTGTTCCGCGAACAGGGCCAATACGCCCAGGCAGAGCAGCACGCTCAAATGGCTATTCGCCTGTTCCGCGAGGTCAATGACCCGCGTGGGATAGCCTGGATGCAGACGGTGCAGGGCGAGGTCAGTCGCGGTCACGGCTATTATTACGATGCGCTTGGACATTTTGAACTGGCGTTGGCGGCATTTCGCAGTTTGCCCAATGAAGAGGGTTATCCCTGGACACTACGCGATCGCGGCACGGTATATGAGGCGCTGGGGAATTATGCTGAGGCTACTGTCGATTATGAAGAAAGCCTGCACCTGTTCAACTCGCTTGGTTCGCGTTTCGGGCAGGCCTGGGTACTTACCGATCAAAGCGCCATCGCGCTCGATTATGCCGATTTTCAACGCGCTGTGGCTGCCTGTAATGAAGCATTAACTATTTTCCGCGAGCAGGGGGCAAAGCGCGGCGAAGCCTGGACACTGCACCGCCTGGCCGAAATCGCGCGTAAGCAACACTGCTATAGTGATGCGCGGGCCTACTGTGACTCGTCGCTGGCCCTCTTCAATGACCTGGGTGATCGCGTGGATGCCGCGCGTATCATTAACGCGCTGGGAGCCATTTCATTAGCAGAAGCGGAATATGCCGAGGCAAAGGAATATTTTGAACACGCGCGCGCCATCGCTCACGAGCAAGAATCGCGCCAGATTGAGGGACGAGCCTTACGCGGATTGGGCGATGTCGCGCGCCTGATGCGTCAATTTGGCGAAGCCGAACGCTATTATGGCGAGGCGGATGCGATTGCGCGGCGTCTCGATACGCCAGTCGATCGCTGTGCTGTGCTGCACCGGCAGGGCCAACTGCACGAAATGCAAGGCCACGACAAAGAAGCTCTCACCGCCTGGGTCGAGGCGCTTTTCCAGGACCGCCGCCAGGGTCATCCTGAGCGTCTTGAACATGAACTCAGGGTGGCGCGTTTTGTCGAAGAACACCATTTAGAAGACATGTTTGCTGAACTACGCCAGCAATATGGACTGAATTAGCAATTTTCCTCTATTTACCTCGTCTAAGCTCTTGGATAGAGGAATGTTTTTTGCTATAATAGGCCCCATCGCCCACCATATGTGCTTTCCCGGTAAAAGCCCACACTAATTTTATGGTTCAGGTCATAGCGAGTATGCCTGCAATGCCCAATACTAGAATAGGAGAGACTGATGGCTGCATTGATTAAAGAAAAGCTCCCTGGAGGAAAATCCTATGGCTGTACAAACACCACCACAAACACAAGGCCCCGCTAAAAAATCTGGTATAAGCAGGGTATTTACCCTGACAATTGCCATCGTCTGTTTCGGCTTCCTGGGATATCTCCTTGTCCAGATTACCCACCAGTTCCTTGTTCCCCCTCCTGCGCATCGGCTCATACTGGTTCAGGATATTCCACTTCCCACCGGTTTGCCTGATCCTGCCGAGGAAAAATTACTGGCAAATGGTACTGACCCAAAGGCGCTTTCTCCCGGCGTGGCGCAAGATTTTGACGGCTTTGACTTCGATGCGTATGATCCAGACCTGCACCTGCTGTTTGTTAACCATACCGGGCCGAATCCCGACTTGCTGCTCCAGGAAAAATCTGGCTTTGATCCTACACGCGATGGGCCGTTTGATGGGCATATCATCGTTTTTAATACACAGTTGAACAAGATCGTCGGGCGTATCCCTGTTCCCCAGGTTGCGGGTATGGTATACGCGCCTCAACTCGATAAAGTTTTTGCTGCTGATGCCCAGGACAACTATATCGCTGACATCAATCCCCACACGCTCAAAGTCACTGCCACCATCCAGCTTCAGGATAACGAAAGTCCTGATGCCATGATCTATGATCCGGTTGATAAACGGCTGTTTGTTTCCGATCCAGGCGCGCCAGCAGACCCGCTCAAAGACATGAACGCGGATAGAAACAATGAGAATGTCGCGGTGATTGATGCTGTCAATGACAAACTGATCAAGTATGTCAATCTGGGCAACGTTGATCTTTTAGCCGGGGAGCATGTTCGCCCTTCGGATGGAATACCGCTGGTACCAGATCAGGCTCATCCTGGAAAAGTCATTCCCAAATTTGGACATGACGTTGGGCATGACCAGTACTACAATGGCTTCATCTACGTGACTTCGCAAGTTTTGCCGGATGGTAATAGCCCCAATCTTTTGCTCCTGCCGCCCGTCGGTACGGGTGAGTTGTTCCAGATCGACGCGACGACTCTGAATATCGTTGGCGAAATAGATATGCCGGACTCGTGCAGTACGCCTCACGGTTTTGCAATTGATGCCTCACAACATACCGGTTATGTCGCCTGTACCGATTTTGCCCCCTCCAATTCTGGTCGCACCCTCTTCGAGAACCTGGCGCGAGTCGATCTTTCTGATCCTAAGGCCATGAAGGTGATTCCTACCGACCCCAAAACCGTACGGCTGGCGGGTGGTCCTGACATTATCAGAATAGACCAGAATAGTGCCTTGAATATAAATGTCCTGTTAGTGGCCTGTAAGTCTGGCGTATCCATCTTTGATATAACCCCTGGCAAGTTTCACAAACTTGGCAATGAAATCATAGGCAAGCAAACACACACTCTCGTTGTTGACCCGGCGACCCAAAATGTGTACTTGCCAATGATTATTGGGGGGAGACCTGTGCTGAGAATCGCTAAATATAATCCCGACGGGCAATCAAGCTCCTGATGAGGAAGCTTGATCGAAGACCGTGTAGACAAATTAAGCCAGGCAGCGCCTGGCTTAATTTGTCTACACGGTTCCAATGTCCTATGACGTTGCAAATTGCAATACCGCAGTGGGAGCAACGTAAATGCGATCTCCGTTGTTGAGTACCAGTCGATCAACTCGCTGGCCGCGATAGATCATCCCGTTCAGGCTTTCCGCGTCTTCGATGACCCATGCGCCGTTCTCTTCGTGTATCCTGGCGTGCAGGCGTGAAACACGCTGTGAGGGTACCTGTACATCGTTCCCCGAAAGTCGCCCGACGGTGAGCGATGGCTTGTTCAGGTCACGTTCACCGACGATCTTGCCATCAACTTCGATGAGTACACGCGCTTTCCTGGGAGCAACCGGGACAGCCACCTGCTGCTGTTGACCATTGCCTCCCCAGTTTCCCTGAGCAGGTACGGGAGCTTGCTGCCCGGAAGGCCACACTTGAGGCAGAGGCCAGTTTTGCCCCACAGCCGGCACGGGCGTGGCGGGGAAAGCGGGTGGGCGCTGGGCCTGGCGCTGGTCAAAGACATCCGGGTAAGCCACAAAGGCCGAACGCACGATAGACTTATCGCCCGCTTTCTCCAGGTTATAGCGGTTCTGCTCTGTGAGCAGCGCGGCGAATACTCCACCCCTCCGTTTCAAATCTTGAAATGATCCCTGCTCGGCGATTTGTCCATTCTTGAGGACGATGATCTCTTCCACGTTGCCAAGTGTGCTGAGGCGGTGAGAGATCATGATAACGGTACGACCGACGATCAGTTTTTCAAGCGCGTGCATGACCTCGGCTTCGGATTCAACGTCCAGAGCGGCTGTTGGCTCATCGAGGATCAGAATAGGCGCGTCACGCAGGATGGCGCGGGCGATTGCCATGCGCTGGCGCTGTCCGCCCGACAAGTTCTTGCCCTGTTCGCGAATGCTGCCATCATAGCCGCCGAGGTCGTTGATGATGGTCTCGTGAATGTTGGCCTTTTTGGCCGCTTCGATCACTTCATACAGAGGCGCGCCCGGCTTGCCGATGGAGATATTTTCGGCCACCGTTCCCTCAAACAGCACTGAGTCCTGTAAAACCATGCTCACATTCTGGCGCAGGATGTTGAGTGGGTAGGCGCGGTTATCGGTGCCATCGATTCTTACCGCTCCCTGCTGAATTTCATAGAAGCGTGGAATGAGTTTCACCAGCGTTGTTTTGCCACCCCCGGAAAGGCCAACCAGCGCCACCTTCTTTCCAGCAGGAATACGCAGGTTTATGCCTTTGAGCACTGATTGCCCTGAAGAGTAGCCAAAGATGACATTCTCAAAGCTAATATCGCCCTGCAACCTGGTAGGGCCATTGTATGGTACAGTACTCTCCACCACTTCGGGGGCCTGGTCTAGCACCTCCTGAATGCGTTCCGCCCCGGAGCCGGCTGTGCTGGCAAGGGTCGTAAGCTTGGAGAGATCGCGCATAGGCTGGTAGAGCAGTTTGAGGAAGGTGAGGAACAGGATCAGTGTTCCAATATCCACGCTCAGAGGTGGAATGGTGAAAAAACCGAGATGGAAGGCGTTATTGGCCGCGACGTAGCCGCCTACACCCAGCACCGCTGCCGTACCCAGGATCACCAGCAAGGAAACGAGAGGCGCGAATTGCGCCTGCAAGCCGCCTGCGCGTAGCCCTGCCCGGCGGTTCTTATCGACGTAATCGCCAAAGCGCAGGGCTTCTTTCTCTTCGCGTGTGAAGACTTTGATGACGGTGAGCGCGTTAATATCTTCCGTTGCTACATCCGAAACCTGGCCCGTTGCCTTCGCGGCCTTCTTTGCGGCTACCTTGATGCTCTTCGTATAGCCGAGCGTAATCATGAAGAGCGCAGGCACAATGGTCAGCGCGATGACGGTGTATGCCGAGCTAAGGAAGAGCATGACTACCACAATACCTATCAGGGTCAAAATGGCTGCCAGCAAGTCTACCAGTCCATCGGTGACGAGTTTCTCAATATCCGCGATATTACCAGTAATACGCTGGACAAGATCACCTTTCTTCTGCTTGCCATGCCAGTCCAGCGACAGGCGTTGCAGGTGTTCAAACAACTGGTTGCGTAATCTGGCCGTCAAATTTTGGGCGATATGCGCCGCTATGTAGAGGTCCAGGTAGGCTAACAGGGCGCTTAATGTGCCGAAGAGTATGAGTACCAGTATCGAAAAGACGATGACGCCGTTGGTGCTATGATGAGTGAGAACCAGCGTGGGATTGGCGTCGGCGGGTGAAATGGGACATGGCGTTACCCCTGGTGGTTGGTTCGGCTGGCCTGGAGCCACCGGGGCGAGCGCTGGATCGAACAGGGGAATGTCAAACTTGTCGAGGATCGGATTGAGAAAGGGAAAGGTGCAGGCTGGATCATTTCCTGCATTGCCTACTTTACTCGGAATAAATTTGAGGGGAAACGCGGCTGCGATATCGCAGCCCACTTGCAGGACGGTTATTACAATAGCAAGCACTACGAGCAAGCGATATCCCTTGAGATTACGAAACAAGAATTTGAATAACATCACACGCTCCTGATCTGTCTGCTTAGACAGATACATGATTTTTTAGCAAAGCATGGCTATTTCCTCCTTAATCGTGGACAACTCGATCATGGAAAACTGTAAAGAAAACCCGTTTATCCCCCGGACAGGCCAGGATTCCTGTCCGGGGATAAGTACGCTACGTCGTCATATATTGCACTACTGCTGTCGGGGCTATATGGATACGATCTCCATTTTTTAAGGTAAGGCGCTCAACGAGGTTGCCCTGATAGACCAGCCCGTTAAGGCTCTCCGCGTCTTCAATAATCCAGGCTCCGCTCTCCCAGCGAATCTTGGCGTGCAGGCGTGAAACTCGTTGCGATGGTACCTGGATGTCGTTGCCGGCCAGACGACCAACCGTGAGTACCGCTTTATCGAGGCGACGCTCGCCTACCACCTTGCCATCGACCTCGACTAACACGCGCGCTTTCTGCATCGCTCCGGCCTGCTGCGGCTGTGGGTGTGGCTGCGGAGCTTGCACTGGCTGGCCGCCATTATTTCCATAACCCCGCGCGGGAACGTTGCCGGGCGTTGCGGGTACCGCTACTGGCGCGGGTTGCGGCGGTTGCTGCCAGGGCGTAGCAGGCGGGACAGGTGGGAACTGGACCGGCGGCGTGTTTCGCTGCTGAGGAGTGGGAAATGGCTGGGCCTGGTAAACAGGCGCAGACGCGACAAGCGGCACGAAGGCCGACCGTAGAATCGACTCATTGCCAGCGCGCTCCGCGTTGTAACGATTCTGCTCTTCGAGCAGTCCGGCGAAGACACCTCCTTTTTTCTTCAACTCTTTGAACGTTCCCTGCTCTACGATGCGGCCATCTTTCAGCACAATGATGTCATCGACGTTGCCCAGCGTGCTGAGACGGTGCGAGATCATCAACACGGTGCGGCCCTTTACCAGCGTGTCGAGGGCATGCATGACTTCCGCTTCCGCTTCAACGTCAAGCGCGGCGGTTGGCTCGTCCAGGATCAGGATAGGGCCGTTGCGCAGCACGGCGCGCGCGATAGCCAGGCGTTGGCGCTGCCCGCCGGAGAAGTTTTTGCCCTGCTCGCGCACTTCCGTTTCATATGCATCGGGCATACTCATGATGGTGTCGTGAACATAGGCTTTTTTGGCTGCATCGATAATCTCATCCAGCGATGCGCCGGGTTTGCCGATGGCGATGTTTTCGCGGATGGTTCCCTCGAAGAGGACGTTATCCTGCAAGACCATGCTGACATTCTGGCGTAGGACTGCCAGGGGATACATACGGTTATCCACGCCATCGATTCTCACCGACCCCTCCTGAATCTCATAGAAGCGAGAGATCAGTTTGACCAACGTCGTTTTACCTCCACCCGAAAGACCTACCAGCGCCACCCTTTTTCCGGCGGGAATATGGAGGTTGATGCCTTTAAGTACAGGACGGTTCGGGGCATAGCTGAAGATTACATTGTCAAAGAGAATATCGCCTTTGAGCTGGGTCGGGCCATACCATTTGTCCTGTGTTTCCACCACCTCCGGTGCGGCATCCAACACTTCTTGTATGCGCTCCGCACCTGCGGCGGCGGCGGTGCCGATGTTCGTCAGTTTTGAAAGATCGCGCAAGGGTTGGTAGAGCTGACCGAGATAGGAGAGGAAGATGGTGAGGGTACCGAAGGTAACTGTATTTTTTGCAATCGATAGAAACAAGAAATGGAAGTCGTTGCCAGCAGCAACATAGGAGCCTGTTCCAACGATGATAGCGGTGCCGATTGCGACCAGGATAGCGACAATAGGTGTGAATTGCGCCTGTAAGCCGCCCGCTCGCAGTCCCGCCTCGCGGTTCTTGGTCACGTATTTGTGGAAGCGCACAGCCTCGCGCTCCTCCAGCGTAAATGCCTTGAGGACGGTGATATTACCAATATCTTCCGTTGCCACGCTTGCCACCTGCCCGGCGGCTTTCGACGCTCTCTTCGCTGCCTTTTTGATGCCGGTGGTATAGGTAAACACCACCAGGACGAGCGCGGGAAGAATCACGATGGACAGTATCGTAAATTCCGCGTTGACGAGCAGCATCACGATAATTACACCTGTAATGGTCAGGAAGCCTGTCAACAAATCGACCAGCCCATCGGTGACGAGTTTTTCAATATCCGAGATGTTGCCCGTGATACGCTGGACGAGGTCGCCCTTCTTTTGCTTGCCATGCCAGTCCAGTGAGAGGCGTTCCAGGTGTCCAAAGAGCTGTTTGCGCAGGCGCGCAGTCAGGTTTTGCGCGATATAGGATGCCAGGAAGAGTTCGGTGTATTGGAGAATAGCGTTAAGAATACCCAGCACGATAATGGCGGTGGCTGAGAACAGAATGATCCCGGTAGCGGTATGCGAGCTTCCACTGGTAGCGTGACCCCCAATGTTGTCAAAAAAGCTAATCAGAGGATCTAAGAACGAAACGTGTGGGTCCTTATTGTTCACCACTTTGTCCAGGATAAATTTGAGTGGGAAAGCGGTAAAAAGGGCGGCGATTACCTGCGCGAATGCCATTGTGAGGGCAACCGCTACAAGTAAGCGATAGCCTTTTAAGTTGCGAAACAGGAAACGTACCATAGCTACATACTCCTTGCCGGGTTCAAGCGAGACAGGCTGCTATTTCAGCTAACATGGACGACAGTTCTTTGGGTCGCGGGCTGTTTAAGCGATTAACGCGCCGCGTGGCGATTTTGAATATGAGCGCGGCCTCGTAGAGCCGCGAACGCTCAAGGATGCCGTCGATGGTGGCGGACGCTATGCCAGCTTCCAGCATGGCCTGGCGATAGGTGGCGGTGAATACCTGCGCGGCTCCTTCAAACCACTCGCGCATACCGGGGCTGTGATACCATAGTCCGCTTGGGCGCAGGTAGGCCAGAAAGTAGCCCACGTCGAGCGCGGCATCCGCTATACAGAAGCCATCAAAATCAACTACGAAGACCTGATGGTTGTGGAAAAGCAACTGACTCGACTTGAACCCGCCGTGCGCGGGCCGGTAGCTGTCAGGCTTCACAGATTCCAGGCGCGTTGCCAGGTCTTGCGCGAGACGCTGCACTTCTTCCGCCTGCGCCGCGTTATGGCTGGCGATCAGCGCGGCGCGGTCGCGGGCGCGTTTGGCCTCTTTCGCGCCTGTGCGTGGCGCTCCTTCGGCGGGACGCACCGCGCTGGTGTGCAGGCGCGCCAGCGCGGCGGCTGTCAGACGTAATTCCTCTACAGGAAGAGATATCGAGCTAATTGCGCCGCCTTGCCCGCGCTCCAGGCGAGGTTGTAGCGCGCGCGTACCGGTCAGCATGTGTTCATCCGCGCTCGCTGGTTGCACCGCTTCGTTGAACGTCAAACCGATCTCCTCGACGATACCCAGGGGGCGCGGCAGGAGCGGTGTGCTATATGTCAGTCCCACGAGCGAACTGCCCAGCTTTGCCACCTGTTCATCATAGAGGCGTTGTTGCAAAGCCTGCACCGAACGCGCCTGTTGCGGGTCGGCGTACACTTTGCCAAAGATTGTCAGATGTTTTTGCTCCTCACCCGGTTTGTGGGCGAGGATGAGGCGATAGCGAATAACGCAGCGATTGCCAGGTTTGTAGCGCACCGGTTCGGCCACGACTTCTTTGAGCGTCCACGCCTCATCTTGCAGGTATGTGCGCGCCGCCTGCTCGATAGCCGAAAATACCCGGCCTGTGCTAATATCGCAGCTTGCGGCGAGCGCGGGTAGCCCACTATCAGCCGGGAATGCCTGCACCGAGAGGCCAATAGCATCTGCTCGCAAGACGCCCGATGCCTGCACCTCTAAGGCTGCTTCATGCGCCTGCGCTTCGCTGAATTGGATAGTGGCTCCGTCGAGAGCCTGCTCATCGAGTGTCAGGCTGACGGAACGGTGTGGGTCGCGCGCGTGTTCGCTTGGACGCTTTCCCACCTCATCGACCGCGTAGATTACGGCCAGGCCGCGCGCTGGCTTGCGCCTCAAGTAGCGCACGAAGAGGCCCGGTGTTGAAGCTGCGCCGGGTAGTAAGGGACGACCCGCGCGTTCAAACAGCAGCGTCAGGATGTTGGGCAGGTCTAAGATCGATACTCCAGCGTTTGCGGATGGTGCATTCATATAAGCAACTTCCTTTCTCTTCCCAGCGTTTCTACCAGTTCAACCAGTGCGGAATCCGCGCCTGGCACGCCGCGAAAACCTGGGAATGAGTTGACATCCACGATCATTGGCCCCTTGTTCGTCACTAATAAGTCAACCCCATACAGCCGCAGGTTAAAGACGCGCCCGATTTCATGCGTGATGTCTGCCCATTCCTGCGGCAAATCTTCTGGCGCGATGATGATGTCTTCTTTAGGTGCGTTCGGTTCCAGTGGTGTGCGACGACGCGCCGCGAATATTTGTTGGTCGATGACCCACATTTTGATGTCCCAGCCATCGCTCTCCGCGTATTCCTGCAACACGATGGGTTCCTGGCTCCAGTCGGCTGCCAGCGCTTCTAGCGCAGCGCGGCTGCGCACAAAATCTACCAGGTCGCCGCGATGGCTATAATAGCTTTTGATAATGACCGGGAAGGCCAGTGTCGCAAGAAAGTTCTCATCCGCCAGCAGGTCTGCCAGCGCCGTATAATGCCAGGTGCGCGGCCAGGGGAGATGCGCTTCGTGCATACGTTGCGCCATCAAGACGCGATCCTGACAGGCCACCGAAGAGGCCCAGCTATTGACGACCAGCGCGCCTTTTTGTTCCAGCGCGTGCGCGACTTCCAGAGCTTGCGGGGCGTGCGACTTCAAAAGGTAGAGATCAGCCTGGGGATGGCGTTCCTCCTCTTGCAAAGCTTGCTCCCCGGTCAGCGTGCGCACGTCCAACAGGCGTACATCGTGCGTCGCGCTTAATTGTTGCAATGCCACCGCGATAACCGGGTGATGCGGTGTTTCCGGGTTATCCATGATCAGACAAATGCGCATGACATTCTTCCTTATCTACTCGCGTATGGAAGCCGCGAGGTTTACCTTGTTCGTTGTATCGAGAGCAGAGGCTTTAGCCGCCGGCTCTAATGGCTCTTGCGCCGCTATTGATTGTTCCAAACGGGCTTTTTTGCGTAATTGAGTTTCGCGGCGTTGGCGCGCTCGCGCCGCGTTCAGGTCGCGCTGCATCTCGGCGCGTTTGGCAGCGTGTAAGACGTATTCCGAGACGCGCACTACGGCGCGTGGAATGCGTCCAAAACTGGGAAAGTCGTTGATATCCAGAATGGCCGGCCCCTGCGGTGTATCCACCACATCTAACCCGTAGATGTCCAGGCCAAAAAGCTTGCCAACCTGCAATGCCAGTTTGCGCACCTGTGGCGTTAAAGGCACGAAGTGTTCGCTCACATCTCCATGCAACACAGATTGTTTGGCAATGGCTGCGTATACTTCACTGCCGGTGACATACACTTTGATGTCAAATCCTTGATTTTCCGCGTAACGTTGCGCCAGGAAAAAGCTCTCGCCTGCCTCCGCGATCTCCAACGCCGTCAGTTCATCCGGGCTGTCGAGGCGATAGATGCCTTTGCAGGAACTGCCGTTGCTCGGTTTGACCACGATGGGATAGTCTTCGGCGGGAATCTGGTGCAGCAGGCGTGGATGAGAGACAAAATAGGTTTCGGGTATAGGCAAGCCATGCGCGCGCGCGAAGGCTACCGCGACTGCTTTATCGCGCACCAGGCTAATGGCGCGCGAATTGTTGATGGTAGGGATGCCAACCGCCTCTGCTGCCTCTAAAATACTTATGCCTGGGCCTTCCGCCAGCGATTTCAAGACATACGCATCATACCCCTGCTGTAACAGATCGGTCAGGCATGTCACGGCTGTCTGCGGCTCTAACAGGTCAACAGCATGACCCCATTGAAGCAACTGGTCGGCAATCACCATGGGCATGGCGTCATTTCGATATTGCTCTTCAATGATAAAACAAAAGCGCATGTGTACCCCTTCAAGGCAGACCGCACCGGATGCAGGTATCCGGTGGATTGCGTTTCAAGTAAATCGGTTGCTCTAAGTATAGCAACTTTTAAGTCCTATAGCTGTTCAATGGTTCACTAAAAAAGTGTGAATCAAGCCAAAAAACATTAACTGAAGGTTAAAAGCACTATAACACATCCGGTTAAAAGAGTGAAGAGCTTTTCTACTATAGACGCTGCATGGCTTATTTTGTTACAGGTTTGTTCCCGCTATCATTGTCGTCAGCGGGATTGTGCCGCAGCCGCGCCAGCCAGCCATTGCGTATCACAGGAGCATTCGCTGGTCGCAAAAGCTGTTCCTTTTCCCTGCCACTTCCATTTGAATCACTATAGGGGCGCGATTGATCGCGTCCGCTTTGCGATGGTGGTATATTATGCCCGTCGGACGGCGGAGGTATATCGCGTCCGCCCGGTGACTGGGTCGGAAGCGATGAGGATGTGTAATGTGGTTGCACCGTATTTGCATTATCGGCGTAGTTTAATGCGGAATGCGATGATGGCGGCATGGACGACAGCCCATTTCCGACGCGCTCATCAAGGGGCGTTTCGCTAGTAATCGGTTCGTGCGGGTTGGGCAGATCGGCAGGCGACAGGTTGCCGGTAAGGATGGGCGGCTGTTGCGCAATCTGATCGCGCCGCAAGGGCTGTGTTTCTTGCGTTTCCAGCGCGAGCCGCATCTCCAACTCTTCCAACAAACGCTGGATGTTGGGGCGTAGTTTGCGGTTCTTTTCGGGAATGTGCGTCCATTGTAGCAAGGCAGCCGGATAGTAGCCGGCGCGATAACAGTAGAGGCCGAGCATGGCGCGCGCGTCATAGATATTCATACGCTGCCAGAGTGCAAGTTCCTCCGCCGGGGTTTCAATCACGTCCGCGCTGGCCTCGATGATCTCCACGCGATGGTAGAGCTTGATGCCCATTAAAGTAAGCGGATAACCATAATACAGGGCCAGGCGGCGGCGGCGCGTGCGTTCAGAGGAGTGTTGACCCACGAAGTAGCGACGAGTGTAGGAGCCGCTTGACCAGATGAACCATGCCAGTATGAGTACCAGGATACGGCCAAGATAGCGTTGCCAGGTTTCCGGGGCAAAGGCTTGCAACACGCCCAGGGCAGCGAAGCAGGCTCCCAGCGCCCAGGCTCCATACACCAGGCGTTTTCTGTCCCAGCCCAGCAAATCGAAATGGTGATGCAGGGGCGTCGCCAGGAATGGCAGCGGGAATTCTGTGTGTGGCACAAATTCGTTTTGACTGGCGAAACGCAGCAATTTCAGGCGTTTGCGGAAGAATGGCGTGAGTACTTTGGCCGACATGAGCGCGGAAAGCCCTTCCAGCACAAAGGCGCAACCGATCATTAAGAGCGGTATTTCGTTGCGCGAGAAAATAGCCACCATAGCCAGGATGCCGCCCAGGCCCAGCGCGCCGCTATCGCCCATATATATTCTGGCGCGCCTTTTCGCTTTGCTACGCCGCGCCGCCCACGAGGAGGGCCAGTTCCACGGCAGGAAGCCCAGGACGCCGCCCGCGCAGAGCAGCGCCAGTACCTCCAGCACGATGCCTTCTGGATGTGGGTGCCTGGGGTCTTGATTGAGAAGGCCGGTGACGATAATGCCAAAGGCCAGAGCCGCGCTGAATACCAATCCTCCGGCCAGTCCATCCAGGCCGTCGCTAAAATCGACTGAGATGGAGGTAACGCTGCCAATCAACCCTGTCAGCAACATCAGAAAAATGAGCCAGGCGACGGGGAAATGCTGAAAGAGTGGCCCCAGAATGTCCGAATATGGAGAATAGGGGATCTTTCCCTGTACAGTGAAGCAGAAATAACAGAGCGCGGCAGCCATAGAGACAAACAACACGCCGCCGAATTTGGTGCGTTCCGCAATGCCTTCATTGCGATGCACTTTGTGCCAGTCGTCGACCAGCCCAACCAGCATATAGCCGAAAGTAGCGCCGAGGCCAATGATCAGGATGGTCCATTGCCCCGCGTTCAGCTTGAAAATAAAGCCCGCGCCAATGCCCGTGACGATAATCGACAGGATAAACGCCGGGCCACCCACCAGAGGAAGTTCAATCGTCTTAATTTCTGGCCCTTTGGCGCTGGCGTTCGGCTGAATATCGGGACGATGGGGGCCAGGTTTAAATTCACCACTACGGAATCTGGGGAATAAGAGCTTTGCGATCCAGCAGAGAATCAGGCTGAGGAGCGCGCATGTAATAAAGATGAATAACAACCAGATTGGTACCATTTCAACTCCATTGAATAAAATTATTCCCGGCCTTATACAAATTTTAACACTAGAGGGAACGCAGTCGTTCGCGGGCTACGCGCCGGTCGTCCCAGGGAATTTTTTCTCTACCTATGATGATGCTTTGTTCGTGTCCTTTGCCTGCTAGCAAGATTGTATCACCTGCCTGCGCTCGCGCCAATGCCGTTGCAATGGCCTGTGTCCTATCTGCGATGCAGAGAAAATCATGCCCCTCGCGCTTGCCTTCCTCCTCGCTACCACTGGCTATTTCGCGTAATATCTTTTCGCTGTCTTCTTCGCGCGGGTCTTCATCAGTAATAACGAAAAAGTCGGCCATCTGTGCGGCTATGCGTCCCATAATAGGACGTTTGAGCACGTCGCGTTCTCCGGCAGAGCCAAATACCAGCAGTAATTTGCCGCTTGTCAGGGGACGCAAAGTAGCCAGTACTTTCGCCAGACTGTCGGGCGTATGGGCATAATCGACGATCACGCTAAAAGGTTGTCCCTCGTCGATGCGCTCCATGCGCCCCGATACGCCTGTAACCATTGCCAGCGCGCGCGCCATGATCTCCGGCGCGATGCCCTGACTCCAGGCGGTGGTGATGGCGGCCAGGCAATTGCTGACGTTGAAACGCCCCACGAGTTGGGTTTCGATGTCAACTTCAGCATCAGGCAGCACGGCGCGAAAGCGCGTGCGGTTAGCATCGAGTCGCACATCTACCGCGCGGATAGCAGCAGGTTGGTCGATGGCGTAGTCAATGATGGGAACACGGCAGTATGGCCGCAATATCTCGTATGATATATCATCGCGGTTTAGGATGGCGGCGGGACGAGCGCCGCGCCCTTTATCGCGCGCGGGGTCGAGCATTTCAAATAAACGCGCTTTGGCGCGCCGGTAATTCTCCAACGTTTTATGAAATTCCAGATGTTCGTGCGTAATATTGGTGACGACTCCCACATCGAAGGCACAGCCGCGCACCCGTTGCAGCTCTAATCCATGTGACGTGGCCTCGATTACGGCGTGGGTAATGCCCTCGTCAACCATACGCCGCAGCAACTGTTGCACCTCTAACGCTTCCAGCGTACTCTGACGGGTGGTATTCTCCCACTCTTGCCCATCGAACTTGAAATTCGCGGTGGTCATAAGACCAGCACGTATACCGGCTTCGCGCAAGATGGTATGAATAAGATTGCTGGTAGTTGTTTTGCCATCGGTGCCTGTAATGCCAATCGTGCAGAGTTGCTGCGCGGGATAGGCATAAAACGCGCAGGCGAGGTCGGCCAGTGCGCTCAACACATCACGTACTATTATATAAGGTAGAGGTGTTGGCACATCGGAAGGAAGTATTCCCTCAAGTGTTGGTCCCAACGCCGCAACCGCGCCTCTCTGCGCGGCATCCGTCAGATAAGCCCGGCCATCGGTATGCGAACCTGGCACGGCGATAAAGAGCGCGCCCGGCGTCACCTTACGCGAATCATAAGCCAGGCCGGTTATCTCTTGCGCCTGGTTCAATGCGCCGGATGTCAGCCATTGTTGAACCGGCTGCTCCTCTAAGGCTGCTATGAGGCTCTTTAACTGCATATAAAATCCTTATCCAGTACATTTACGTTTCTAATAATACATCGTGTATGTACGGTGATACGGGCGCATATCGACGATACTTTGACTCAATAGCCAGAGTTGCTGATCGATATCGGCTGCCGTAGCTGGCTCGTATCCGGCGGCATTCATGCTTTGTCGTAATAATTCACATGCCCAGACGGTAGCCGCGCGAATCTGGACTTCCTCCTCGCTTCCAGGCCCCAAAAGCTCCAATCTATCGATATGCTCGGCCAGCGTGGGGTGGTATTCTAGCACGCCAGCGTGACGTAAGAGTTGTGGTAGCTTATAATCCGCGAAAATAGTGAGCTGATCCATACTAGTAAATGCGCCCCATCTTTTGCCGCCAAATGCGCCGTACAGGTCGGCGACGCAAATCTGGGCGCGTTTGAAAAAGCGCACTGCCTGCCCGCGAAAACTGGCGACATCGTGAAATGAAGGGAAGTGTTCGGCCAGCAGCAAGGCCAATCTGACCGCGCTGCCTTGCGCCTCCTCAATGGCGCGCGCGAATTGCCCGTCGAAACGCTCCAACAGCACGCGACCTACTTCGCGCGCGTTGGCTAATCGCTGCTCAAATAGAGGAATCTGAACCGGCATAGAGGCTGGATCGATGGTACCCGTTCCTTTAGAAGGAGAAGGCGCGCCGCGAAAAATAGCAGCCAGGTCTGCGCTGCTTATCTCGCTCAGGTAATGCGCGTCCCATAGCGCGTACCCCTCTTCAACTGCCCGTGTGAGCGCGGCGGCTTCGGCCCAGTATCCATTCAACCTCTCACCCTTATATTCAATGCTCCAGCGTGATTGATCTTTCTCTGCCCAGAAGCAAAAGTTAAGCGCATCCAAAAGCAGCAGCCAGTTGACGGTACGTTCCGTGCCATCAAAAAAATGATGGCGCGTATCCCAGCCCGGCCCGGTTGTAGTGATCACATCGGTCTGCTCATCCGCACTTCCAGCCTGGTCTCTCTCTATTTGTTGGCTCATTTGCGACCGCTGAGTGCGTCTTATGAAGGTTAGCAGTTGCTCTTGCAGCGCGTGTATACTCTCTGTATTGATCCAGACAAGCTCTCCCAACTCTACCACCGGGCGAGTCGAGGAAAGTACGCCGAGTTCATCGGAGTAGAGTGAGGCGCGATTAAATGCATCCACCAGCGTCTCAGACTCATCATCTGCATCATATCGTTGCGCATTCATATAATTTACTATCTCCACATCTTTGGGACTGGCTTTGTCCGTCACGATTGTACAGAGAATAGACT
>JBOGTO010000167.1:0-8880 GCA_050695155.1 Ktedonobacteraceae bacterium
CGCCCCTACGGTGTTAATAATTGAAAGTTCATATAGGCATCTCGTCCTGTGCGCCCATATCTCTATTCTGTAGTAAGAAACAGGGACTGGACACTCGCAAGAGCGTCTCTACTGACTCGACGCTTTATGCTACTTGTGTTAAGATACAACATGATATTTCATGCTCTCTCTATCATATGACGGAATAGTTCAGAATGCCAAAGCTTGAGGGTTCGGTTGAAAGCATTGTCTTTCGTAACGAAGAAAATCATTATACGGTAGCGCGTTTTCGGCCTAATGATAGCGGTCGTTTGTTTCGTGATGATCTGACCACCATTGTCGGCACGCTGCCCGGCGTGCAGGTGGGCGAGTTGTTGGCGGTGGATGGAGAGTGGGAGAAAGACCCCAAATACGGAAGGCAATTGCACGTTACTACCTTTGTGCAGCGTTTGCCCGCTTCGCCCGAAGGTATCACGCGCTATCTCGGTTCGGGTCTGATTAAAGGCATCGGGCCAAAGAAGGCCGAACGCATTGTATCCTATTTTGGCGAGCAAACGCTGGCGATTATCGAGCAGCAGCCCGAACGCCTGAGCGAGGTTAAGGGCATCAGCGCCAAAGACCGCGAGCAGATCATTGCATCGTGGGCTGAGCAAAACGAGGTCAAAGAACTGCATTTGTTCTTGCAGTCGCACGATGTTTCCATGAATCTTGCGACGCGCATCTATAAGCAGTATGGGCAGGAATCGATCAAAGTCATCCGTGAGAATCCCTACAAGCTCGCGGCAGATGTGAATGGCATTGGCTTCCGCACGGCTGACGAAATAGCCGTCAAACTTGGTTTGCCGCGCGATAGCATTCCCCGCCTGGCAACGGGACTCAAATACGTGCTGGCGCAGGCGGCCAATGACGATGGGCATTGTTTTTTGCCAGAAAACGAACTGCTGCGCCGCTCCTCGGAGATTCTGGAAACCTCCGGCGAACTGCTGGCGGAGGCGATGGAGCAACTGAAAAGCGAACGCGATGTGTTCATTGAGCCGCCTTTGCCAGTAACTCCAACATCATCAACGCCATCGCAGCATGTTCAACCTGAAAATGACGATGTGCCGCCGCCGGATTGGTCGGAAATCGAAGAGCCAGAACCGCAGCAGCGTATCTATTTTGGCCCATTCTGGCACGCTGAAAATGGTTCAGCGCGTATCCTGCGCGTGCTGTTGCGCAGCGAGAGCAAATTGCCTCCTGTGAGTCAGAGCTACTGGCAGGCGGTCTTTGATTACCTGGCGCAGAAACGCAATATGACGCTGACCGAGAAGCAGCGCGAAGCCGTGCAGATGGCCTATAGCCAGAAAGTCAGCATCCTGACGGGCGGGCCGGGAACGGGCAAATCGACATCTTTACGGGCATTGCTAATGGTGCTGCGCAAGCGCAATATCGACGTGGCGCTGGCCGCACCGACGGGCCGCGCCGCCAAACGTCTCACCGAGGCCACCGGGGGCGCGGTCGGTTTCCAGGCCAAAACCCTGCATCGTTTGCTGGAATACGCGCCGCATGATAACAGCTTTCAGCGCAACGAGGCCAATCCCTTACCCTACCAGTTTGTGATCGTCGATGAAATGTCGATGGTTGACATCCTGCTCTTCTATCACCTGCTCAAGGCGCTGCCGCCCGACGCGCATCTCTTGCTGGTGGGCGATGCCGATCAGTTGCCGCCGGTTGGTCCCGGCAACGTGTTGCGTGATCTGTTGCGCAGCGAGACCATTCCTACTGTGCGCTTAACCGACCTCTTCCGCCAGGCGCAGCGCAGCCAGATCGTGGTCAACGCGCACCGTATTAACTCCGGACAGATGCCGTCGTTTCAACGCGAGCAGAAGACCGATTTCTACTTCGTCTCCGAGGATAACCCGGTGCGCGCCCAACGTCTTGTACTCGACTTCGTGCAGAACCGCATTCCAAAGCACTATTCACTCAATCCCATGACCGATATTCAGGTACTCACTCCCATGTATCGCGGCCCACTGGGCGTGAACAGTCTCAATGAAGAATTGCAGGCGCATCTCAACCCGAATGCCCCGGCTTTCATAGAATGGGGTGGGCGCGTCTTCCGCGTGGGCGATAAGGTGATGCAGCAGCGCAACAACTACGATAAAGACGTTTTCAACGGAGACGTGGGCTGGATTCGCGCCATCAACCGCGAAAACTCCACCGTCAAAGTCGAATTTCTGGAAGAGGCCGGGCCGTTGATCGTCAGCTACGAATTTCACGAACTGGACGAATTGACGCTGGCCTACGCCGTAACGGTGCATAAAAGTCAGGGCAGCGAATATCCCGCCATCGTCCTGCCCCTCACACGCGAACACTACATGCTGCTCCAGCGCAACCTGCTCTACACCGCCATCACACGCGCCAAACGCCTGTGCATCCTCATCGGCCAACCCCGCGCCCTGGAAGTCGCCGTCAGGAATAATCGCGTCACGCAGCGCAATACGGGTTTGGCGGAGCGACTGGCGATGTTTACAAAGGTTGGTTTGTGGGATTGACCAGAGATTATGCCCCTTGTTTTTGTGTTTTACTGCCCTTTGATACGCCTTAATTGATGAGGCATATTTAATAAATTGAAGAATCAGGATATTTAGGATATTTGCCATTGACAATTGATTGAAATAATGTTACAGTTTCTTCGTATTAAGGCAAACACCCCCGGGCAAAGACGTGATGTGTTTTTTGTACGTCTCCTGTAGAGAAGCTATTTATACCCATGCATATGACGAATATGTATCACCTGGAGTATGAAGAATGGAGCTTTCAGTTGCCCTTATTATCATCCGGTTATTTCTGCGCTTCCTGCTGGGACTGATCCTCCTCAGCGTGGGTGTGAGTAAACTTGCTCATCCGCGTCGCTTTCAGCAAGGCATACAGGACTATCAACTTTTGCCTCCCATCCTGGAATCCAGATTAGTACTCTCGCATGTCTTATCGTTTGGTATTCCGGTGGTTGAACTTCTGGCTGGCCTAGGTTTACTCAGTGGGCTGTTGCTTGCGCCTGCCCTTATCGTAACGCTCTGCCTCTTTGTTATGTTTAGTGGTGCTATTTTCATCAATCTCGTGCGTGGTCGATTCGATCTTTCCTGTCATTGCAATGGTCTATTAGGAGACCATCGTATCTCGTGGTGGCTTATGGGGCGGAATGCCTTCTTCATGGTAGGCCTGCTCATCTTGCTCTTTACCCCTCCAGACTTGTTCACAGTCGCTACATTGATTCACCATTCAACTGTGTTAAGCGGAGGCTCGTTGAGTATCGTACTTCCCGTCATGCTTCTTGTGGGCGCGATGGTTGCTGTCATCGTACTCATCAATTCTGCACGAGTGCTGTGGCGTTCCTAATGTTCTTGTACCATCAGACAATTGTAGACAAAAGGAAACCGAATGGAGTATTCTTGGAAGGAGGGACAGGCCATACCCACTCTTTGGATAATCAGTATTGTGGCGCTCTGGGTGCTGGTGTTGTTTGAAACCACACTCCTGGTCCTCTTGCTGCGAGCATTAGGAGAGTTGAAACAGGGCGGTGCGTTCTCACCTCATGATGTTTCGCAACTGATCGGTCTTGAGGTAGGTGTCCAGGCTCCCTCTTTTGTAGCCAGTTCTTACAACGGTGACTCGGTCCAACTTGAGGACTTTCGTGGGCGTCGCTGCATTCTCGCCTTTGTCTCACCTGATTGTTCGGCCTGTGCTGGCGCTATCGAGGCTATCCATCGTGTGCAGCAAGAGGAACATGATCTGGCTCTACTAGTAGTAGGTGGTTCAGATGCCCGGCAGAATGAAAGGTATGCGCATGAACATCAGGCCCAGATGCCGATTTGGACAGCCCCACTCTCTCTGGCGATGGAGGTGTATCGTGTACCGGGCGTCCCATTTGTCTTTGTGCTTGATGCAAACGGGGTGATCCGCGCAAAAGGGACAGCCAATCAGGAGGAGCAGTTGCAGGCACTCTTGAAAACGGTATTTGAGCCTGGCGCAATATTCGATTGAGATTGGTGCTGCTAAGATACAGTCAGGATGTGAAATCTGCGACTTGAGGAAAGGAGAGACCCATGATACAGAAGCCCGATGATGTCAGACAGGCACTAGAGCAAGTGCGTTCACGACGAAACGTGTTCCAGTGGCTCGGACAGGTAACTGCTGGAATTACCCTGGCGGGTATTGGTCTTCGCCTGACAAAGCCTGTCCATGCCGAGTCTGCTCAACCCAATTGTCTTCAATTTTGTACCGGGTGTACAGTTACCAACTGCGTCTTCAGTAACTACTGCGTTCACAGTGGTCAGGGCAGCTATTTCATCACCTACATGTATAATTCTGGCTGCGAACCTAATTGCACCTGGCTTCAGGGGTCAAGATGCTCTTATAATTGCAAGTGCTCATAAGGGCTAAAAGCTCTTCGTAAGTTTTTCGTCGCAACCGGCTGCCCTGCCAAAGGTACAGGGTTGTTGCAGAATCTCTCCGAGGGTAGTTCAAGGTAAATGTAGGTCCGTTTGTAGTGGCTAGCAATTCTTGGATGTACGATTATGCGATAGCCCTGGCATGGCTAAACAAAGGCTTGTTTTTTAACTATGGATCAAATATACTGAGCATTGTGGTAGTCTATCACGATAGTTATTAAGTGATGATCTCACCAGGGAGTATCTTCCGATCATGGAGGAGTTCCCACCTTTTCCTTTTCTCACATGGGGAAACGAGCAAGAAAACGAAAGAGGAGGAGTTGTCGATGAGCGAGGATGGAAACAAGCCCATACCAGAGGAAGCCGAGAACGATTTTCCTCCACCACGGCGTCCGTTAAGACCCCTTATGCTCATTGGCCTACTTATCCTGGTCGCCCTCGTAGTTGCCGGGAGTGTTTTTGCCATGCATCCAGGGACAGGAGGAAGTGTTGGGAGTGCGACCCCTGTCCCGACGATCACTCCTGGCAGTGATCGTTTTTTCTTTGCGGAAACGCCCTCGTGGGGGACGCTCTCCATTGATGGACGGATGCTTGCTACTGTGCCAACCCAGGCATCAGGTCTCCCCCCTCTCCGGCTCTCGCCAGGCGTTCACCTGGTGGTGTGGCACGCTGACCCTTTCCTGTCACAACACTGCGCCATTTATATCCCCACCCGCTATACTGGGGACAGTTGTTTTGCCAATAATGCTACCCCTATCTATCACGGCTCCAATTCAAGCCAGCTTGCTGCCTATCTGATTACTTTTTCTGCCTCGTTGGCGGATCTTTCTGTTGACCAATTTAATGCGCTTATGCAAGCCACACAAGTGGCTCTAGGCAGCTTACAGGGGACCGAAACCGTCCAGGCGGGCGAACACTTCATGCATACCCACATTGTGGATGCACATGCGAAGACTGCCATTGAGACAGCAACCAGCGTATTGCACGCCACCCTGCACTTTGGATTAGATTTTTCTTCTAGCGCATCTGGGCCATGTATAGCGGGGAACGTAATCGATCAGCCGGATACTTGTATGAATAATGGACAAAACTGTTTCACATTCTGTCTTTTCACCGCATCAGAAGCAAAGATTCTGAAGCAGTGGGAGGTATTGGCAGTCGTAATTCCATTCTGGAATTATGTGACCGCCAATGGGCAGACGGTTGTGCAAGACCAGCCGGACCCAATGGGTGGCGATGGAAGCTGGACAGATTTCCTGGCGGCATTAGCTATTAGCTGGGATGGTTCGCAATGGCACGTCACCCTTGCTCATCCCAAAGAACTTGCGAACACTGCCATTGCAAATCCGGCCTGTGATGCGGCGCAGTATATCATTGGGCAAGACTCTACGTTTAGCTCGATTGCCGGGTCTTCTCAACCACTCTCCTGGAAATATGCCTCTGATGCCAATGCGGCCTCTGGCTGTCTGGCCGAAGCTTTTCCGGTAGCCACTACTACAGGGACCCCATCTCCAGCGACTGCTAAACCTCTGGCGCGTTGTCTGTATCGTTTCGGCGTCCTCCTGGCGCTTGATGATGTGGCGCATCGTTCCTGGCCCAGTCTTCCTCTCGCCAGTGCCTATGAGCAAAACACCGCACAACTCATCTCGTTGCAGGCTCATAACTCCTAGAGTGCAGAAGCGGTATCTACTTGTGTTTTGACATCATCCTCGTTAGAACTCGCTTCCAGAACCGGGTCAACAGTATCATTCCAGGATCGATTTGTGCGGAAGAAACCGCAAGCTTGACTTTCCCTCCGCCTGTCACTATACTCTCTACAGAAGTTGTTCGACTAGTATCAAGAAGGAGGGACATATGTCAATCTTCTCAGTGAGCAAAACGGGGGTTTGTGAGTATACTGGTCGAGTTTTGGGTATGGGTGACAACCGTTAAACATCTTGTTGTCGCGCTGTACCTCGTATTGAGCTACTAAGCAGTTTGCTTTAAGCTTTTCTTCCTCTTCTCCAGTAACTCTCATCTCCTGTTTCCCCGCTCCATGTCGTGACTATTCCCATGTATGCTTGTGCCTGCGCGCTGGCTTTGTGCTGCGCTGGTGCCAGCAAAGTATCAATTTCTGCATGTTTTCGCTTCTGAGGAAGGAAGTTCACTTTGCGTTACGATAGCGAATTTGATCAATTTGACGAAGATCAGGAAATCGAACGGTTCCGGCCTATCAAAATGAAAAAGCGGCGCGGCGCGGCTGGCGTGCATACGCCGCCTCCCAAAGAGAGTTATGAGGGTCATGCCGGGGTGCAGCGCTGGCTGAAAGAGCAGGCGTTGGATGAGAGCGACGATAAGCCAAAGTTCAATCCAACTTTTCTGGCATCTCAGCGCGATGGTGCCTGGATTCTCTCGTCTCTGGAGCATTTCTACGAGGAAGACCTGATTACAGATGTGCTGCATGTTGTGAGGAGCGGCAAGGAGGCCAGCGTGTATTGCTGCGCCGCGCATCCCGCGACCGGCGCGGCATACCTGGCCGCGAAGGTCTATCGCCCGCGCATGTTCCGCAGTCTGAAGAACGATGCCATCTACCGGCAGAGTCGCTTGCAGCATGACCGCGAGGGGCGCATCGTGCGCAATATACGCCGCTTTGACGCGGGCAATAAGGGGCGCGCCTTGCAAGTGCAGTCATGGATTGAATACGAGTTCGAGACGCAGCGCCTGCTGCACGAGAGCGGGGCAAATGTGCCACGCCCGGTGTCGCAGATTGGTAACGCCGTGCTAATGGAGTACATCGGCGATGTTGATGATCCTGCCCCATTACTGAAGGAGGTGAGGCTGACGAGGAATGAAGCGCGGTCGCTTTTTGACTGCGTTATGCGCAATATCGCGCTGTTCCTCGCGCATGGTCGTATTCATGGCGATTTGTCTGAGTACAACATCTTGTACTGGCGAGGAGCGGTTAGCATCATCGATTTTGCGCAGGCGGTCGATCCACGCCAGAATCAGGCGGTGTTCCCTTTGCTGTTGCGCGATGTCGAACGTGTGTGCAGTTACTTTGCCCGTTATGGCGTAGTTGCCGACGCGCGCGAACTGGCATGGAACATGTGGAATCAGCAAGTGGGAGCGCTATTTTAGCGTTCTCAGCCATTTTAACGACAGGGTGGAGGCAAGGCGACCGCCAGGGTCGCCTCTACTATGACCACGAAGCGGCTTGCCCGGCCCGTTCATAGTAGAGGCGACCCTGGCGGTCGCCTTCCTTTTTTTACCTGTGTCGCCTTGTCGCCTTCACTCGACTTTTACATAGCCCCATTTTAATGAAAAAACTACTTGCTTAATTCCGACCTGCGGGGTAGAATATAAATCGGATAACATGTGTTCTTGTAAACGAGGTGGCGTAATGTGCGCTGCTCGTAATCTTATTCCCCTACCCGTCACGTCTGGATGGGCATGGAAATACTATCAAACCTATTTGTAGGGAGGAACTTGAGTATGTCCGGGACAGAAACCGCGACCTCGGCAGCCAATGCCGCGTCCGGGTACGCGCATCCCGATGCGCTGGTTGATACAAGTTGGGTTGCGGAACATTTGAACGATCCCAACGTAAAATTGATCGAAGCATCAGAAGATGTGCTTTTATACGAAGTCGGTCATTTGCCAGGTGCCTTGAAACTCGACTGGCACGTCGATGTGCAGGACCCCGTTACGCGCGATTTCGTCGATCAGCAGAGCTTTGAAAAGCTGATGAGCCGCTGGGGCATCAGCAACGACACTTTGATTGTGCTGTACGGTGATAAGAACAACTGGTATGCTTGCTATAGCTATTGGCTGTTCAACATGTTCGGCCATACCAACATGAAGATCATGAACGGTGGGCGTCTCAAGTGGGAAGCTGAAGGGCGACCCCTGACCAAAGAAGTCCCGCATTTCCAGTCCACCACCTATCATGCTCCGGCTCGCAACGAGTCCAACCGCGCCTATCGTGAAGACGTGTTGAAGGGACTGCAAGAGGCCAATCGTCGCCTGATCGACGTGCGTTCCCCGGCGGAGTACACCGGCGAACTGGTACATATGGTCAACTACCCACAGGAGGGAGCGTCGCGCGGCGGCCATATCCCTACCGCCAGAAACATCCCCTGGGGTACCGCCGCTAATCCCGACGGCACCTTCAAATCGGTGGAAGAGTTGCGCCAGATTTACGGCGGCAAGGACATCAATCCCGCGAACGATGTAGTCACATATTGCCGCATCGGTGAGCGTTCCGCGCACACCTGGTTCGTGTTGACGCGCCTGCTCGGCTATCCCCAGGTGCGCAACTACGATGGCTCGTGGACAGAGTGGGGCAACCTGGTACGCGCGCCCATCGAGAAGCCGTAAAACACAACCGGAGCCAGGGACGAGGGCGGCGCAAGCGCCCCCGCCCTGCGACCCCTCTTCCCCCGCCCCTACACACAAATATCATGTTATCGTGTAGGGGCGGGAGAGGTAGGGA
>JBOGTO010000168.1:0-1833 GCA_050695155.1 Ktedonobacteraceae bacterium
CATGACCTCAGCGTGGTGCGCCACGTGGCAGACCGTATCGCGGTCATGTACCTGGGCAAAATCGTGGAACTGTCCGACCGCGACGAACTCTATAGCGCGCCCAAACATCCCTATACCAGAGCATTACTCTCGGCGGTTCCTATTCCCGATCCGCAGATCGAGAAGCGTCGCCAGCGCATCATTCTCTCTGGCGACCTGCCAAGTCCCATCAAGATTCCGTCGGGCTGTCGCTTCCACACACGCTGTCCCATGGCGCAGGACATATGCCGCGAGGTCGAACCCGTGTACGAGGCGAAGGAGGGGCGAGAACATTACGCTGCCTGCCATTTTTCGGAGAAGGTCACACCGGTATGAGGTTGACACCTCTGCCGAATAACGCTATGCTATCCTTGAAATCGAGAGGGGCAATAATTCAATAATGCCCCTGAAATCGAGAGGATAGCAAAGTGCAACAACGACGCTCCTGGAGCCAACTCTTTCTACTGGTATGCTCGCTGCTGGGTATAGGGATTGCTATATACCTGACCATCGTGCATTATAACGAAAGTGTACCCCTGGTTTGTTCGGGCAGTGGCCTGGTTAATTGCGCACTCGTATTGTCCAGTCCCTACTCTGTTGTGCCGGGAACGTCCATCCCCATTTCCATACCGGGATTAGCGTGGTGCGTCATCATGGCATCGCTGGCAATTGTTGGTCTCAATGCTCAAGCGCGCTGGCTACGACCCGCGCAATTCGCCTGGGCGCTGCTCGGCATACTGACCGTGCTTTACCTCGTCTACGTGGAAATCGTGCGGCTCCATGCCATTTGCGCCTGGTGCAGCGCCCTGCACGCCCTCATCCTCCTGATGTTCCTCGTCACTTTGGTTCGCCTGACTTCGCCCACGCCGGAACCAGCCGAATTTGAAACAGAAAAAGAAAAGGTCCATCATCTGTAGGGATATGTTTACATCTACTTGCCAGAATACATTCTCGGTTCTCCCGCTTATTCCCACTTGAATGTACGCGCCGCGAAGAGCAGAATTATCACTGCCCAGATTGCCAGCGTGAGGAGCGCGGAGCCTGGGAAAGCTGCCCCGTTAGTAAGCGCGGCCTGTAGCGCCTGTGTCAAAGCCGCAGCCGGGAGGAGTTGCGCGAGAGCAGCCAGGCCCGCCGGTAGATGGCTAAGTGGGAGTATGCCCCCGCCTAACAGAAGAAAGAGCAAGTAGAGTGCGTTCGCGCCTGCCAGCGTCACTTCCGCTCGCAGCGCGCCCGCCATCGCCAGCCCCAGCGCGGCGAAGGTAACAGTTCCCAGCGCCATGACCAGGATTGCCAGCGCGGGCGAGCCTGCCGGTCGCCAGCCGTACAGCGCGACCGCGACCGCAACCAGAATGATCACCTGGATCACTTCGAGAACCAGCACGGAGATCACCTTGGCGATAATCAGGCCGCTACGTGGTAAAGGCGAACTTCCCAGGCGTTTCAATACACCATAGTAGCGTTCATATGCCGTAGCGATGCCCAGGCTGACCATACCGGTAGCCATGATTGCCAGCGCCAGCATACCTGGCAAAAGAAAATCAACTGCTTTGCCTGTCGAAGCTTGAACGATATTGAGAGACGCGAAGAAAATGAGCAGGACGACCGGCACAATGAGCGTAATCAGTACGCTCTCGCCCCTGCGCAACGTCAGGAGCAGTTCGACTCGTGTCTGCGCCAGCACCTGACGACCAAAGGACGCGGCCTGTCCTTTCTCACCTTGTTGAATTGATTGTGTTGCTATAGCCATCTAATCTTTCACATCCGTTCCTGTCAATTTGAGGAAGAGATCCTCGAGGGAGCCGTGGCCTACGCGCA
>JBOGTO010000169.1:0-4641 GCA_050695155.1 Ktedonobacteraceae bacterium
TATGATGGGGCAGAGCAACCAGGGCGGGGGCAAGCCCCGCCCCTACCCTACTACGTAGTGGCTCCCAAATCCTGGTCAACTCTCCCCTTTTTTCCATTGCGGTAACAGCACCCGTAACCCGATCCCCTGGCCCAGCAGCGTTACCAGTACCACGCCGTAGACGATGTCTTCAAGGAGGTCGCGTCCGGGAAGTGTGGTTGGTAAGCTGAGTACGAGCGCGATAGAGAGCGCGCCTCGCAGTCCTGAGAACAGCAGGATTGGACGCCAGCGGGAAGGGACTGGCTCTGGGCGCACCAGCAGAGAGGAAGGCTCGGGCGGCTTTTTTCGAGCAAGCCAACGTGCCAGGGCATCATGTAATGGCAACAGGGTGTAGATCATGGCTGCGCGCCCGATGGCTACTCCTGCCAGGGCAAGGCCGGTGCCTGCCAGCGCATGGAGCAGATTGGACTCTCCAATCTGGATGCCGAGCAGGAGAAAGAGCAGGGAGTTGGCGAGATAGCCGAGAAATTCCCAGACATCGTGAGCCGCCTGGCGCGTGCGCTCCGACATGCCTGTTCGCCGTCCGTAGCTTCCCAGCACAAGTCCCGCGCCCACTACCGCCAGCAATCCTGACGTGTGCAAAACGATTCCCAGCAGGTAGACTCCGTAAGCCACACCTACCGTCACGGTAATTTCGATGAGATGATCGTCTACCAGAGCTAAGAGGCGCGCCACAATCCAACCTGCAAGCAGACCGAGCGCAAGTCCACCCAGCATCAGCCAGAGAACCTCAAGCACGACTAGCCAGAACGAAGGCTCCGAGGTTGCGCCATTCATTCCCAGTGAAACAAGCAGAAACCCAAGTACAAGCTCATAGATGGCGGCTCCCACTCCATCATTGAAAAGACTCTCTCCTTCCACGATGGTACGCAGGCGATCTGAGAGACCCAGTTGGCGCAAGAGCGACAGTACCGCAATCGGGTCGGTTGGCGAGATCATGGCTCCGAGCAGCAGAACAAGTAACCAGGACAGTCCTAACGCCCAGTGCAGAAGTGCTGCAACCACCAGTACGGAGAGCAGCAAACCAGGAACTGCAAAGAGGAACACCAGCAGCCAGTTTGCGGTTAGTTGCTCGATGTCCACATTCCAGGCTCCCTCAAAAAGTAATGCTGGAAGAAAGAGGAACAGCACCACATCTGGATTCAAGTGGAGATTGGGCAGGAGCGGCGAGAAGCCGATGAGAAGTCCAACAACCACCAGAACCAGGGTGTAGGGAAGCCGCAGCGGTCGTGAAATGAGCGCAACCGCCAGGGTAATCACCAGTAGAAACACCAGGAGCTGGACGTTTTGCTGCGTTGGATCTCCCGGTGCCAGAAGTTTCGCCGCGCTGAAGAGAAAAGAATGAAACATGTATCTTCCTTCGCTTTGCCTGTCACCCTCGCTACATTATGTCATCCTTCACCTGGGCTGTCATCCTGAGCGCAGCGAAGGATCTCTGTGTGCGGCCAGCCAGATCCTTCGCTGCGCTCAGGATGACAGGAAAGCGAAGGATGACAAGGCGAAGCGGGGATGCTCCAGCGTGCCTTCTATGCGGCCAATGGGCATATGGGCGGCCAGCAGGAGCGCGTTCTCTTGCAAGGCGGCGTTGATGAGCGCCTGGCGGCTGGTCAGGTTGGCGGAGGCGTTGGCCCATTTTACCATCCACGCGGGGTGTTCCACTTCGGCGGGATGGTGGAAGAGATCGCCGAGGCAATAGAGGGTTTGCCCCCGCGAATGTACGCGCACGAGCTGGTGTCCAGGCGATTCGCCGGGTGCGGAGATGATGCGCACTTCGGGGGTCACATCCAGGTCGCCCTCAACCAGTTCGAGCAGGCCCAGTTTATGCAGCGCGCCGAAGGTGTGACTATCGAGCGAGTTCGGGTCTTGCAGGTCATGCTGCGTTTCGGAGTAGTCCCAGTCGGCGCGTCCTAAGAAGATACGGGCGTTGGGAAAGCGCGGGACGTAGATACCATCACGTTCTATGGTGGTACCATCATAATGGTCGAAGTGGGCGTGCGTGATAATCAGGTGGGTGATAGCTTCTGGATGGATACCCTGGGCTAGAAGCTGCTCTACAACGCCCGGTGGCGGAACATACGCCGGTGGTAAATAGGATGGGTCCAGCGCGATAGCCTGGGCGTAATCGCCTGCATCAACCAGAATAGAGGCGTTTGGAAGCGCGATATGCACACACTGGCTGGGAAATGGCCGGGGACCTGCAAAGCTTGAGTCATAGAGCGGTCGCCATGTGCTTTCCGGCACGGCCAATTCTTCCCCCATATCGACCATCATGTCGCCGACATTGATGATAGTGATAGTGGCGTCACCAAGCGGGAAAGTGCGCGGCGTAGTGTTCGGCATCACAAGCATCCTTACTCTAGCGGCGCGGTTAGCTCGCACTGGATACCATCGGGATCGCTGAAACTAAGGATGATTATGCCAAAGGGCGGCAGGTCTCTGACTTCGCTGTGTTCTATGCCATGCTCCTCAAAAAGAGCGGCGGCGTTCTCAAGTTCAGCGCGGTTGGCTACGCTAAAGCTCAGGTGATCTAATCCCACGCGGTTCGGGCTAAAGCGGTCATTGGGGAGAGCCTGACTGGCGTCCCAGGGTGATGTTACGCCCATCAGTATATTGCCATCCGTCAGCACAAAACCCGGTGGTAGCTCGGCTGCTACCGTAAAGTTGAGGAAGGTTGTGTAGAAGTCACGCGAGCGCACAGGGTCGGTAACGATGAGCCGGAGGTGATGGACGCCAGAAATAGTGATCTTGTTTGGCATGTCCTGTCCTTTCTTCTTGTAAAGGTTGTGGGAAGCGAAATACTCATATCATCTTTACGCGAGACGGTTACAATCATGTTATAAACCATCGTTGTGAAAAACACAACTGTTTCATCTGACAGTCATAGAAAACGCATGTGATACAATCTGAACGGCAGGCGCTTTGTTGGAAGTGCCTGGTAGCTATGGCCGAAAGAGGAAACCTCTGTGCTTCGTTTGTTGATTGATACCGATCCTGGCATTGATGATGCGCTGGCGTTGTTCCTGGCGCTGGCCTCGCCCGAGGTTCAGCTTGAGGCGGTGACGACGGTGAGCGGGAATGTGCATGTGGACCTCACGACACGCAACGCGCTGGCTTTGCTGGAACTGGCGGGGCGACCTGATATTCCCGTTGCGCGCGGGAGCGATCGCCCCCTTGTGCGCCAGCCGGTGATTGCCGATTATGTGCATGGGCAGAACGGCCTGGGCGGGGTAATGCTGCCAGAGCCGCAGCGACAGCCTGCAAGCAGCGCTGCTGTTGATGTGATGATACAGAAGATCCTGGAGGCTCCGGGCGAGATGACGCTGGTGGCGATTGGCCCCTTGACGAACCTGGCGCTGGCAGTGCGACGCGAGCCTCGTATCGCGCAGGCGGCACGCGAAGTGCTGATTATGGGCGGCGCGCTGCGTGTTCCCGGCAATGTGACACCCACTAGCGAGTTCAATATTTTCGCGGACCCACATGCCGCGCACATTGTGCTGCACGCGGGCTGGCCTATACGGCTGGTGTCGCTGGATACCACCAATCGTGCCGCTATGCAGCGCGAACAGTTCGCCGCGCTTGCCGCGAATGGTCATCCGGTGACGCAATGTATGAGGCGCATGACCGATTACCATCTTGACGAATTTGGCAAAGCGCGCGGCATCACTGATTTTCATATGCACGACCCGCTCTGCCTGGCGGCTGCTATTCAACCCGACCTTATCGAGTGGAAAGCAGCCTATGTAGACGTTGAACTGAGCGGCACATTGACGCTGGGGGAGACGGTGGCCTACTTTGAAGCAATGGAAGACATCGATCCCGCGCTGGCCCATCCGCGCCGCTCGAATGTGCTGGCATCAGTTAGAGTAGATGTCGAGCGTTTTCTGGCGATGTACATGGAGCGGATAGGGAGCGCGTTCTCGTAAATGCTTATTAAGGAGCGCGATGATGGATGCCCCGGCTCAAAGTTTTGACAAGCCGCATACGATAGGATATAGTATGGTTACGCAATTCCTATCATTTTAGTATGGTTTAAGAACAAAGGAGCATGAAGGCCGTGACCATTAACGAAGCAGAAGTCATGGATGCGCTGCACGAGTGTTACGATCCTGAAATTCCCGTCAATATTGTTGACCTGGGGCTTATCTATAACGTTGATATAAATAACGAGACCGGGCATGTCGGTATCACGATGACTCTTACGGCGCTGGGATGTCCGATGGCGGGCGAGGTTATCGCCGAGGTCGAGATGCGGGTATCCGAGGTGGAGAACGTCAAGTCCTGCAAATGCACGTTGACCTTTGATCCTCCCTGGTCTGCTGATCGCATGACCGAGGATGCCAAATGGGAACTCGGTATGGTCTAAAGCGGGAGCGGCGCTCGGTCAAAATAAAATTTTAGGCGGGTGATTGGTATGGCATATTCACAACCACCAGACGCGGGAGAAATGCGCGCGACCCTGGCGCTGAGCCAGTCTGAGGCGCGGACAGGCAGTAGCCGCACGCTGAATCTTCCCGGCGGGCGGCAAATCACGGTGTCTATTCCGGCGGGGGTCTATGACGGGCAAGAGTTGCGCGTCGCGGGTCAGGGCGAACCAGCGTGGAA
>JBOGTO010000170.1:0-1669 GCA_050695155.1 Ktedonobacteraceae bacterium
GTGCTGGAGCGTCAATCCGAATGACATCATCACACCCCATATTGCTGGCCTCGAGTTCGCCGCGCCGCCGCCAACTCCTGCGCCTGCTCGGCCTCGATTTTAGCGTCTGCATTTCGCCATCCGACGAGGATGTCATGCAAGAAAGGTATAGCGGCCCCCTCGAGGAGCTGGCGCAATGGCTGGCGAAACATAAGGCTGCCGCCGCGCTCACTCTACCAGAAGCCAAAGGCTGCACCGTCATTGGCGCTGATACAACCGTTCTGTTGGATGAGCGGGTGCTGGGCAAGCCGCGCGATAAGAGGCACGCACGCGAGCTATTGCTGTCCTTGCGCGGTCGCTGGCACTACGTGATAACGGGTATCGCAGTGAGCGGTTACATCCAGGGCAAACGCGCCATGCTCTCGGCAAGCTGCATCACCCCTGTACTGATGCGAGACTACAGCGTATCCGAAATCATGGCCTACATCGCCACCGGAGACCCGCTCGATAAGGCGGGTGCATACGGCATCCAGCATTCCTCGTTCCAGCCCACCGAGCGCATTGATGGCTGTTATTTTAATGTGGTTGGCCTGCCAATCTGCACGCTGGTCGATTTGCTGGCCGAGTTTAGCATCTACCCGGCGCGGCGCGGCCCCAACGCGGAAAGCGGCCCATGTCCCTGGTCGGAGCAATGTCAGATTTAGATGTAGTGAGGGGTCGCTACGCCCCCAGCCCAACGGGAGATTTGCACCTGGGCAACCTGCGCACAGCACTGCTGGCCTGGCTGTTCGCCCGTTGCGCCGGAGGCCAGTTCGTGCTGCGCGTAGAAGACCTGGATCGCCCGCGCGCGCGCCAGGGCGCAACGCAGCGCATGTTAGACGATCTGCGCTGGCTCGGCATCGATTGGGACGAGGGTCCCGACGTTGGTGGCCCCTACGCTCCCTATATCCAGAGTGAGCGACAAAGCATCTATACTGCCTGTTTACAACGCCTGCAAGACGCGGGGCTGATCTACCCTTGCTATTGCAGCCGCGCCGAAATCGCGCGCGCCGCCAGTGCGCCGCACGAGGACGAAGGTCCGCGCTACCCCGGCACCTGTCGCAACCTGAGCGAAGACCAGCGCCGGCAACACGAAGCCACTGGCCGCCGCCCATCGCTGCGCTTTCGCGTAGACGACGAGCTTATCGTATCGTTTCATGATCTGCTGGCAGGTCAGCAGCAACAGCACGTCCACAACGCCATCGGCGACTGCATCGTGCGGCGCGCCGACGGCATCTTCGCCTACCAGTTCGCCGTAGTCGTCGATGACGCCCTCATGCACATCAACCAGGTAGTACGCGGCGCGGACTTACTGGCATCGACAGCAAGACAGATATTGCTCTATGGAGCTTTGAATTTTCCAGTTCCCACCTTCGCGCATGTGCCTCTCATGCTGGATGGCGAGGGTAAACGCCTTTCCAAAAGAACACAAAGCGAAGGTCTGGAACCATTACGCGCCGCCGGAGCCACGCCCGCGCAAGTGGTTGGGCAACTCGCGGCAGATTGTGGCCTGGTGGAGCAGGGAACGATGGTAAGTGCGATAGAGCTGGAACAGCAGTATTCAGGGAAAACATATGATATAATCTCGTCAATATTATCAGGCTTATATCTGTGAAAGGAGCGTCAAGTTTTTGCGTGCTAACGCAAAAAC
>JBOGTO010000171.1:0-2550 GCA_050695155.1 Ktedonobacteraceae bacterium
CCCTTGTGGTCGCCCGCTCTCGGAACCATGAACCCGCCGGGCGGGCGACCACAAGGGTCCCCTCCCATCGTCCACTCTGCCCTCGCCCCTACAGCATTTCTCTCGCACTTACTATTTAAGGTTCACAGGGATCGCTACTGGAGATATAAAAACTTATCGGAACATATCGGTAGCGGGATTGCGTATAAGTGTTTTCCCACTGCCTGCGTCGGGTTGATATGTATAGCCACGTAGAAGCGCGACAGGGACGCCATCAATTTTGCCCATCGCCAGTTCTGCCGCGCTTGCCAGTTCGTCCGCTACCGCAATCACGCTGGCGTGCATCTGGTAGCCATAGGGGTCGGATTGGCCGCGATAATCGGTCAGCGCGGCCATGCCTGCCACGCCGATTGCCATATTGACCTGTCCTTCGCGCCAGGGTCGTCCCCACGTATCGGAAATGATGAGCGCAATATCAAAATCGGGACCCTCGCCCGCCAATTCCTGCAACCGCGCGCGTATCTCCCTGGCCGAACGATCGGGGTCAAGCGGCAACAGGGTAAGGATACGCGCTCCTCCCACGTTGGACTCATCGACGCCCGCGTTGGCGCAGATAAACCCGTGCCGCGTCTCGCTAATCAGCACGCCGTGATCCATGCGCACGATGCGCTTGCTCTCGCGCAGCACTACCTCAACATGCGCGGCATCTTTATTGAACTCCTGCGCGAAAGCGCGCGCGAACTGCGAAGGTTGTACATCGTCAAGATTAACCACGCGCCCCTCGGCTTTGGAGACGATCTTCTGTGTCACAACAAGCACATCGCCCCGCTGGAGCTTCATTTGTTGTGCCTGCATTGCTCGAAATATAAGAAGCCCCAGGTCACTGCCTGGAGGAATTTCGCCAATCCCCTGTATAGGTATTATCCGTATCTCGCCGTTCATACGCCGCGCCTCCTTTACCGACATTGGTATTATACGTTCTGGCTACTACAATGTCCAATACTGTAATTAGTGAAGTATTGGACGGCTGTGTCTCTATAGCTACGTATTTTTTAAGATACAAGTGAGCTTATGAGGTGTTTCATGGATATTTTTTAGAGTAATACCAGATTGGCATAGACAGTGAGGAAGCAATTACCTGTGGTAATGGAAAGAGTTAATCAGGCGTTCGCTCATATAGATCGGAAATTTCAACGTCAAGAGCCTTAGCTAGTCTCTCCAATGTGTTAAGAGTGGGAGAATAGTTTTTATCGTTGATAATACGCGAAATGGTGCTGAACGAGATTCTGGACTCATGAGATAGCATCGACATAGACATGCCTTTCTCTTGCAGCACCTCTTTCAGTCGTATTCGTATCATTCTTCTAACCTTACTCCAATGGCTTGCCCTCGTTTAGTAGACACTATTCTATCAGGTTATGGCCTTGACATGCTCAATCATTTAGGCTATAAACTATATGATAGAGCATATATGCTCTATCTAATCGCCAGGAAAAGAGAATTAAACATGAGCAACATTCACGAATTAAATTGTATTGTGGATAGCATCTTTGATGTACTGGAAGAGGTCAAAAGCATGTTCGCCCGTTGGGACAATACATGTCACACGGCTTTTGTGGAACGTGTCTTCTATCTGAATGAGTTGAGAAGCCGCCTCAACAAGTTGGGTTATTCAGACGATTTTGTGGATACTGTCCTCAAAGTGGCATATGATAACGTTTTTGGAGCCTTACAAACGGAAAAAGGTTAAGAATTAAGGCGTATAATACTATCTCCCCAGTAAATCAGCAAGTATATACCTATTGACTAGCATATTACCTATTGAATAGTGTATAATCCTTTTTATGGAAGATACAGTGCCGCTTATTGAGGGAAAACGTCCCTATCACTCACGGGCGCGTCAACGCCAGGCGGAAGAGACGCGCAGGCGCATCCTGGCTGCAACTCGTGAATTGTTCGCCAGCAAAGGCTATGCAGGCACAACGCTGGAGGCTATCGCCGAAATCGCTGAAGTTTCGCCCAAAACGGTTTCGGCGGTGTTTGGTTCCAAGCGCGCAATTCTCGCTGAGCTAATCAATCCTGACGCTTTCAGCGCTCACGTCCAGCAACTTCTGGACGAACTTCGCGCTACGCCGGAACCGTCGAAGCGACTCTGGCTCGTTGCTCAAATTGCCCGCCGGGCCTATGAGCCGCTAGTGCTTGAGCTTGAATTGCTGCGAACTGCCGGGGCAGTGGCACCCGAACTGGCGGACCTGGCGCGACAAATCGGGATGAGAAGGCGTCAGAACCAGGCCCGGCTGATTGCATTCCTGCGCGAACGCCAGGTACTGCGTCATGGCCTCTCATTTGAGGAGGCTACCGACGCGCTGTGGGTGCTAACGGGCTATGATCTCTATCGGATGTTGGTCGTGGAACAACACTGGCCGCCAGAACGCTACGAAACATGGCTGGCGCAGCTCCTGATCCAGCATCTGTTGCAGCCCGGTGACGCATAACCTCTTATACGATATTGAACGAATGAAAGGAAAATCTGTGTAGTACCCTTCATCGCTTGCCTTGCTGTAGCGGTCC
>JBOGTO010000172.1:0-2877 GCA_050695155.1 Ktedonobacteraceae bacterium
CTCAGAATGACAGATGGCGGGGCGAATGACAGATGGCGGGGCGGATGACAGGCGACGCGAAGGATGATAGCAGCCCTGGCCTAAACGCGCTGTTCCATCGTCAGTTCTTGCGCCAGGAAGTCGCTGAGCGGTTTGAGCCGGGGCCATGTCAGCATGAACGTGCGCAGCAGGGTGAGTACACTGAATTTACTTACTTTCCCTTTACGCCCCAGCAACTCCAGGGTGACGCGAAAATCCGTCTTCAGCATCATTTCCTCTGTTTGCCCCTGACGAGTCATGCCAGGGCGCGCCTTGAGGTCACTATAGATACGCGCAAAAGTTCCTTCCGGCTCCCATGCCGTATTCTCTTCGATGGTTTCCATTGCATTATCCACCACCTTTACCAGAGCCAGCAGCCACAGAAATAATGGGTAGAGGTGCGATTGATCGTGTCCAGCAAGTGCGGCTGTTTCCGCGATGTCAGGGGGCGGAGACATGAGCAGGGGCAGCAGAAGCATGGCAGCGTCTGTCTCGTAGTTTTCTGGGATGAGCGTTATCTCATACTTGCGCCTGTCGTTTTGCGGCACCATTCCTTCGTCGAAAAGGAAACGCACCATGGATTTAAATTGCAAATGCACATCGGGTTCAAAACGCCAGGGCAGGATCACGCGGCATGTGTAAAACGGCTCATCCGAACGGGCCAAAAGTTTGATTTGCGCAATAGGATTGAGGTGAATATTCCAGCGTCGCGCGCGTATAAGTACGTCGCCGAACTCGTCTAACTGGGAAAGACGCCGCATGGTTTGCACGTATTGCTCGTGCAGATCGTGTTCCTCGCGCATATAGGGCGCGGTAAACAGATCAAAATACTTGAGGGCGCGGGGAGCCGTGCTTTCCTGGATAGCTCCCAGGAAGTAACGCACCAGTGGCGTAAGAAACATCTCAAAGAAATGCAAATCGCGTACCGACATGCCCATCATTAATTGATGAGCCTTGTTTTCCCCACAAATGTACCACAGCGCATCATGCATGAGACGGGGATAGTATTCGCGGTAGAATACGTGATAACCAGTATCGCTGAGCGTCTTATCTGGCTCCTCTCTCTCCTGCTCCTCGACCTGCAAGGAAATCACTTTCCCCAGACGCTCAACCAGCCTGCTGTTGATTTCTTCAATGACTGGCAATGCGGCCTTAACGGGATAATAGACCAGCAGGAAGCCGCCATTTTCTTCCAGTCGATAGACATCCGCCTGAAATTCAAGCATGATTTCCGGCTGTTCAGGGTGGGCAATGGTGAGTGGATATTCCCATTCTTGTTCGGGATAGTTTGATGCGGACTCGTACAATTCTGCTCGCGCCGGGTCGGAATGCATAGCGGCGATAAAAGGCGCGTAGATTGTCGCCCGGCTAAAGGCATCCTGTCGCTTCACAAGGGCTGAACGTTTTATATAAAACTCTCTGTTCAGCTCAGCCGGGATGCGATAAAATTGTGTTGCCGCCATCGTAAAAGCGTTGATTCCCAGGAAACGTTCGGGATGAAATGATTCGTCCCCTTTCAACGCGCCCCACAACCACAATGCGAGAGGGTTGACACCGCGAATATCGCCATGCAGGTTGAGAGATAAGGTGGGGTAGGCGTCACGCAAAGCTGCGATCCCCAGCGACTGCTTGACGCGAGGATAATCAATGTAGACCACGTCTTTCCAACTCCTCTTCAATCTAATCACCAGGGCGCGGACAAAGCTACGCTACGGTCTGGTGAATGTGAATGACATTGCAGGTTGCATTATAACATAGAAGCGCATAAATACATAAATTCTGGCATTTCAGATAGAATAAATGGCTAGACTGCCTGATGAACACCAGTCATGGGTTGTCATCCTTCGCTACGCTTGTCATCCTGAGCGCAGCGAAGGATCTGTGCGCTCCCGACGAGAGATTCTTCGCTGCGCTCAGGATGACAATTTCGATGTTGGTCGGTAAATTTCATCAGACAATCGGGCTATTTGATGCTTAGGAGGTACTCATAGGAGCGTTGCCGCTAGATGCGTTCGATGATGGTGGCGATACCCTGTCCGACGCCGATGCACATGGTCGCCAGGCCATAGCGCCCGCCGCGCCGCTCCAGTTCGTGCAGCAATGTGACCACCAGCCGCGCGCCGCTACATCCGAGGGGATGTCCGAGAGCGATAGCGCCGCCGTTGACGTTGAGTTTTTCTTCGTTGATTTCCAGTTCGCGCATACATTGTAAGGACTGTACAGCGAAAGCTTCATTCAGCTCCACCAGGTCGATGTCCTGTATACGCAGCCCGGTGCGTTGCAACACTTTGCGCGTGGCGGGAATGGGTCCCAGGCCCATATACGCGGGATCGACGCCTGCTACTGCTGAGGCGATGATGCGGGCGCGCGGGCGCAATCCCAGTTCTTTAGCGCGTTGCAGTTCCATGAGGACCAGGGCTGCCGCGCCATCGTTGATGCTGGACGAGTTGCCAGCCGTGACGCTGCCTTCTTTGCGGAATGCGGGTTTGAGGGCCGTCAGCTTTTCGAGCGAGGTATCGGCGCGTGGCTGCTCGTCGATGGCAATGACGATAGCGTCGCCTTTTTTTTGAGGAATGCTCACGGGTATGAGTTCGTCTTTGAAACGTCCAGCCTGCTGCGCGGCGACGGCGCGTTGATGGCTGCGCAGCGCGAAAGCATCTTGATCCGCGCGGCTGATCTTCGTGCGTTCCGCGACGTTCTCGGCGGTTTCGCCCATACTATAGGGATGGTGTATACTTGCCAGTTTGGGATTGATGAAACGCCAGCCCAGCGTGGTATCTTGCAGGTTCATACTGCGGCTGAACGCGCTATCGGTTTTGCCAAGCACAAAGGGCGCGCGCGTCATACTCTCAACGCCGC
>JBOGTO010000173.1:0-1922 GCA_050695155.1 Ktedonobacteraceae bacterium
TCATAGTAGAGGCGACCCTTGCGGTCGCCTTGCCTCCTTCACAGCGTATACCCTTTGTTCAGGAGACTATCCATCTGGATCTGATGCCGCTACACTACAATCATGCCGTCGTTGATCTGCACGACGCGGTCAGCCGCGCTGTAGACCAGCGCGTCGTGTGTGGCGACCAGCAGGCTGACGCCCGTTTCGCGCACGATGCTGCGTAAGAGCATGACGATAGATCGTCCCGTCAGCGAGTCCAGGTTGCCTGTGGGTTCGTCGGCTACGACGAGACGCGGTGTATGCACGAGCGCGCGAGCCAGAGCCACGCGCTGCTGTTCGCCGCCGGAAAGCTCCAGCGCGCGGTGCTGAGCGCGTTTGCCCAGCCCCACGAGTTCCAGCGCCTCAAGCGCTCTCCTGCCGCGCTCTCCCGCAGGAGTGTCGAGCAAGCGCAGCGCGACTTCGACGTTTTCCAGGGCGGTGAGCGAGGGGAACAGGTGGGCATTCTGGAAGAGCAGCCCCACCATTTTGCGGCGCAGTGCGGCACGCCCCGGCTCATTTAGCCTTGCCATCTCCTGTCCCAACACGCTGACCCGTCCCTGCGTGGGATCGTCCAGCCCGACCAGGATATTCAGCAGGGTGGTTTTGCCTGAGCCGGAGCGCCCGCGCAGGGCTACAAATTCGTCCGGCGCGATGCTCAGGTCGATACCGCGTAAGACATGCACGATGCCTCGCTCTACACGGAAATCGCGTATGATGCCGCGCGCTTCAACCACCGGAGTTGCTACAACTGTTGATGCTATCATGTCAGACTATCCCTTCTTGTTGCATTTGATTGAGATGAGGCTATGCTGGAATACTGTCCATCATCTCTAGCGGAAGTGGGCCAGAGTTCGATATGATCGTCCAGCATGAAAGCTTCCAGGCGGCCATTAATGACCAGCCGCTCTAACGCTTCGCGCGGCAGTTGCATACGCCCGGCGGCGTCAACCAGAATGGACTCGCGGTGCGTTTGCAGCGAAAGACCTATTACCGTGCTGGCACCATTTGCATTGCTCGCTTCATGACGCGCTTCCTGTGTGACGAGCGGGATACCGCGCCGCACCGTCTCTGTGCTGGTGCGCCCATCGCGTATAGCAAGCGTGCGATCAACTTCCGAGGCCACGCTTACATCGTGTGTCACCAGGATAATCGTCAGCCCCAGTTGCCTGTTGATCTGGCGCAGGCAGGCAATGATTTCCTGGGCAGTCACGGAGTCGAGTTCGCCCGTTGGTTCGTCGGCGAGCAGCAGAGCTGGCTGGTTAGCCAACGCGATGGCTATGGCTACGCGCTGTTGCTCGCCGCCCGAAAGCTGCGCCGGTTTTTTCTTCGCCATCGTTGCCAGCCCTACCAGTTCCAACAGTTCATGCGTGCGTTTTGAACTACGCGCCGCGCCTCTGCCGTTGAGCAGTTGTGGCAGATTGACATTCCCTTCAATCGTCAGGTCTGGCAGCAGGTTGCGCCCGCTTTGTTGCCAGACGTAGCCAATCACGAGATTGCGGTAGCGCGTGCGCTGCTCCTCGCTCAGACGTGTCAGGTCAAAATCTGCTACCCTGGCCTGCCCGGCGGTCGGCGCATCCAGACCGCCCAGGATGTTGAGCAGCGTCGTCTTGCCCGAACCCGATGCGCCGACCAGCGCGATCATTTCGCCTCGCGCAACCTCCAGGTCTAACCCTTGCAGCGCAATAGCTTCCAGGTCTGCCACTTTATATATCCTGATGAGATTGGCGCAATGTACCAGTTGTTGCATAGAATATGCTCCTTTTGTATAGTCAATAATGATGCCCCTGATGAGTTTTCACGATCAAGAGCGGTCTGCCACTGTCATCCTTCGCTGCGCTCAGGATCTGCTATCTGCCGGGCGAGAGATTCTTCGCTGCGCTCAGAATGACAGTCACTCACCG
>JBOGTO010000174.1:0-2215 GCA_050695155.1 Ktedonobacteraceae bacterium
CCTTTACATTGCAGCACCCTCTGGTTAATTTTCTAAAAGGTTGATAGTACAATTATAGTACTCTTTGGCTGTTTCGGGCGGTTCAGTTGTTGAGAGGTATCACTTTAATTATGATACACATAATTAAAATGCTGAGCTGAACTGAACGCGAACCTTTTTGCGAAATAGAACTACTTGATTTCAGAGAAACAGTAGACTGAATCGGACAAACGCTATTTTGAAATTGATACTCTCTTTTTGAATAAAAAACGTTTCTATTAAATTAGATATTGTATGCATATATTGCTGTGTTTAATCATAGGAATGTATTCTACCATTTCATGCAGTACTTCAATGCTATCAATAGAAATAGATTGATTACTTGTAAATTTTGTGGTATCATACCAGTAGGAGGATATCCGATGCATTATCCTTACACTGCTGCAAGCAGTAGGAGGACAATCAATGGGTTATTCCGCAAAGTGAGTCGAGAGGATTTCGTTAGTGATAATAGAGCAATAGCAGTATTGCATAGATGGACGAACTCACATTGTGGAAGGCTCAAATATCATATCTGAACGCATCATTTTTGAATGGATGTGTTATTTTGCGTTGTCTGAAAAGCTGCGCGAATCACATAAAGCGAACGCTCGTTCGTGTTCCCCCTACGGCGTTTGATTACAAGAAAGGAAATCCGGTCCAATGGCTTCAGTTGAAACTACAAATATTGGTAAAGCGGTTGCTGCCCGTGTGGGCAGTAATATCAGGGAGGTCCGCACAAAATTATCGTTGACCCAGGCGCAACTGGCGGCTCCAGAGTTTTCTATCTCCTATATCTCGGCTATCGAGCGCGGGAAGATTCGTCCCTCCCTCAAAGCCCTTTCCATCCTGGCGAAGCGCCTCGATGTCCCTTTGACCTTCTTACTCGAGGGATCGCCCGGCGGCGCGGCGGAAGCGCGCGCAGTTGGCTATTCCCCGGCTGATTCGGGTCCCGACCAGCGTATTGATGTTGAATTGTTACAGGCGTTTGTGTTGCTCCAGCAGCACGCTTATGCGCGGGCAAGTGAACTCCTCGTGCCGATCCAGGCTGATCGTATCACCACAGAGCAGGCATACCAGTTGTTTCTCCTGCGCGGCCAGGTTCACCTGGGTCTGGGCGAATATCAGGAAGCCGTCGTCGATCTACGCGCCGCTGTCTCGCAGGGCGAGAACATGAGCGACGTGGAAAATGCGGAGCGCGCGCGCAATCTGTTAGGCAAAGCATACTTCTCCCTGTACAATTATACGCTGGCTTTAGAGAATCATATTCGTTGTGCAAGCGTTTTAGAGAGTAACCTTATCAACGACCCGGTCTTTGCGCTTGACGTATACAGCAATGTCGCCAACGATTTTTTCAGGCATGGCGACCTTGAGAGAGCCATTTCCTATTATCATAAGGCTCTGGCAACTCTGGATGGCATGCAGCGCGATAGCAAGAGCTTTGCGGAAAAGTACATGGAGATCGGCCAGCAGTATAAAAGTGCAGGCAAAATCAACATGGCGCGTGAGTATATGATGCGTAGTCTCGCCGTGTATGAGATGCGTGACGAGCAGCGCACCGTTGGTTTGACCCACCAGCGCCTGGGCAAGGCGCTCGAAAAGCAGAGTGATCTGGATGGCGCGGAACGTGAGTACCGGCAGGCGATTGCCATCGAAGAGGAACTCGAAGACGATGTGACAGCTTCCCTCTGTCATACCAGCCTGGCCGAACTGCTCGTCAAACGCGGGAAAACCGCCGCCGCCGAGCAGGAGGCCCAGGCCGCCCTCGCTTCCGCCAAACGCAGCGGCGATGCGCAAACGCAGGGACAGGCGCTGATCGCCCTGGCCCAACTGCGGCACAACGCCACAGATTACAGTGGCGCCGATGAACTCTTCTCGGAGGCGCTCAACCTGCTGGATGAGTCCAACGCGCACGAGCTGGCAGGGGTGGCCTACTCGCGGTATGCCAACCTGTTGGAGCAGCGCGGCGAAGTTCAGCGCAGCCTGACCGCCTTTAAGAAAGCCTACCAACACCAGTTGCAGGGCAATCGCGGCGATCTGGAATAACAGCATCAACTGGGGGTGCGGAGGATTTCCTCCGCACTTTTTTTGTTGGGATTTTACATGTAAAATCTCATACATATACGAAAAATTCTTTTACCACTCTGTCAAGCTTCAAATATCCGTGTCAGTTGTCATTCTGAGCGCAGCGAAGAAT
>JBOGTO010000175.1:0-3904 GCA_050695155.1 Ktedonobacteraceae bacterium
CATCATTACCAGATTGGCCGCGTCGAGAGGCGATTTGATCTGGTATTTCTCTTCGTTTTGCGCGACAACCAGCCGCCCTCCGATTTCCAGCTCCGCCTTCAACTGAGCAGTTTTGGCCTCGCCCAGCCCATATTCCGCGCATAATTCCATAAATTCAGCGCGCATCAAGCCGCCAAAACCACCATACTTGAAGAGGAGCTTGCCCGCCAGTTCAATGACATTGTCCTGTGTCGTGCCGGTGCGCAGGATGATCGCCAGCAATTCGGCATTGGAGAGTACGCGCGCCCCGTAATTGCGCAGTCGTTCGCGCGGTCGCTCTTCGCTGGGCATATCATGAATGGTAGGATGGTATTCAAGCTTCGTTGCTGACTTCGCGGGAAATGCGACGATATTATCACTCTTTTTCTCGACGGCTGGCATAATAAAATGCTGCTCCTTCCACCGCAGGGGCGCGATCAATCACGCCCCTACACATTTCCGCAAGATTAACGGAATATGCGGGAAAAAGCAATAGGGGGCAGCGTTTTATATCAATTTCCACCCCGATATAACCAGCACGACCGCCAGGATGGGACGCATGTAGGGTTCGGGAATAAATTTGCTCAGCTTACTACCTATGAAGACGCCGGGCAGCGAGCCAATCAGCAGCAGACCCACGATATGCCAGTTGATGGTTCCAGCGGTGATGTAGGCTATTGCGCCGGCAGCCAGCAGCATAAAGGCCTGAAATATATCGGTACCAACCAGTTCTTTGGCGGTAAGACGCGGGAAGAGGAAGGCCAGCGAGACGATAATCAGCGTGCCACTGCCTACCGAGGTTAAACCAACCAGAAAACCCACAAATGCGCCGATCAAAGCAGTCACTAACGGGCGATAGCGTTTTTCCCAGCGATTTGTGTTGGGGGCGCTTACCGGCTCGCCACTTTCACCCGCGAGCGCGGCCTGCTTCTTCTGCGCCTCTAAACGCTTCTGTTCTACACGGCGCATCAAAAATGGCTTTGCCACGAGTAGTATAGCGACCAGAATAAGGGTAAAACCGATGGCATGGAGTATCACGCCATTTACGACTGAGCCATAATGCTTGCGAATGTACTGCACAAGCGTCACGCTTAACAGCGTGGCGGGAACGCTGCCGCAGGCCAGCCACAGGGCTATCTTGAAATTCACATGCTTCTGGCGAATATGCACGACCGAGCCAAGCGCTTTAGTGACAGTAGAATAGGCAACATCGGTACCAACCGCCCATATTGGAGGTACGCGGAAGACGAGGATTAAGATGGGCGCGAGCAGCGACCCGCCACCCATGCCAGTCAGACCTACAAGTACACCGATCAACAATCCGACGAGGGAATAGCGAAAATCCACAAAATACCTCCTTCGGGTCTGGCTATTGATGGGACTGTTCAAGTCAAATTGCAACCGCAGTTGCCTGACTCAACCATAACATATTTTTGTTATTCATTCAATGAATATCATACATTCCAATTGATTATAACAAATGGATATTGTTATGGAAATTAATATTCCAAATTTTGATGTATTATATTCTCACCTGTTATGAATATTGTATGGAGAGGCAGTGCAAGAAAGCCAGGCTGAGCGTGAGCGATCAGGGTGGGGCCGGATGCCCACAAGGGGCATCCCTACATATAAGAAAGCCGCCCCTCCTCCCCTTTGCCGCATCTCTGGCGGGGCGAGGAGGAGGGGCAACAGTGAGATGTAGTGACGCCCCTTGTGGGCGTCAGGGGCAAAGCCGCTCTGGTAGTTTAGAGCAATAACGTGCCACTGGCTGAATGGGCTGAGGAACCAGCCAGGGTCTTATGCTTCACGCTCAAATCTTTGAGCGATCTATAGAGCGCTGTGAGCAATGTCACGTCGCGCTGGTGGGCGCGGTAAAGCGCCCAGCCGACTTTGGGCAGTGTCAGCGTACTGGAATAGACGAGGTAGCGACTCTCCCAGCGCGGCTGAAATTTCTTCTTGAAATTGAAGAGCGAGCGATTCTTGCCGGGGTTGCCGAAATGCTGTGTCAGGAAATTCATACTTGTTCCCAGCAAAGTGTGATTGGCGCAATTGACATCGCTCATCGGAGCGAGGCCGAGACTCACAACATCGGCTCCTTCCATCCCAAGATGTTCGATGCAGCTTGCCAGCAAGCGTTCCATCGTGCCGGGAGCGGCCTGATCGGCGCGGCGCATGAGGTCAAGTCCCCAGCCGTTGCGTCCGTAGATTGGCACAAAGGTTACAAAGGCGTGTACCCTGTTAAATCTATCAACGGCAAGAGCATAAATTTGTTCTTCGTCGCCATATGGATCGAAACGGCCCATGCTGAACCCCATCTCATTGCCGCCCTTGCGCGCCAGCCAGCTACGCGAGATTTGTTCCATCTGTGCCAACTGGTCAATATCCTGTACCAGCCCGCGCCAGAAAACGATATGAACACCCTCCTTCTCAGCACGTTTCGCGCTTGAACGCACATTAGCCATAGCTTTCCCGGAGAGTGTGAAGGTACGGGTTGGAACGATGGCATCTTCACCAATTTTCAGCACATGCAGTTTTGCCGCCTGATACAGGTCAACCAGCGTATCGCGCACCTGCCAGAAAACGACCATCCAATCCTGCTCCTGGCAGAACGCCATAAATTGTTGGATGGCTGGCAGCATCTCCTCTTCCGGCCCGATAGGATCGCCCGCCACAACAGCAACATTGCCCTCCAGAACGTAGCTAATGACCGATTTGCCTGAGTCGGTGAAGAAGTAGGATTTGCCCGGCTCCAATGCAAAGTAGGAGATCGAGTTCTTGCCATAGCGATGCGCAAGGGCAGTAACAGACTCTTGCTGCTGCTCGGTGGGGAAGAGTGCTGCCGCTACAGGACGCAGAATCATGACTATGCCATAGAGAAAGACGCTCAGGCACAGGAGAGGAACGGCTCGCCCGAAGACAAACGCCTGAGTTCCGGGAGCGAGGTACCAGTGGGTATGAGCGAACACCCTGGTAAGAAATGCTTCAATGCCGATACGATCAATCGGTGCCTCGAACTGGTCATACAGGACGAAAAGCCCGTGAATGGTGTAGATGAGAACGACGCTGAGGCCCACGACCAGGGCTACAGAACCACGACGCAGCGAAGGCGGATCGCTTTTAGCCTGGAAGCCGCTCGAGCAAGCGGCAAGCAGAGCGATAAGCGCGCCTGTCCCGATGGTTGGCAGTACCTGACCACCGCTAAGAATATGCAGGATCGCGGAAAGGAGCAGCAGGATGATCGCTACACGCCACACCCCGCGTTTGCCACGCGCCAATCCGTAAGAGAGCATAATCAGAAAAAAGCCGATGACAACGGTGAGTTTATAGAGGCCATGATGAGTATCTACCGGCCACGCTCCCAGCAGCATATCCCAATTAGGCCTGGGAAGGATGGCAAACCACATATTGGCTACGCCTGTTAGTCCCACAATCAGGGCTACTATGAGGCGTATAATCCTCCGCGATCGATAAACATACGCTTTTTTAGCATAGAGAGTCTTCGTTGGCATATAATTTTCTTCCTCTTTTCCAGCATAAACTTACTCTCCAAAAGTAAGCGCGAAATAAGTTATAAATAATGGACCCGCAAATTTATGTATACTGCCGAAGTCATCTCTAACGTTATGACGATGACAACCACTAAAATTGGCGCTTGCAGTTCCTAAAGAGCTTAACGTTGATAGCCGTGTGTTAGTTCCGTATCTATAGATACGCCCGAAATATATGCTATTATCACAAAGATCAACATATTGACATAAAAAACCAGCCCGCATTGACATAAGAAAACAGCGTCATCGACATAAAACCAGGGCGACCGCGAGGGTCGCCCCTACCATACTACGATGCCATTCATAAAACTCGTATATCGTAGGGGCGACCCTCG
>JBOGTO010000176.1:0-19084 GCA_050695155.1 Ktedonobacteraceae bacterium
AGTCCTAAGTGAACACTTATGGGGCTTGTCACCGCTCTGGTATTCCAATTCTTATAACGTATTATCCTCTTCATCTGTACTATATGCAAGAGGCAGGGAGCGCGCGGCTTCGATTTCTATCCAGATGCGTTGAGCAAGCAGGCGGGCTTCGTCTTCGTTGGTGAGAGCTTGCTGGAATGGGAAGAAGGCGCGGTCGCTGCTATGGCGATGTATCCAGCGGCTGATGATGTTGATTTGATCGACTTCTGCTTTGCCAACGATGCTCGGCGGTTCGCCTAACGAGGTGGCGACTTGCAGGAGTTCGCGCGCGGCCTGTTTGGTTGCATCCGGCTCGTGCGTAATGCAGCGCTGGTCTACCAGGCGACCATGCCGGATGAGGAAGAGTTCGTTGTTGCCTGCGCGTGCGGAAGGATAGACGATGAAAAGGTTGTTGGATTCGACCGCGCCCGTAATCAATTGCTGTCCAATCAGCACTTCGTCGGCGCTGCGGATAGTATCACGCAGCCAGGCGGCGCGTTCAAAATTGAGCTGCTGGGAGGCTTCGAGCATCTGGCGGCGCAGGCGGTCCAGCAGGTCTTCGCGCTCGCCTCCCAGGAAGGCGCATACCTCCTCAATAGTTTTACGGTACTCCTCAATGCCCGTTTCATCGATGCCGCCACGACAGGGGCCGGGGCAGCGATTGAGGTGCAGGCGCAAACAGGGGTCGGATGGTTTGGCCTGGGGTGGCAGACCCTTTGTGCAGGTGCGGATAGGAAAGACTTTCTGCACCAGTTCAATCGTAAGATCAACGATACGCCTGCTGCGGAACGGGCCAAAGTAACGCGCGCCGTCGGCTGCTACCTCGCGCGTGGCGAAGACACGCGGAAAGGCGTGCTGGATGTCGATTTTGATAAAGGGGTAGAGTTCGTAGTTGCGCAACTGCACATTATAAGCTGGTTGCAATTCCTTAATCAATTGCGATTCGACTAGCAGCGCCTCCAGTTCGGAGCCAAGCACGCGCGTTTCGATTTCCTTAACGTTTTGCAGCAGACCATCCATCTTGCGCGTATAACCGAGCGGCTGGTTATAATAGGACGCCAGGCGATCTTTCAAACATTTGGCCTTGCCCACATAGATAACTTGCTCGTTGGCATCCTTCATCAGATAGACGCCGGGGAGCGCGGGAAAGTCGCGTTTCCAGGCGGGATTGAGGAACAGCGTACCCGTAGGACGCACGGTGGCCGATTGATTAGCAATCCGGCCATCGGCCCGCAGTTGCTCGAGTTGCTTTTTAGTAGCGGCCTGCGTAATATCGCCATTCCAGGTGACGGGCAATTGCAGGCGGCGGCGCAGGTGGCCTAATGTCTGAATGCCCTGCTCCTGGGCGAGCGCGATCAGCTTGATGAAGACGGCTGCTGTGACCCTGGCATCACCAAGCGCGCGGTGTCGATTGGCGGTCGCTATTTTCAGATGATCGGCCACGTTATCGAGCTTAAAACGACGCAAAGCGGGCAAAAAGCGGCGCGCCAGGGGGATAGTGTCCAGCCCATCAATGGGAAAGTCAAGTCCAAGCAGGCGCGCTTCGTAGGAGAGGAAGCCCAGGTCGAAGCCAACATTGTGGCCGACGAGGATGGCCCCATCAATGAAATTGAGAAAATCGGGGAAAATTTCGGCAGCTTTGGGTGCTTTATTTACCATCTCCTGGTTGATACCAGTAAATTGCACGATGAAGGAGGGCAGGCGCGTACCAGGATTGAGCAGGGTTTGAAAGGAGCCGAGTACTTCGCCCCCGCGAATGCGCACACCGGCAATTTCGATGACGCGGTGCGAGCCGGGACGCAAACCCGTCGTCTCTGTATCAAGGACGACAAATTCGATCTCGCTCAGGGAACGGTGCGTGCTGCGCCACGCTGTGAGCGCCCAATCCGAGTTCTCCGCCTGCTCAAATAAGGAAGAACTGTTCAAGGCTTTGCGCAACAGTGTCACCCACACGGGATTTTTTGCCGAAGCCGTACCCTCTGTCACGCCAAACAGGTGTCGCAGCAGCGTCTCTTCCGCCACAGCCTGCCCGATGCTCTCCAGAAGTTCGTGCGCGCGCCGCAGTAGCACCCCTTGCTGCGGACTAATCTCGACCTGCGTCATACTGCTCTCTCCTGTGATCTATCAATATAGATCATATGTACGTGAAGAATACCACGCAGCACGATGGTTTGCAAGTATGGTTCAGTCCCCACCCCGGATGCCCACCAGGGACATCCCTACACATTTAGAAGCCCATCCCCATCTGTGCCTCCAAACGGCTGTGAGAGGGGTGTAGGGATGTCCCTGGTGGGCATCCGGGGTGGGGCGGCCCAATGGCAGTTATAACGAGCCAGATGTTACAATCTTTCATACAACAGGAGGAGGTCAGCATTTCATGGAGGGAAACAAACTACAATCCAACATCGATGCGTTACGCGCGTTCACAGATGAGCGTGGCTGGCGCATCTTTGACGAAAAAGCCATTCAATGGGGCTATCAATTGACCGTTAGCGATGGCATAAACAAGATTCCTGTAGCTATTTATACAAGTGGCAAGGCACTCATTCAGGGGAAAGACGGCCTCTTACGCAGCGAGCTTCAAGCATGGTGGTATGGTAAAAAATCTGGCGCATCTCAGCCAGCAGCGCCCGTAACCGCGCAATCGTCTTTTATTGAGACACCTGTAGTTTCGCCTGTAGCAAGTTTCGCGGGTACGACACGAATCGGATGTGACGAATCGGGCAAGGGCGATTATTTTGGGCCGCTGGTGATTGCGGCTGTATATGTGGATGCGCAGAGCGAAACGCGCTTACAAAGGTTGGGAGTGCGCGACAGCAAATTGCTTACCGATACTCGTATGTACGGCATGGCGGAAGAGATTAAGAAACTATGTCCTCATATGGTTGTGCCGGTTGAACCCAGAAGATACAATGAACTCTATGCCAAAACTGGCAATTTGAATCGCCTGCTGGCCTGGGGACACGCCTGGACGCTGGAACAATTGTTGGAGAAGGTGCCATGCAAGCTCGCTCTTATCGACCAGTTTGGAGACCCATCCTATATCCTCGATGCACTGCGCGAAAAAGGCTGCCAGATCACTATCGAGCAGCGCACCCATGCAGAAGAGGATATAGCCGTAGCCGCCGCGTCGATTCTCGCCCGCGCCAGGTTTGTGCAAATCATGGAGCAGTTGTCAAAAAGCGCAGGAGAAAAGCTGCCAAAGGGAGCCTCTGATCCATCGATTGTGATGGTAGGACGCAGAATTGTGGCTCGCGCCGGAAAAGAGCGACTGGCCGAATTCGCCAAACTACATTTCAGGACGACGGAAGCCATTATGCAAGACTGAAAAGAGATAACGAGGAGATTTCCGATGAATGATCATTCAATACGCACGGTAGGCATTCTCATCTTTGATGATGTCGAGGTGCTTGACTTCTGTGGGCCATTCGAGGTTTTCTCGGTGGCGCGCCCGGTTGGCATCCACAGCGATGAGAGCATCCTTCTCAAAGCTATCACCATCGCTGAAGAAGAGAGGATCATTACCTGCCGCGGCGGCCTGCTGGTAAAGCCACATTATACGATTGAGAACGCCCCTCCTCTTGACATCCTACTGGTACCGGGCGGGCAGGGGACGCGGCGCGAACGGCACAATCAGCGACTGCTGAACTGGATCGGCGAGCAAGACCGGCAAACGGATCTGACTACAAGCGTATGTACAGGAGCATTTCTACTCGCTGAACGCGGTTTGCTGGATCAGCATCGCGCCACTACGCACTGGAATAGCGTTGAGTGGATGCGCGATAACTATCCCGCTATCACCATGTTAGACGATCAGCGCATTGTCGATGAGGGACATATCATCACATCGGCAGGCGTCTCCGCCGGTATCGATATGAGCCTGCACATTGTAGCAAGATTGCATGGCATGGATACAGCAAAATGGACGGCACGACGTATGGAATATGACTGGCATAATGGACAATGAAAAATGATAGATCCCAAATTAGAAGGCAAAGTGGCCCTGATAACTGGAGCTAATCACGGCATTGGAGCGGCTACAGCCAGAGCATTAGCCGCACAGGGTGTTTCAATCCTCGTCAACTACCTGCGGATGCCGCCACTCGGCACCCAAAGTGAGCATGATAGCCAGACTCCCGGTATCGCCTATTATGATGCGCGACGGACTTTGACCGCCGATGAGGTGGTAGAAGCTATCCGCGCAAAAGGCGGCAAAGTCGAGGCGATTGAGGCTGATCTTTCTTTACCTGACACTATCCCCATGTTATTTGAGAGAGCCGAGACGCTACTTGGCCCGGTTGATATTCTGGTGAACAACGCCGATCATTGTGTGCAAGATACTTTTCTTCCGCTCGAACAACATGCAGAATATCTCGCACCGGACGGTTTTCCGGCAACTACTATCACGTCGGGAACCATCGAGCAACATTTCGCGGTCAACAGCCGCGCGGTCGCTTTGATGATGGTGGAGTTCGCGCGGCGGCACATCGCGCGCCAGGCGCAGTGGGGGCGCATTATCAATCTCAGTACCGATGGCGCGCCGGGCTTTGCAGGTGAGGTCTCCTACGGTGCCAGCAAAGCCGCTATCGAATCGTATAGCCGCGCCGCCGCGAAAGAACTGGGCAAGCATGGCGTGACCGTCAATATTGTCTCACCGGGGCCGGTGCAGACGGGTTGGATTGCCCCCGACTTAGAAAAGATCATTGCGGCAGAGACGCCGCTTGGGCGCGCCGGACAGCCAGAAGATGTCGCGGATGTGATCGTTTTTCTGGCATCTGAGCAGGCGCGCTGGCTGACCGGGCAACTCTTTTCCGTGAGCGGTGGGCACAGGATGAGCTAGCGGAGCAGCTTCACAGCCAGCCTTTCTGTTCAGCGATGTGCGCTGCCTCGATGCGGTTGTGCGCTCCCAGTTTCTGGATGGCTACGAAGAGATAATGATGTGTCTATGTATCTGGTATGCCTTTCGCCTGTGTGAGCTGTTCTAAGGACAGATAGGTATCTTTCAGGTTGGCTCCGCTCAGATCAGCCCCGCTCAGGTTGGTACCGTTCAAATTAGCACCACTTAATCTGGCTCCGCTTAGATCAGCCTCGCTCAGGTCAGCCCGGCTCAAGTCAGCTACGATGAGATTGGCCCCGTTCAAGATCGTGTAACTGAGATCGGCCTTGCTCAGATTAGCCCCGCTTAGATTGGTCTCGCGCAGGTTAGCCCGGCTCAGATGGGCGTAACTCAGATTGGCTGTACTCAGGTAGGCGCTGCTCAGATTAGCTTCGCTCAGATTAGCTCCACGCAAGTCGGCTTTACTCAGGTCGGCCTTGCTCAAGTTGGTCTCACTGAGATTAGCATTACTGAGGTTGGCCCCGCCCAAATTGGCTTCACTCAGGTCGGCTTTGCTCAGATCGGCCCCACTCAGATTGACGCCGCTCAAGACGATATGAGCCAGATTGGTACCGCTCAAATCAGCATAATGTAGGTCAACAATGTCGATGAGTTGTGACTCGCATAAGAACTGCACGGCACGCAGCTTCTGTTTTGCTGTTATTTGAGGAAGCAGGGTGACTGTTCTGGCATGTGCCAGGCTGCGCACTTCAGCGCCGGGTTGTGATGAACGCAGGTCTCTTTCAAGCAGGAGTCCGGTCAAGCTATCAAGGTAGGCTTGTAAGATAGTTTCGCTCAGATGCTCTGCTGCAATTATGCGGTCATTTTTGCGGTTGATAGCGTTGAACCAGGCGGCGAGTAACATAAGCGCCAGGGGTATAATGAGGAACTGCGCCCAATCCCATACATTTTTAGCGGAGCCAGACCCTCCCCAACGCAACCAGTAGGTGGCTACAATGGCGGCGCTGGCTACGATGCATATACCGCTCAGGAGCGGCACTCGTTGTCTTGTCTTCATTGCGCTTCTCTGTCTTCCCCACTTCACGGTTCGTAATTTATCAATAAAACGGACATCATATCAAAGGGTAACTGCGATGAGGCAAGCGGCCAATTCCCAGGTATTGTATAGCAATTTCTCTGATATGGCACAAAAATTTCACTATTCGCGCGTGGAATACGTTATAATGTCAGACACCAGAAACAGCTTAGAATCGGTTGAGAGGAAGTGTATGGTCACAAAGAAGGCCACTCGCGGAACGGCGAAGAAACGCGCATCCGGCGAAAAGGACCTGACAGGGCAGCTTGAATTCCCATTATTGCCAATCCGTAATACCGTTTTGATACCCAATGTTGTTACCCCATTGATGGTTGGACGCGAACAATCGATCAAGGCTATCGAGGCGGCCATGAGTGCCGAAAGGATGTTGTTCGTCGTCACGCAGAAGAATGAAGAATTAGAAGACCCCGGCCCGGAAGATGTCTATACCATCGGCGTCGAAGCCGTGATTGATCGCGTGCTTAAATTGCCAGACGGCACCACCAGCGTACTGATACACGGGCAGAGACGATTGCGCCGCCTGGAATATACGCAGACCGCACCCTTTATGTGTGTGCAGACGGAAGTGATACAGGAGGAGACGGAGCGCACCCTGGCGGTAGAAGCGTTGATGCGGGCAACGCTGGCGCTGTTTGAAAAATGCATCAAGCTGAGTAATATCCTGCCCGACGAGGCATTTATCACAGCTATGAATATTGATAAGCCGGGCTGGCTGGCGGATTTCATTGTCTCTACGCTCGACACCTCCATTGCCACGCGCCAGGAAATACTGGAGTCTTTCAATGTTGAGGAACGTTTGCAAAAGACCTGTATCCTGCTCTCGAAAGAACTCAACATTCTCGAATTGGAGTCGGAGATCCATTCGCAGGTGCAACAAGAGGTAGATAAGAGCCAGCGCGAATACTTCCTGCGCGAACAACTCAAAGCCATTCAACACGAACTGAGCGAGACAGACCCCACTATCCGCGAGGGCGCGGAACTGCGCGACAAAATCGAGGCGGCAGGTATGCCGGAAGAGGTCAAGATTAGAGCGTTGAAGGAGCTTGATCGGCTGAACGCTACGCCTTCGATGGCCCCCGATTCGGGCGTGATACGCACCTACCTGGACTGGCTGGTGAGCCTGCCCTGGGCGAAGGCCAGCGATGATCGACTCGATCTCAAAGAGGCGCAGCGCATCCTGGAAGAACGTCATTATGGGCTGGAAAAGGTCAAAGAGCGCATCCTGGAGTACATCGCTGTGCGCAAGCTTTCCGATACTATGCGCAGCCCCATCCTGTGCTTTGTTGGCCCGCCGGGCGTAGGCAAGACCTCGCTGGGGCGTTCCATCGCCGAGGCGTTGAACCGCAAGTTTGTGCGCCTGTCGCTGGGTGGCGTGCATGACGAGGCCGAGATTCGCGGGCATCGCCGCACTTACGTGGGCGCGTTGCCCGGACGTATTCTCCAGACCATGAAGACGGCTGGCACGGTCAATCCGCTTTTTGTGCTGGACGAGATCGACAAAATCGGCGCGGACTACCGGGGCGATCCCTCGGCGGCGCTGCTCGAGGTGCTTGACCCCGAACAGAATCATGCCTTCTCAGATCATTACCTGGAAGTTCCCTATAACCTTTCAAAGGTGATCTTCCTGACGACGGCTAATGTGCTGTATCCTGTGCCTGCCGCGCTGCGCGACCGCCTGGAAGTCATCGAATTGCCGGGCTATACCGAGGACGAGAAGTTGCATATCGCGCGCCAGTTCCTCATCCCCAAACAGATGCAGGAGCATGGACTGAAGGCATCCAAAGTGGCCTTTGAGGATGCCGCTATCCATCGCCTGATCCGCGAATACACCTTCGAAGCGGGTGTGCGCAACCTGGAACGCGAGATCGCTTCGGTGTTGCGCAAGGTGGCGCGTAAAGTGGCGGAGGGGCGTCGCAGCAAAACCATTATCACGGCTGAGAAACTTCCCGATTACCTGGGGCCGCAAAAGCATTTCTTTGAACTGGCCGAGCAAAAGGACGAGCCGGGCATCGCTACCGGCGTGGCGTGGACGAATGCCGGTGGCGACCTGTTGACAGTCGAGGCAACCCTGATGGAGGGACGCGGCAACCTGACGCTGACCGGGCAGCTTGGCGACGTGATGAAGGAATCGGCGCAGGCCGCGCTCTCTTATGCTCGCTCACGCGCCAAACAGCTTGGATTGGAGAGCCGTTTCTACGAAAAATACGATATTCACCTGCACCTGCCAGCCGGGGCCATTCCCAAAGATGGACCATCGGCAGGCATCACGATGGCTACAGCGCTGATCTCCGCGCTCACACGGCGCGCGGCGCGGCGCGATGTGGCTATGACGGGGGAAATCACGCTGCGCGGGCGCGTGCTGCCCATCGGCGGTGTGAAGGAGAAGGTGCTGGCAGCGCATCGCGCCGGCATTAAAACCTTTATCCTGCCCAAACGCAATATGCAAGACCTGGACGATGTGCCGCCCGAAGTCGTACAAGACCTGCGCTTCTTGCCGGTGGAACGCATGGATGAAGTGCTGCTTATCGCCTTGCACGCGCTCCCGCTCTCGCCGGACGAATTGGAGCAGCCAGAGCAGGTTCCTTTGCCTGTCAAGCCCATGCGAGTGAAGAGAACACCAGTACAACGACCAACTACGCGCTCGGCGGGGGCAGTATAATGTGACAGGGCCGGGCGCGCGAGGGCCGGATGCCCACAAGGGGCATCCCTACATTCCGGCAAACCACCCTCCCCCCTGCCACGCCTGTACAAGGCGAGGGGGAGTGGCGAAAGGGGCATTTTGACATGTAGTGACGCCCCTTGTGGGCGTCAGGGGTCTCCTACCTACCATTTCTCCATCAATTGTTACAGGCTGGTCTATCTCGCGTTGGATACAATGAGAACAGAAGTAGCATAGCGGATAGGTCAGCATGTCATGTATAGCCAGCAGTTAATGCCGCGCATTACGCCGGAAGAGGAGGCACTGCGCCAGGAGCGGCGCGAGAACCGTGCAGTGCGCCGCAGGCAACAACGCCGCGCGCGTTTCACCGTGTGGGCTTCCATCGCTATAAGCGTACTCCTGCTGCTGGGCATGGGCTTTTTCTACCTGCAAGTTCAACATGACCTGAGCATCAGCGTGCTTCATCCGGCTATCAGTGGTCTTTCGTGCGATAGCGCGGAGCAAAATGGCTATCATATCCACGTCCATTTCAGGATTTACATCAATGGTAAAGAGGTTACTATTCCAGCAGGTATTGGCATTCCCACGGACGGCACCTGTTTCTACTGGATGCACACCCATGATGCCACTGGCATTATCCATATCGAAGCGCCCCAGAAACTGCACAACCTGGCTCTAGATGACTTCATGACGCTCTGGCAACAGGGGTTTGCTACACTTAACTTCCCGCCACAGATGACGCAATCGAGCGGCTGGCAAATTTTCGTCAATGGCAAGCCTTTCAATGGAGTCGTTACTTCTCCCCTCAATACCGAAGTGGCGCTGAGTTCACACGACGCTATCACGATGGAATACGGCTCACCCAACCCACCTCCCGACACGTTCTATGCATTTCCAGCGAACTTGCCCACATAAAGCATGAGTTACACAGACCTGATAACCTCATAAAGCTAAAAAGGCGTGAAACCAGATAATAGCCTCATACGTGCATTACATCAAGTGAATCTCTACTAGAGAGACTTTCTCTCTTGCTCAATGAAGAGCAAGTGGTGCGCAAAGCCCCTTCCCATAGAATGGAGTAACCGGGCAAAGGAGGATAACATGTTCGCATTTCTTACCGTGCTTGCGGACGGTGTGACGATTAAAATTGGTGATAATGTCTGGTCGTTCGGCCTCAACTTTATCATTTACCTCATTATTGCGGCTATCGTAGGTTTGGTTGCAGAGGGCCTGGTGAAGTATCATCTCCCCTTTGGCTTCGTAGGAGCCATCATTGCCGCGCTGATCGGCATCTGGCTGATGACGAACGTCATCATCATCACTGGCATCGGGGATGTCAATGTGTTTGGTGTCCCCCTCGTCCGAGCGCTCATCGGCGCGATTATCCTGGTAGGCATCTGGAAACTCATCACCTATGGCTTCGCCAGACGCCGCTATACCGCCCGCACCGTTTAGCGACATAAAAAGAGCATATCCCTGTAAAACGAAACCTTGTGAGTTAGCCCAGGCAGCCAATCAGTGCATGATTGGCTGCCTTTTTATAGCTAGCAGCAGACGCAAGCGAACTGAGCCAGAAAATGATTGACAGGCGTAGCCAATTATGTCATAATAGTTGTGCAGTTACGCGGAGAGGTCGCATAGTGGCCTAGTGCGCCTGTTTGCTAAATAGGTGAAGGGGAAACCCTTCCGTGGGTTCGACTCCCACCCTCTCCGCCCCTTATTAAAGATACCTGGGTACCAATCCAGGCTTTTTTGATTCCATCTCTTTCTATTCGGTATGCTGAGTCAAGAAACATAGATACATGAGTATCTTATATTTATACATCTCCCTCGATGAGGATATATCTCATGAAAAAGATTTGTTCAAGTTGCGGCAAAGAGCAAGATGCTGAGAAAGATTTTAGTTGGGAGTACAAGCATCTTGGTATTCGTCAGTCGCGCTGCAAGTATTGTCAGGCAGAACTTAGCAGGCTCCACTATCAAAAAGACAAGCAAACATATAAGAATCGCTCTCGTATTCGCCAGAAACATATACTTACTGAGAACAAATCTCGACTCCGTATCTACCTTTCCAATCACCCTTGTGTTGATTGCGGCGAAACAGACATTTGCGTCCTCGAATTCGATCATGTACTCGGACAAAAGGATGGCGAAATATCTGATCTACTTAGACAAGGTTTTAACTGGTCCACTATCGAAACTGAAATCGCTAAGTGCAGGGTTCGCTGTGCTAACTGTCACCGCATCAAGACTTTTGAGCGTAGCAACAACTGGCGCACCAGCCAATATACTCAGCAACAAGCCAAAAGCTACCAACAGATGCGCATCTATCTTTCTATGCATCCTTGTGTAGATTGCGGCGAAACAGATATTCGCTTCCTCGAATTCGATCATGTACGCAGTCACAAGACAGCTAATATATCCCGCTTACTCACTCGAGGGCGAAATTGGCCTATCATTGAGGCTGAAATCGCCAAGTGTGAAATTCGTTGCGCCAATTGCCATCGTAAGCGGGCCGCTGAACGCGACGGGGACTGGTGGCGAACTAGTGAAGTTGAATAAAGGAATCTGTTAAATTTCGTAGTCCTCTGCCCAATTGAACCGGGGATCGTTGATTTCCTCATAGGGAACTGTGTAAGTCTTCTTGTGATTCTCTTGTAATAGCATTGACAAATCCTTCTCGCTCTGCTATTATCATGACACATGATCTAGGGGCGTAGCTCAGTTGGTAGAGCGTCCGTCTCCAAAAAAAGTGCGCCTTTGTGGTAGTTTTGTTCTTGCTGCATCAGTGCAGTATCACTGAAGCGAAGGTGATTAAAGCGCGAGCCTGACCTGATCCTGAAAGGGTAAAGGGACAATAGCATGGCTCGAAAAGTCTGGTTTTCTTGACTTTCAAGTCAAGGAATCAGGCAGCTAGGCCGGGTATGGTGAAAGCTGGATTGCCTGAATCCCAGTCGTTACTCATTAGTTCAGGATTGTCAATCGTGTTTTGGAGGATTGGCAAACGCTTCTCCTGAGAGGATGGCGAACGGGACACCTAAACTCGGACCAGAACAAAGGTACAACCTGGGGATCGCCTAAACATCGAAAGATGCATGGTGACGGAGTATCCATAGTACTCAAATGCTCAGGGTAATGGCTGAGACACGGGGAAGGGATACAGGAAGCTGACTTATATGAGAAGGCTTCTGGAGAGCCGGATGCACTGAAAGGTGCAAGTCCGGTTCGGTTTCACGGAATGTCGCGAGTTCGAGCCTTGCCGCCCCTGCCAAAACACCTGAATATCCAATATTCAGGTGTTTTTCATTTTAGCACAGATATTTTCGTACCATCTTGAAACATATACACTTTTAGTTCTCGTGTACTAATTTCTGCCTTCTACTTCTTCAAATAGCTCGTCAATACTCACATCAAGAGCTGACGAGTTTCCGCTCGGCTTGCCCTGGTTCAAATGTCACATAGAAGTTTTGCAGCACATCCCACATGCATGACTTTGGTCATGCAGGGATACGTTCGTTGAGAGGTGGCGCGTATAATAGACGTAGAAGCATTCGCGCTACTCGATATTGAGCGAACACACAGGGGAGGTTCCGTGAATATTGCCTTGCTGGAAGACAATCCTCCTATTCTTGATTACCTGTCAACCGCATTGGAGATGCTTGGGCATACCGTATATAAGTTTAGCAGTAGCGCCCCTTTGCTTGAGAGCCTTTTTATAGATGAAAGCGTTCGTCTGCCTCTTCCTTACGATCTTGCCCTGATCGACCTCCTGCTGCCCGGCTCCGTTTCTGGTCTCCAGACAGCACAAAGGATTCAGCAGGCCATCCCGTCGCAACAGCTTCACATTATCGTATTATCGGCCTGTAGCCAGAGAGAGTTGGAGGAAGCGCAGACAGCATTGCCGCAGGTGCCGATTTTACGCAAGCCTTTCAAGATACACGAGCTAGCGCAGCTCATCGATCAGATGCAGCCAGCCGGGTAGCTGGCAGGCGCATACATTGCTGTTGCGTGGCTGCATCATGCATGGCGATCAAGGCAATCTCCGGGTGCGCCAGCGCGAAATGGTGCAGGTGAACGAGTGTCTGGCGGGCGGTGGCATCATCGCTAGTCACGTTATTCCAGATGAACGGGTGCATGGTTGCGGGCCGCGCGAAGTTGGCGACCACCCACGCGGCGTCACCCAGCAGGAACAGGCGCTGCCCGTTGGAACGATTGATAAACATGCCAGTGTTGCCTGCCGTGTGACCAGGCAAAGGTACCAGCACGATGGAACCATCCCCGAAGAGATCATGGCTGGCGCGAAAGCCCTCGTATGCCGGGCCGGTGAAGTCAAAAAACTCCAGGGGATTATTGCACATCAAGCGGCGCACCAGCGCCTGAGAAGCATCGAGAATGCCCAGGCGAGCAGCTTCATATTCTACGCGGTTGATACGCAAAGGTACACCCGGAATATCAGGGACGCCAGCCACATGATCCCAGTGCAGGTGGGACAAGAGAGCGAAGTCGATGTTCTGCGCGAGACCCAACGATTTGAGGTGATCGCTCAACGATTGCTCATGCGCGAAACTACCCAGCGTATTGCGAAACAACCACGATTGGTTGGCGAGGTAGAGAGAAATATCATTGCACAGACCAGTATCATATAAAAAAGTAGCTTTGGGATGGCGCACCAGCACCGCGCTATGGGCAATATCTACAGGCGCGAACAGTCCGCCGCGCACAGCAACAAATTCTGGTACGGTCGTGAGGCCACAACGTAAAAACGAGACTTCCACCTCCGGCAGTTCCGCGCTGCTATCCTTTTGCGGGGCTGGCTCTGGTAAGGCATTATACCAGCTATCCAATCGAAAACGCTGAGGTAAGAGACTCTTTGCCACAAGCCCAATGCCTGCTGCACCTACAGTGATGGCTGCCAGAGCAACCCAGTTTCGTCGTTTCATATGCTCCCTGTTCTCCTGATAAGACAATCAAACGTGTTTATTATATCTCATGAGCAAGCAGTGTGAAGGATATAATACAGGCAAGAACTCTTGTCGCCTACGGCGGCTCAATTCTGTGTGATGTGACAGGTGAGATGCAGCCTGCGCCTGCATCTCACCTGTCACATCACACCAACAACATAAGGAGACCGATGATGCTTCACCGCTATACATTTGAGCTTGCTCATTTTTGCGCAACATTGCAAGCCGAGGAACTTTCGGCGCAGGTGCGCGAACGGGTACGTTACCTGCTGCTCGATCACCTGACCGTCACACTGCGCGGCTCCCTGCTTCCGTCTAGCCACGCCGCTTATAATATGTTGCACGGCATGGAGGCTATAGGAAATGCAGAAACATCGACCATCTTTGGACGAGCGGGAAGAGCGGAAGCGTCGTGGGCAGCATTCGCCAATGGCATAGCGGCGCATGGATTGGAAATGGATGATGTCGAAAACGCCTCCTCACTGCATCCGGGCGTGGTGGTCATGCCTGCCGCGCTTGCCCTGGCGGAACAACTCGGCTCCGCGCCCACCGATTTCTATGCTTCAGTAGTGGCTGCCTATGAAGTTACGTTGCGGGTTGGGGCCGCGCTCAATCCTGCCTCGGCGTATGAGCGCGGTTTTCATCCTACCGCCGTGTGTGGAGTGCTGGGAGCGGCGGCAGCCAGCGCGCGACTGTTGGGGCTAACTCCCGCGCAAACAAATAGCGCGCTGGGCATCGCGGGCAGCATGGCGGCAGGTTCGATGGCCTATCTGCATAATGGCGCGTGGACCAAACGCTTGCACCCTGGCTGGGCGTGCCACGCGGGTATCACGGCAGCGCGTTTAGCAGCGTCGGGCTTTGTCGGGCCAGTCGATATATTAGAGGGACACTACGGTTTCTTACACGCTTACTCCTCTGATGGCGATGTGCAGCAACTTGAACGCAAGCCGGGCGACGAACTCGCCATCATGCGCGTCTCGCTCAAACCCTATGCCTGCTGCCGCTATATGCATGGCCCGATTGACTGTATTTTCGAGATTATGCGCCGTCACCAGCCAGACCCGCAGCATATCGCGCGCATCGCTTGCGGCGTCCTGAGCGGCGGACGCGGCCTGATCGCCGACCCCATCGAGCAGAAACGCCAGGCCAGCAACATCGTTGACGCGCAGTTCAGTATGCCTTTCGGCGCGGCTATCGCGGTACTCACCGGGAAGGCCGGCCTATCCGTTTTCACCGGCGAGTGGATACACCATCCAACAGTGCGCGAGCTGATGCAGAAAGTCGATTGCTATTCATCGGCAGAACTGGACGAGCATTACCCGGCAGAATGGCGAGCCAGCGCAAGTATCACGATGGACGACGGCACACAATATAACGCACAGGTCAGATATGCCCTGGGCGACCCGCACAACCCGCTCAGTTGGGAACAACTCGAAGCGCGTTTCCACGAACTGGTTGCGCCGGTGATTGAAGATGAGCAAAGACGAAGAGAGATTATTGAGCAAGTGCGAGGGTTGGACGATAGAGAGCGGGTTGACCTGAAATTTCTCAATCTCCCCTAATTCGCAAAATCTTCTGTCAGCCAGACCGTATTATGGGCGTCGATATAAATGCTGATGCCGATGCGGTGAAAGTCCTTGCTCAACAGATTGCGTCGATGCCCGTCATCGGGCGACTTTTCGGCCATCATGCCTTGATGCATCTTTAAGACCATATTCCAGGCATCGCTATTTGAAAAGACGGGTCCGCCTTCTCCAATATTCTCGCCCACCGTCTGCCATTGCACACCCTGATTACTTATGCGCGTTCCCAGGTCTGACTCATTGGGGCATTGATGGTTCAACCCGCACCCCGCCGCCATGACAAGATCGTGCTGCCGCGCGCTCTGTTCCAATCGAGGCTCCCATGCCAGCGCTGGAAGCTTATTCGCGGCGCGATCATGATTAATCTGCTTGAGCAATTGTTGCGCGAGCTGCTGTTCTTCTGCTGTCCCCTGTGCATGGGAGCCGCTATTCGTGGATGTAGGAGACGCTTGACTGGACGTAATACCCGGTAGTCCTGCACATGCTGTAAGCAGCAATAGAAGAAAGAAAGGCACTATATACCAGAGAATCTTTTTCATAAAGGTGTTCCTCAGATCTTCTTTCTTGATCTATCTCTCCTTTTTACACGTATCCGTCATGATGTTTGAAACTGTAGAATTGTACAACTAACGCATTCTCACTTGACATTGTACTGAAAATCAGTACAATAGAGCCATGAGTGAAATTCGTATTTTAGAGTTGATTTGGGATAGTTTCAACGAGGCACATATTTGGGAGCGCCATCAGTTGACAAGAGATGAAGTTGAGGAGGTAGCGTTCGGCTCACCTGAATTGTTGAAAGTACAAGGCACCTATGGAGAACGTTTCTTTGTCACTGGACCAAAAGCAGATAAACGGCTCCTGGTGCTTATTCTTGCACCTAAAGGATCGGGGAAATTCTATCCGGTAAGCGCCAGGCCAGCAGATAAGAAAGAACGTCTCGAGTATCGACAATGGAAGGAGGCACACAAACATGAGTAATCATTCACAATATAAGGGACCAGAGTACCCCACACAAGCACATGGCACTATTCCAGCTTTCAACAGTTATGAGGAAGAAGCGAATTTCTGGGATACACACAGCACTGCCGATTTTACCCATGAAACGGAGGCAGTAAAAGTGAGTGGAACGCGCTTCTCGGCGAATGTACAAGTACGGTTCGATCCGGAGACCGACCATGAACTAGAGGCAATTGCCCATGAGCGTGGGATGAAAAAGGCTACTCTTATACGGACATGGGTACTCGAACGGCTTCGTCAGGACCGCAATCGCCCCGCCTCATAAAATATAACTGTCCCAGAGCTTTCTTAAAAAGTCAACTCTATCAGACCCCCTAATTGACGCCAAACTATTCCAGGCGTCAACATAAAAAAGCGGGAGGCAAAATCGCCTCCCGCTTTTTTATGTATACAGCGTTTAGGCCGTCTTCACTGTTTCAAGCGCTTCGATAGCGATTTTATCGCCTTGTACGATCAGATTGGCTACCTGTCCGGGCTTGATTGCGCCCGTCAGCAGAGCATCAGCCAGCGTATCATCGACGTAGGTCTGGATGGTGCGGCGCAATGGACGCGCTCCATACTCTTCGTCGAAGCCTTCGCGCAACAGCAGGTCACGCGCTTCATCGCTCACGACCAGTTCGATGTTATGCTCGCTCAAGCGCGAACGCACCTGGGCCAGCAGCAGATCAACGATCTGGTAGAGTTCCGTTCTGCCCAGCGAGTGGAAGACCACAATCTGGTCAATACGGTTGATGAACTCAGGCCGGAACATACGCTTCAAGCCTTCCATAGCCTTCGAGCGCATCGCCTCGTGCTGCTCGTCGCGGGCATCCTCGTCCTTTGTGGGCAGGAAGCCGATACGCACAGCACGTTTGAGATCCATGCTACCTGCATTGCTGGTCATAATCACAACGGTATTCTTGAAGTCCACCGTGCGACCCTGACCATCGGTTAAACGGCCATCGTCCATGATCTGCAACAGGGCGTTAAAGACCTCTGGATGCGCCTTCTCCACCTCGTCCAGCAAGATCACGCTGTACGGACGGCGACGCACCTGCTCGGTCAATTGACCACCCTCGTCGTAACCCACATATCCCGGAGGGCTACCAAACAGACGCGAGACCGTGTGCGGCTCCATATACTCCGACATGTCGAGGCGAATCAGGTTCTCCTCGCCACCAAAGAGTTCAGCCGCCAGGGCCTTCGCCAGTTCGGTTTTACCAACACCAGTGGGGCCGAGGAAGAGGAACGAACCAATCGGACGCTTTGGATCTTTCAATCCCGCGCGCGACCGGCGAATAGCACGCGCTACCGCGCTGATGGCCTCGTCCTGACCAATGACGCGCTTGCGCAGGTCAGCTTCCAGGCTAATCAGATTCTGGCGCTCGCTCTCCAACATCTGGCTGACGGGTACGCCCGTCCAGTTCTCAACCACCCTGGCGACCAATTCGGGTGTCACCAGCAGCGTCATAGAGCTACCCGACTCGGCACGCGCTTTATCCAGTTTGGTCTGCGTCACCAGTTCTTGCTGGCGCAGTTTGGCCGCGTTTTCGTAGTCTTCCGCATTGGCAGAAGCCTCTTTCTTCGCTTGAATCTCGGCAAGTTCTTTCTCCAGATCAGAGATAAGCAGCGGGCTTACAATACCCTGCTCGATGGCTTCAAGACGCAGAGCCGAACCCGCTTCGTCCATCACATCGATAGCCTTGTCAGGCAGGAAGCGATCATTGATATAGCGGTCGGACAACTTGACAGATGCCTCGATAGCCTCGTCGGTAATGCTAATGCCGTGATGCAGCTCGTAATTGGGGCGCACGATACGCAGCATCTCGATCGCCTCTTCAGGAGTAGGCTCGCCAACCTTCACTGGCTGGAAACGGCGCTCCAGAGCGGCATCCTTCTCGATATGTTTGCGGTACTCGTCCAGCGTGGTCGCGCCGATACAGCGCAACTCACCACGCGCCAATGCCGGCTTCAGCATATCAGCCGCGCCAACCGCCCCCTCAGCCGCGCCCGCACCCACAACGGTGTGCAATTCGTCGATAAAGACGATCACATCGGGGGATTCGCGCAGTTCTTCGAGAATCGACTTGACGCGCTGCTCGAACTGGCCCCGGAACATCGCGCCTGCAACCATGCCGCCGATATTCAAGGCCACAATACGTTTGTTACGCAGAGTTGAGGGGACATCGCCCTCGTTAATTCGACGCGCCAGCCCCTCGACAATGGCAGTCTTGCCCACGCCCGGCTCGCCAATCAATACAGGATTGTTTTTCTGACGGCGACCCAGCACGGTAATCACGCGGCGCAATTCACGCACGCGACCGGCAGCCGGGTCAAGCTTGCCTTCAGCAGCTTCGGCGGTCAGATCGCGCCCGTACTGATCAAGCGTCGGTGTTTTGCTATGTTTTCCCTGCCGCTCGGCGGTAGCAGTATTCTTGCTGCCAGCAGATGCGGCATTGTTTCTATTTCCATTAAAGCCAAAGGGGAAACCGCCGGGTTCGCCCGTATCATCAGCGCCGCCCACCTGGTTCATAGTCATGCCCATCAACTCTTCAGCGCATGACTGGCACAGGAAATGGGACTCACGCCGACCATTGACGATTTGATCTATACGCGCAACGGCGGGATTCTTTTGGCAACGTTCACATTTCATGAATTGAATGCTCCTCACTATCAGGAACTACTTTAGCAGTCCCCATGTTTGATTGCTAAACAGTATAGCACAGATGTTTCTACCTGTCTAGCAGTCAAGACACGAGATTGCTAGTCATAGATAATAACACAGGGCGGGGAGGGGTTATTCCAATAGGAAAGACGAATTTACAGGGCGACTGAAAAGGCGACCGCTACAGAGAAGTTGAGCAAGGTGACCGCTACAGAGAAGTTGAGCAAGGCGACCGCTACAGAGAAGTTGAGCAAGGCGACCGCTAC
>JBOGTO010000177.1:0-4532 GCA_050695155.1 Ktedonobacteraceae bacterium
GTATATTGCGTCCCTGCCCTTTGCGGCTATCTTCTTGCCAAAATTTTACACTTTCTTGAGAGTTCTATGACCTTTTCCCGATAGTGTGTAAATTACAGGGTTGTACAGGTATTTTTTTGAAAGTGTATGAGAAACAACGTTATGAAAAGGATATTTTCTCTTTTGCCTGTCGTGATGTTCGCGGCGCTGCTTGCGGCTTGCGGCAGTTCCAGCGCAACCGCGAGCAACGTCAATAGCACGGCTACAAGCACACCAACAACCGCTTGCCTCAGCGTAACAACCGGCACGATCCAGAGCGTCAACAACAATACCTTGCAGGTGACAAATTTGCAGGGGAAAAGTGTGCAGGTCACAGTGACGGGTACGACAGTTCTCACACGCCAGGCAACGTTGACGGCAGCCGATTTGAAGACAGGTTCTCCCGTGACGGTCATCGTGAAACAGAATGCGGATAGTACCTACTCAGCACTCTCTGTAAGTGCGCGCGCGACGTTGACGCGCCAGAGCCGGGGAGGTTTTGGAAATGGCACGAAGCTGTGCGGCGGGCAGCGCCGTGGAAACGGCACGGGTGGATTCGGCGGGCCAGGATTTGGCTCCGGCACGCCCGGCGCGACTGGCAGCGCGCAAAGTCGCCAGACGATTAACGGAACGGTCAGTTCAATCAACGGCAACGCGCTGACCGTGACGGATACGAGCGGCAATGATTTCACTGTCACCCTCACTGCTACTACACGCATGATGCAACAGCAAAGCCTGACGGTCAGCGATCTACAGAGCGGCCAGGCGGTAACAATTACCGGCACTGCCAACAGTCAGGGTGTCATTAACGCCAGCAGCGTATCGCTATTGCAGGCGCTCCCAACGCGGCGTGGCACACCAACAGCAACACCAACGAGTGAGGCATAGGGGCGATGTATCGCGCCCGTTCAAGAGAGGCATATGATGTCGGATACGTTAAAAACAAACGCGGATTCATCCGAGGTCGATTCTGATACAGACGTTGATGCGATTCGCTTTTCACCGCTCTTCCAGGACGAAGAGGACGATGGTTCACTTCTCCCTCCCCCGCGCAGGCGGGGTCGCGTATGGCTGATTGTGATAAGCCTTGTGCTGCTGGTTGTTTTGATCGGGGGTGGGGTGTTTATCTATATGAGGCGCAGCAGTTCATCGCAGGTATCCTATACGACCGTGCCTGTTTCGATAGGCAACCTGACCTCGACGGTTTCGGCCAGTGGCCCATTGCAGGCCAAAGCCGAGTACGATATGAACTTCAGCACGGCGGGGCAGATTTCAGCCATCAATGTGCAGGTTGGTCAACAGGTGAAAGCCGGACAAACGCTGGCGACGCTGAACGCGCCCAACTTGCAAATCGCGGTGCAAGAGGCGCAAATTACGGTCAACAATGCGCAGAATACCTATAACACGGCAGTTGACAATGGCGATTCGACAAACACGCTCGATATCGATAGCAACGCCTTGCAGAACGCTCAATTGCAATTGCAAACAGCTCAGAATAACCGGGCGACTGCTACATTGAAGGCTCCCGGCAACGCTGTGGTAGCCTCCATCAACGGCATCGTGGGACAGGACATCGGCAGCGGCAGCTCTACTACGCCTTTCATGGTCTTGCTCGATACCAGTGGCTTCACTATCACAGCCTCGGTCAATGAAGCGGATATCGCTAATGTGCAGATCAACCAGCCCGTGCGCTTCACTGTGACGGCTTACGCGGGTCAGACCTTCCGCGCTACGGTGTCCAGCATCAGCATTGCGGGTACGACGACTTCAGGCGTAGTGAGCTACCCCGTTACATTGGCGGTCACGATGAACGACATTGGCACGGCGCACCTGTATCCTGGCATGACAGCGACCGCCACCATTACCACCGCGCAGCGCATTGGCGCGTTGCTGGTAAACAATAGCGCGTTCACCTTCCCAACCACCGCGCTGCAAGCCGGAGTGATTACGCGCAGCGCTCTCACGCAGGGTCTTGGAGGAACTACGGGAACGGGGGGATTTGGGAGAACCGGCAATGGTACGACAGGCGGACAAGGCGTTGGTAGCCGGCATGTCGTGCTGGTATTGCGTAACGGCAAACTGGTACCGGTGCTGATTACGACGGGCCTGACCAATGGTACCTTCTCGGAAGTTCTTTCAGGTCTGAATCAAGGCGACCAGGTAGTGACAGGCGCGGCGGGTGGCGCGTTCGCTAACCTCTCGACCAGTTCCGGCACCAATACCACCGGCGGGAATCCCTTTAGAACGGGTGGCGGCGGTGGCTTTGGTGGTGGTGGTGGCACCCGCTCCGGCGCGGGAGGCTAGCCATGCAACACGACGAGCAAACAGGCGAATTGAACGGCCAGCAGTCACGCTCTCGACCGGCGGTAATTCGCGTTGAACAGCTTACCAAGAACTATTACCTGGGCCACAACGTGGTACCCGCGCTGCGCGGCGTCAACCTGGAGGTGAAGCAAGGAGAGTTCATAGCGCTGATGGGACCATCCGGCTCCGGCAAGTCCACCTTCATGAACTTGCTGGGTTGCCTTGACCGGCCCACGAGCGGAACCTACCTGCTCGATGGGGTAGCGGTGAGCAAGATGAGCGCCAACGCGCTGGCCGATATACGTAACCAGAAGATCGGATTTGTGTTTCAAAGCTTTAACCTGCTCTCCTGGATGACCGCGCTGGACAATGTGGAGCTGCCCCTGGTGTACTCAGGCGTGCCGCGAGCGGAGAGGCTGCGGCGCGCGCAGTTAGCGCTGGCGATAGTCGGATTGAAGGCAAGGGCATCGCATCGCCCAACAGAGCTTTCAGGCGGACAGCAGCAGCGCGTGGCGATTGCGCGCGCGCTGGTCACGTCGCCGTCGCTCTTCCTGGCCGACGAACCAACAGGCAATCTGGACAGCCAGACCAGCACGCAGATCATCGCCATCCTGCAAGAACTGAACGCGCGCGGACTGACAGTTGTGCTGGTGACGCATGAGCCAGACATCGCCGATTGCGCGAAACGCCAGGTGAAGTTCCGTGATGGGCGCGTGGTGGACGATACTGACGTGTCCGCGCCAGTGATTGTGCGCGAAGATATAGCACAGAGGACGCTTATGCCCGGTGGAAAGCAGGTGGTTTCATGAGGGGAAAAGGAGACAAAGACGATGGACAGATGGAGGAAGGGCGAGGAAGCCCACCCGTCCGCCATACCACCCGCGTCCCTACGGCGAGAGGCAAAGCGCGACAGTACCGGCGGGCGCGCGGATTGCAGGGAGTGTATCAGAGTACGGGAAGTGCGTTGCAGGCGTTACGCGCCAATTTGCTGCGTTCGCTATTGACTTCGCTGGGTATCATTTTCGGCGTGGGCGCAGTGATTATTGTGATCGCTATCAGCGAGGGCAATACCGCGTCCATCAATGCGCGACTCTCCACGCTGAACCCGCTGCAATTGACCATTCGTTCTGGCAGCACCAGCAGTGGTGGTGTGCGAGGAGGCGCGGGTACGCTGCAATCGCTGACTCAGGCGGACGCGGATGCCCTGGCACAGTTACCCAATGTGGCAGCCGTCAGCCCTACCCTGAACTCGAACGGCCAGATCGTTTTCAGCAATCAGAACTGGTCGTCAAGCGTGCAAGGTGTCTATCCCGGCGAGCAGCAAATCGGAAGCTGGCAAATGCAGGAGGGGAACTTCTTCACACAGGCGGACGAGCAAAGCGGCACCAGCGTAGCGGTGCTGGGTCAAACGGTGGTAGACAACCTGTTCACGCCGCTCGGCATCGATCCGCTTGGGCAACAGATACGCATCGGCAATGTGACCTTCACAGTTGTCGGCACGCTGGCCTCTAAGGGTTCAACGGGCTTTGGAGCCAATGCTGATGATATCGTCTATGTTCCATTCAGCACGGCTCAACAACGCCTGAGCGGCAACAAATTTGTGAATAGCATTGTGCTGATAGCAGATACAAGCAACGATGTGAATAGCGTACAGAGCGCGGCACAGGCGCTACTCGAACAACGCCATAACATCTCCAATCCCACGCTGGATGATTTCACCATTCAGAACACTTCGCAGGTACTCTCGACGGTGCAGGGAACCGCGCAATCCCTGTCTATCCTGCTGGTGGGTGTGGCAGCCGTTTCACTGATCGTGGGCGGCATCGGCATCATGAATATCATGCTGGTCTCCGTCACCGAACGCACGCGCGAAATCGGCATTCGTATCGCCATTGGCGCGCGCCAGCGTGATGTGCTGATGCAATTTCTAATCGAGGCGTTCTTCTTGAGCGCATTGGGCGGGTTGATCGGGCTAATCATTGGCCCCATCGTGGCGTATGTGATCGCCAGCGTCAACAAATTCCCGTTCCAGATTGACCCGCTCTCGATACTGATCGCCTTTGGCGTCTCGGCCCTGGTAGGCATCATCTTCGGCTTCTACCCGGCCCAACGCGCCGCGCGCCTGGACCCGATTGTAGCTCTGCGCACAGAATAACCCTGGCGACCGTATCATGAGGGCATGGCGACCGCGAGGGTCGCCACTACTATAC
>JBOGTO010000178.1:0-8561 GCA_050695155.1 Ktedonobacteraceae bacterium
TCAAGCAGCGCGGCATCGTCTGCCTGAAAGTCGTTCATGATGGCGGGGCGCAGGTACATGCCGGGGTCGTTGTGTATGAGCCAGGCAAGCAGCGATGCGGCTATCAGCACGAGGAAAAAGAGCAGCAGGGGATAGCTGAACGTGATGAGGATAGTCGAAATAGCTGCGCCTAATGAGAAGCTGCCGAGGGTGAATGGGGGCGAGCCGCTTTGTGCAAGGCCGATTATCATGAGTATCAAGAATAGCACGAGGATGGCGACACGCACGGGACTGATGGGCGTTTGCGCGGTTGTAGTGCGCGAGATGTACAGGTCGCGCCCGGCGGGGGTAATGTAGACGAAGACGCTGGAACTGCCGCGATGCGCGGTCAGGTAATCCCTGTTTTCAACCATGAAACTGCGCTCGGCCAGGCGTGACTGGTTGATGCTCAAGCCGGGCAAATTACCTTGTGCCAGGTCGTCTCGCGTAGCGGTGAGCAGTGCGTTTGCCTGTACTTGCTGGTCGGCTATCAGCCAGGATGCGCGCGAGACGGGCATTCCATATCCGGCGAAGGCACGTTTGCCGAGTTGCGTTGGCATGGGGATAGATGGCGCCGGAGGCGTTGCATTGAGCGAGGTATATGGCACATTCTGAGGCTGCATCTGCTGATATGGTAAAGGCGCGGCAGATACGGGAAACCCCTGTTGTATGACCGTATCGGCGGGCGGCACATAGAATTGACCGGGGTTGCTATTGTCGGGTTCATTGCTCTGTGTTAAGGGAGTTCCGCAGCGGCGGCAAAACGTGGATTGGTCGGGATTTTCAAGGGAGCATTGGGGACAAATAATAGCCATAGATGCACTCCTTTTCCAGTAGTAGAACAGATGCTATTTTATCAGCTTCATGATAAAAGTCAATCAGGAAAGAAACGCGGACGACGCACACTCCGCCCGCGTTTCTTTCCTGATTGACTCCATGCTACTTCACATAATACTCATATGCTTCTTGCAACAGAGGGCAAGGTACGTCATGCTCTTGCGCGCGTTTGAGCAGGGGCGTGAAAAGGGCGTCGGCTTCGTGGGGGCGATTGGCCCAGACATCGCGCGCGAAGGATGAGTCGGCCTGGGGATCAAAGCGGTCCGCTACCGCCAGGCTCGCGCCTGCGGCATCATCGGGCATGGCAACGTCGCAAGCTCTGGCGATGGCCGCAATCTCGCTGGCGATTTCGCCCCAGCGTTGGCGCGCCTGTGGGTCTTCGCGCGCTTTGCCGATGGGCTGGCGCGTGCGGGCATTGAGAATAGCGAATGGCACCAGGAAAAGCTGCTTCATCCACATACGATGTTCAATGTCATCTACCAGTGCCGCCTCCATGCCGCCGCGTTCGAGCGAATTCGCTAATGGCTCAAGTTTAGTGCGATGACTGGCAGGCAAAAATAATTGCGCGACACCGCTTTTGATGTCGATGGTGGCAGGCGAAACGATACTCGCGCTCACATAGAGGACACCCATAGCAGATCGTTCAGGGCCAAAGGCTGAACTGAGAGCATCGAAGGCTGCAAAGCCATTCTGTACGCTGATGAGCAGCGTATCGGGTGTCACGCGCGTTGAAATCTCTTCTATCAAGGCGGGAATATCATACGATTTGGTTGTTACCAGGACGAGCGGCGCGAATTCCCGCGCGTCATCAAGCGCGGCGCAATGCACCGGCGCATAAATAGTGGGCTTATTATCTGTCAGGATGGTCAAACCAACTTCGCGCAACTGTCTGAGGGCCGCGCCGCGCGAAATAATGCGCGGAGACAGGCTGCCTTCGATCAGCGAGGAGGCCAGCAACCCACCTGCTCCACCGATACCGATAATGTCTACGTCGTCTTCCATAGTGAGTGACTCCTGAAGTTGTTACTCTCTCTGCTTGTTACGCTGGATAATAATGAGATCGCTCAATACCCCGTAGGCCGTCTGTTGCACGGTTGGCGTATGTTCGATCAATGTTATTATACCCATTGCCCCGGTTTCTAGCGAGATTACCCCCGTCATTCCACCCGCTCCAGCGCGCAGCGTATCCTCTGCGCTAATGCGTATAGGCCGTACGCGAGCCATCAGCATTCCGTGTTTGCGGTGCGCCTCGCTAACAAGGCGATAGGGCGAACCCGCCAGCGCTGCGGCACAAATGTCATCGCTCGTCAGGTTGCGAATGCCTTCGCGCTCGACCATGCGGGGAGTCAATTCGCCTTCCATCAACGAATTAGCCAGAATGGTCGTTTTCATGACGGCGTCCCACCCGTCCAGGTCATACCAGGGATCAGCTTCCGCCACGCCTATTTGCTGAGCTTTGCGGATGGCGTCTTCTTGCGAATACCCCTGCTCGATCATACTGAGTACAAGGCTGCTGGTCGAGTTGAGCAGCCCGCGAAAGGCGCGAATCCCGGCGGCGGGCAGCGTAAATTCCGCCAGATTGAGCAGCGGAAGACCATCCATCACCGCCGACTCAAAGCGGAATTGCGCGTTATGCTGGCGAGCCAACGCCTCCAGTTCGTCCTGGGCATGGGCAACGGGGCCTTTGTTGGCGGTGACAACATCCATGCCAGCTTCCAGCGCCTTGCGGATATGCGTAAGCGCGGGCTGTCCATCCTGTGGATTAAGGGTGGTCAGTTCGATGAAAAGGGAGGCTCCAGCAAATTTGCCAGCTTCAATGAATTGCTCAGCATTTTTTACACCGGTTCCTGCACTTTTGAACCAGCGCAATGGGTCTTGCTCACCGGTAAACGAGTTGGCATCCACCCCATCGGGGTGAATGTAGAGTCCCTGCCTACGCGAGCCTAGACCGGTAATTATTGGCCGCAGACCCAATTCGCGGCCCAGCCACTCGCTGCGCGATGCCAGTAGAGGCAGGAATGCCCGTGTGACGTTGCCATACCCCAGTACCAGGATGCGCAGAGGTGGAAGCAGGGAAGAGAGAGATGTTTCGCTCATAGTTATATACCTGTGTCTCAACAGTATAATAGCGTGCCTGTTGTAGCGGAGCCGCGTTCGTGTGTTCCGCGCCTTTGCCACCATGTACCAGTAAAATGATCAAAATGACAACAATTACTACAACCAGGGCAACAACAACATAGCGGAGCCATTGCGATGATCCGGCGCGTGTTGGCGCGTTCGGCTGATTGAATGCCTGAGCGGATAAAACCGGCGAAGGAGGTGATGACTGCATTGTATTCGCGCTTGAGTGTGACGATTGCTGTGTCATGTTGGCGTTTGAATGCGGCGCAGGCTGCGCCATACCATTGCCTGGGATCACTAATGGTGGTTGCGCGATCGTTTGTATCGAAGGTTTGGGATTTGTAGGCGGCGGTGTAGACGCGCGCACGATAAATTGAGGCGACGTAGCGCTACCGGATGATGGTGGTGTCTCAGGTGCCTGGGTTGCTCGTTGCGCTGGCGAAAAAGGGTTTCCTATCTCCTTCGGTGTGTTTACAGGTAGAGAGGGATTGGCGGCGGGTCTGGCCTGTGCCGATGGTGGATTGATGACCAGTGTATTCTCCTGAAAATTTTGTGGGAACGCATTATTCAGAGCCGTGCCACAGCGCGGGCAGAACTGCGCTGTGCGTGATACATCCCCCTGGCAGCGTGGGCAACGCGCCATCATATCAGGAGCCGTTGGTTGAGCATTCGGCCTTTCAGACTTCGTGGGCCTGTCCGGTATGGAAGGAGTGGCATTCTCTCGCTCGTTTTGTAAGGTCTCGAAAGCGAATTGCAGGTCGGGTTGCGTGCTGTTGGGATCGATGTGGCGCTTAACTGCCGGTTGCGTCTGTCCTGACTGCATGGATGGGGGCAGCGCGGCGCGTACCCTTTGCAGGTCTGCGGTCAAATCAACCACCGATTGATAGCGGTCCCAGGGGTCCATCGCCATTGCGCGCGCGATAATCAGGTTCAAGCGATTGAGCAAATCGGGCGATAGCGCGCCGAGTTGCGCGATGTGGCGCGAATGGCGCGGCGCGGGTTTGGCTGGCTTGTTGATGCCCAGTCGAAATTGTTTGTTGGCGTTGGGGTCCTGTGCCGTCTCCGGCGGATTTTGTTGCAGGATTTCCTGGAGCGATGGTAAGTCGGGCAATCTCTGATCGCTTGATTGTTTGCGAGTTGAAACGCTGGGCGGTTCGTGTCCGGTCAGGGCGAAAAAGAGCGTCCCACCCAGTGCATAGACATCGGAGCGGCTATCTGTTCCAGTGCCGCCGGGGTATTGCTCCAATGGCGCGTAGCCGGGGGTACCCTGGTGGCGAATAAATAACAGAGTGCGCGCGCCGTCTGCCGCCGCCTTCGCATTGCCCAGGTCTACCAGGATAGCGGTGCCATTGGGGGTGATACGGATGTTATCTGGCTTAATATCGCGGTGAATGATGGGCGGGTGCTGATTATGTAAAAACGTCACCGCTTCGCAGATCGAGATCAGCCAGTTCAAAATGCGTTCCATCGGCACAACTTCGCCGTGCGTGCGCGTAGCGCGAATGCAATCGGTTAGATCGCGCCCCTCGATATATCCCAGCACGACATAGTAACGCCCGCGCTCGTCAAAAGCATCCTGAAAGGCTGGTAAACTTGCATGGTGTAGTTGACTGAGGACGCGCGACTCATGTTCCAGTTGCGCTTTGCCACCGGCCCCTGTGACCAAATATTCTTTGATGGCGAATAGTTGGCTTGATTGCATATCTATCGCCAGGTAGACATGACCGAAGCCGCCATTGCCCAGAACTCGCTCGACACGATAGCGCCCGTTCAGTTTGGTACCTGACGGAAGCGTCTCCATCTCCATGCAAGTTTCTCCTTCATCGTTTTCTGAATCGAGTATAGGCTCTGGGGCGATGTAAGACAATGACCTAATTCACAACATTGCGCATTGTTTATGCCGCCACGCCATTATACTATAGTCACATAGAAAGAACCAGCCTTCTGTGCGTAATGGATAAAGTCGCTACCGAGTGAATCTCTCCCATTGACGGGCATTATATAGTAAAATGACTGATGAGATCGTTATGCAGGCGCAAAGGAGGAAGAAAATATGCTCTCGGACCCCAACCAGCGTGAAGTGTCCTCCCATAGTCCCATCCCCCGGCATCCTGAAACCTCGCAGCGCAGCACTGCCACCAGCTTATGGACAAGACGATTGATTATTCTACTGACTATCCTGGCGGCCATTGCAGTAGCTTTTGTGCTAGTGCGGGGAGCCAGTTATATCATCACGGCGCTTTTGATATTTATTGTCGCATCGCTGATCGCCTATGCCATTGTTCCGGTGGTTGACCTCTTCCAGCGTGTCATGCCACGTCCTCTTGCTATTGTTGCAGTCTATGTGATCGTACTTGGACTGCTTGGCCTTATTCTCTACTTCATCATCAAGACAATGGTCACGCAATTATCCACGCTGGCACAAAGTATCGCGGTCTTATTGCAGCCCGGTAAGAATGGGCAGGCTTCGCCATTGGTGAAAATTCTGAATGAAATTGGCATCTCAAACGACCAGATTCGAAATGTAGCATCGCAACTTAGTAACCAGTTGACCAATTTTGCCGGCACGGTGGCGGGCGGAATCTTGCCCATTCTGAGCGGGGTTGCAAGCAGTCTTGTCAATATGCTGCTCACCGTCGTCATCAGCATTTATTTGCTGGTGGATGGCGTGCGGGCTGTCAAATGGTTACGTAATAGAACACCGATTTCTCAACGGGGGCGTATCAATTCGATCATGTCGATCTTGCAACATGTGGTTGGGGGGTATATACGTGGTCAATTTACGCTCTGCGTCATTATAGGTGCGATTGTGGGCGCAGGGATGGCAGTTCTGGGCCTATCGTCCTATGCTATCTTGCTCGGTGTTCTCTCCTTTGTTACCGAGTTCATCCCGGTGCTGGGAACGATTATCTGCGGTGTGGTCGCGGTTCTACTAGCTTTAACGCAGGGATGGTTGACAGCTATTCTGGTGCTGGCCTACTTTATACTCGTTCACATCTTTGAAGGCTATATATTAGCGCCGCGCCTGATCGGAAAAGCGGTGGGACTGCACCCGGTTGTCTCTTTGATGGCCCTGACCATAGGCGGCGAGCTTTTCGGTCCCTGGGGGGCGATATTCGCTTCGCCTCTCGCCGGATTACTTCAAGCTTTCGCAGTAGCCTTCTGGATTCATTATCGCAGGACGCACAGCGATGAATTTCCAACAGATCAAGATGCTATTGGGAGCAGCGCCAACGCCTCGGGAGACCTTTTTGCCCCGTCGCCCGCGCCTGCTATAAAGGCGGCCGATGACATGTAGAGATACCTTTTACGGGCGTCCGGTAGACTTTATGATGCTCGCAGCGTCTGATTGATGATGCGTCGCGTCACAGGTAGTTCGCGCAGGGACATGGGCAGGCGCGGAATGACCTGGCGCATCCCCCATGCTGACAGGTCGAAAAGATGCTGGCGGTTCGCATCCCATTCCATGCCGTAGATTTCGCGCACAGGTTGGGGTAATAACGCGCAGGTAAGCTGGTAATTCAGGTGCATGGCCGGGCGCAGAATAGCAGGCGCAGGCGGGAAAAGCACCTGTTGGACGAGTCTGCGCCCCTGTGGCGTGGCTGCAAGTTGATTGCTATGCACGACATCATGCACATATGCTCGTAAATCAGTGACAGTGCCAGGCATCTTTTCTGGCAACAGGCCGAGCAGGTGCGCCACCTCTTTAGATTGCTGGTAATAGTCGTCCTGCTCGGCAAGTGTGAGCGGCCCAATAAAAAGGTCATAGCACAGGAGCAGCGTATCGACCAGCGTGGCATGAACCCATAGCAGCAGTTCGGGGAAACGCGCATCGTAGGGCGTGCCAGGAAGAAAAGCCCCGGCCTCGATGGGCAGCATTCCATGCACACTCTTGTGAAGATGGTTAATTTCGCGCGCGGCCTTATGCGCCTTCTCGAGCGAACCAAACATCAGCCACTCGCCATGCATAAAGGTGCGTTCGGCACGACCAAAGGGGTCGCTCATATAGCTGCTGTGCCTGCTGACGCCCATTGCAACGAGCGGATGAGCCAGTTGCATCAAGACCGCGCGCGAACCACCCAGCAAGACCGTCGTTTCGCGCCCGACCTTCCAGGCCACGCTGCCCGGACCGTAGAAACCATAGTCTCGTTTGCCTGTTTTTCCGCTCATGTCATTGAGGCTGCGCTGGTTGTCCATACTCTATCCTTTGTTACGATGACCGATTCGCCAGGTTCGCTAATTGCTGTTGCATCGACGCGCCCATTATATCCTCTGCCTTGTCCTGGTCGGCAGCGAACAACTGGAGCGCAAAGGCAATATCGGGATTGGGAGCAAGCGTCAAATCGCGTTTACCCTCCGTTACAGCCTGTAATATCTCAGCAGCCACCTGTTCGGGCGTCAGCATAATCTGCACGTTGAGCAGGCGCATTTCCTCCTCAGTTTCCTGGCGGACCATCGGCGTATCGACCCAGGCAGGATAAACGGTGGTAACGCCTATACCTGTGCCATAGAGTTCCGCGCGCATGGCAGCGGAGAAACCGCGCACCGCCCATTTACTGGCGCAATACCCGGAGAGCATCGGCGTGCCAAGCTTGCCCGCTACCGAGCTGAGGAAGACAAAATAGCCGGAACCCTGTCGCCGCATGGCTGGCAACGCAGATTGCGCGCAGTTATAGGTTCCCATAAAGTTGATATTCATCAAAGTTTGCATATCGTTGGATGAGAACGTGTCGATTGGGCCGCCGCGCCCGATACCGGCGCAGGTGACAACCAGGTCGATGCTCCCAAATGCCTCTTCTGCCCGTTTCATCAATGCCTGTACCTGGGCTTCGCTGGTAACATCGGTTGGGACAGCGAGTATTTCGGCTTGCGCATCAGTGCTGTGCTGGCGAAGCTGTTCCTGGGCTTTGAGCAATCCGTCTGTATTGATGTCGGCCAGTACCACATGCGCCCCGCGCTCGCGCAATGCGCCAGCCGTTGCAAAGCCGATGCCACTGGCTCCTCCCGTAATGACGGCGACTGACCCGGCAAAATTTGTCAATGCCATGTCAAGATACTCCTCTCGCTATGATGGTATACGGTGAAATAGATGTGTTCAGTTTGATCTTACCGCGCGAAGGAAAGGGGTGTCAAATAGCAGGCTCAGGCCAACCCTTGCGGTTGCCTGAGCCTGCTATTTGACACTGATGACGTTATTGCTGCTGGGGCGGCAATTCCTGTGGATCATGTTTCTGTGGCTGGTCGAACTCTTGTTTGGGCTGTGGGTACTGGTATTGCTGACCACCTTCTTGATAAGCTCCGGGAGTCGGTTGGGGTGGCTGGTATCCTTGCTGATATGGCTCATACTGGCTGTCTGGTGGCGGCTGCTCAGGTGGATAAGGTTGTTGATAGGGCTGCTGGTATTGCTGTTGAGGCTGGTTGTTCTGCATGGCGGCATACATACCCATGCCCATCAAACCGGCGGTTATGGGTCCGATCATCGAGCCTAGAATGGCAGAAATGCCAACCAACACCAGAATCCAGGGCCAGAAGCCGATCACAAAGAGGATCGCCAGCCCCATCAACCACACAAACCCCAGTATCCC